>CAYQQI010000012.1:0-23286 GCA_964419595.1 uncultured Candidatus Saccharibacteria bacterium
GGTTAGGACGCCGGCTTTTCAAGCCGTTAATCCGGGTTCGATTCCCGGTAGGGTCAAAAGACACAACAACCTGCCTCGCGGCAGGTTTTGTGCTTTTGAACTACGGATGGGAAGGGTCGGGGAACGGGAGTTCCCCGTGGAGGAAGGTTTGGGAAAACCGTGGGTTTCCCAGGCCGCATGGGTCAAAAAAGACAGGGACGATCCAATTCCTCCCCTCACGCGTTCTCCATGAATAGGTAGCGTATACTCCCTGTATGATAATTTCACTCGTTCTCGGCATACTCCTCGGCGCTGCAGCGGTTGTGTTTGCATTACAAAATACGGCGCTCGTATCGGTGTCTTTTTTCTCGTGGCAATTCGAAGGCTCGCTTGCAGTCGTACTCATTATGACGGTGCTCTTAGGAGTCCTTATATCGCTTCTCTTGGTCCTGCCGGAAACATTCAAAAGTTTCTTCCGGTATCGAAAACTGGAAAAAGCGAACGCAGCACTCGAAGAGGAACTGCGTAAGCAAAAAGAGCTCACTGTGTTCGCCAAACAAACACCGGCAACACCGGCGCAACTCGCGCATATCGACCAGGGCGCCATCGCACGGCCGAATAATTCTTAGGCTCGTTGTGTACAGCGTCGGTTTCGGCACGCGGTATACTTTTCCCATGAGATACCACACACTTCGCATCGTTTCAGTAGCTACGCTCGTACTCGGCCTTTTACTCACGGGCACCGCGTCAGCAAAAGTATCGTGCCCCTCCATTGCACGCACACTCAAATACGGTTCACGCGGAGCCGACGTAACCATCCTGCAAACCTACCTCGCAACCAATGCTGCTCTCTACCCCGAAGCCGCTATCACCGGCTACTTCGGTCCGGCAACGGAGCGAGCGGTGCAGCGCTTCCAAGCATCGCGCAATATTGTTTCAAGCGGCACTGCAGCTTCTACCGGATACGGCTCCGTCGGCGCACGAACTCGTGCAGCACTGCTCACATGCGAAACCGGCAGCACACCTACCACTGCGTCTTCCACACCTCAAGTGACTGCACCCCAAACAGCTGCGCCCGTATCTACTGCTCCGGTAACCCCGCCCCCGCCTTCAAACCCGCTCGTCACCTACGCGGACGGGGCTACCACCACGGTCACGCTGGGTGCGGGAGCTACACCGTCTATTAATTCGTTTTATTTTGCACCAAGGAGCGTGGAGCTCACCGATATGAGCACCAACATCATGTGGACCTCGTCCAATGCGTACAATTGCAGTGTGGAAAAGACGGTCGGAGGGGCTACCACTGTCGTTGCCGAAAATGTGGGAGTGAACGGAAGCACCAATGTTGTTATCTCCGATGACCCGACCTACATCTCGCTTCGATGCACCGGGCTCGGCGACAACAGCACGTCCTCTCCGAGCGCCATCAAGCGCGAAGTCGTGGCACACATTGCACATCCAAAACCGTCGTGCACTGTCACGACCGATAAAGATTCGTATGCTTACACAAAAGACACCATCATCCTCAAATGGACGACAGTCGGAGCGGACACTATTACGTGGTCGCATAGCAACACCGCTGTTGATCCTGTTGCACTGCCGTACGGCAACCAATATTCATCGGGCTCGCTTTTCCTCTCGAGTGTCGCCGGTAGCAGCCAAATCGTAACACTGAACGTTTCCGGATACGGGGGTTCTGCAACGTGCTTCAAGTCATTCACCATCACTTCCGCTCTGTAGTATGCGTGCACGCGCCGAAACATTCGGGTTCATCTCGTGCGTGATATTTTTTTCACTCGCGCTCGTGCCGTACGCAGTGAGTGCACACGGTGCCGGACTCACCTTCACCGCAACAACGTCCAATGCCATCATCGATGTCGACTACCAAGCATACTCGATCGTAGCCGGCGACCTCGGGCGATTCGACCTGCGGTTATTTAAAGATGCGGCACGCATTGTCCCTGTTGCATTCGACAACGTGTGGGTGCGCATTTCAAAAGTAAATGAACCAAACCCGGACAGAGCGGGCGAAACGCTTTTCTCCGGACTCATCGCAAAACCGGAGTTCGGCGGGACCGGCTTCTCGATACTCATTCCGGAGAGCGGACCGTACACGATGCTTGTCCGATACAGCATGGGTGATACCGAGATATCCGAGGCAACGCTCCTCTTTACGGTGGAGCCGCCGTACCGCGAAGAGTTCCGCTATGGCCGCGAATTTTGGTTCGGTCTTGCGGGCGGGGCCGCCGCGATAGCCCTCGCATTCGGACTTTACTTGTTTACTCGACGTCGACGGTAAAACTCGTCGGTACGACTTCAGTGCCGGTATTGATCTGCGCCCAAACGGTATATCTTCCGCGGGACGGAAAGAGCACGTGTGCTTCGAACGCCGGCCCGAATGTAGCGGGCGCAGTCATTGAACTCATCGAATGAATGATCTTGCCATTTCGTACGACAACTGGAGGATACGGAGTTCCAGGAGCGTGATATTCACCATGAGTGTGAATGAATTCGGAGAGGTCATCTTTTACGACCGATACATGCGACACGGCAGAAAGATACGGTTGCAATGTCGTTACGGGCACCCCGTCTTTCGATACATTGAAACGAAGCGTCGTTACCTCTTCTGCGCGTGCTCCGCCATGGTCGAGCGCAACGGTGTATCCCCTGAACACTCCTGGGGACACATACGTTCTCACGTCGGTGACCTGCGCGGGAGAACCTGAGATCTGAAGCGTGAACTGTTTTGATTCAAGCTGTGTGCCATGTGCAAAGTCTACCGAAACCAGGTACTCACCTGATGTTGGGAATGTGTGTTCTACGGTAAAGGTCGATGAATTTATATCTTTCTCGGTGAGCGGACGCACATCATCGGGGTGAATATGCGCGAACACGCTTTCATCCTTACTCACGACGACAACGTGAATGTACTTTTCCATATCCACGAGCAATGTGGCGGGCGTGCCATCAGCGTTGCGGAGCGTGAACTTTAATTTCGCGGGCACACCTGCGCGAATACTCAACGGTAGTGTATCCATTCTGACCGTTGTTGTGCCGAGCGAGCTCAGGTATTCGTACTCTCGTTGGTCGGCAAATTGGTAAAAATATTTCCCCATCCCCCACATACAACCCTCGCGAGCCTCTCCCAAGGTAGGCACGCCCTCATACGTTGGTTGCATCATGTGCCACATATTTCCATCATTCACGCACGCTGCCTCAAACTCATTTTTGAGAAGAACCGATGTGCCGCCGGAAATACCGAGGATAGCAACTGACGCGAGGAGCGCACCAATGAGTGCCCGCGGCCCTGCGTGTCGCACCTCCACAGTGCCGAACGCGGAACTCAAGTATCGTAATACGATCGAATACACGATCCCAATGAGCGTGAGAACGAGCATACTGAGAGTGAAAAAATCGAAGGTGCGTCCATGTCCGTCGGACTTGGCGAACAATGCACTGGAGAGTTCAAATGACACCTGCGCATCGTACGAACCCGGGCGTGGCGCGATCACTGTCACGGTATTCTGAGCGCCAACGAGCGCCCACGGAAACATATATCCACCCTCGAATCGCTGAATGAGAACCGGTTGTAGCCCCCCATCTCGCGCCCCAATGACTACGGTCGGTTTTTCATGCGGCCCGGTCACAGTAAGAAGCGCCATCGTGTCGTCATACGGTGCGCGCGAGAGCGTGATTTCTGTTCCTTTATCGGTACTAGAAAATTCTCGAACGCTCTCGTGCGGAGGCGGTGAGGTTATGATCACCACCGAGGAGAAAAAGACAACGAACGCTGCCGCCGCACACATTCCGCCAAACGTTGCAGCGAGGTATTTCTTAATTACATGTGGTCGAAATCGCAGTCCCACGACGTGATACGTGTGGAGTGCAATGAGAAAGAATGCGCACACTGCGAGCGGTAGAAATGCCTGACCCCACGCAGTTGATACGATATTCGAAAAGCTTTTTAGATGGAGCCACACGATATACCCGGCGCTCGCCGACAACACTGCCAAATTTGCCGACAAAAGCGCAACCGTGCGGGGCAATACACTCGGCACTATTGATTCGCGGTGACGAGAGGCAAGGATGACACAAAACACGAACAACACGCCGAGCCACAGATCTTTTTCGATCACATGCACAAAATTCATCCATATCGAAAGATCAGGAAAGAATGGGTTCGCTGTTGCGTGAGATACGATCGCCCGATAGTACGCAAATACGAGCAGTGGTATGCCGAGAATTGCGACCGTTACATGCTTACTGCGGAAACCCAACAACGCCGCACCAATACCGCCAAGCACGAGTGCGATACCGCGTACGATCGTGGAGTGCCCCGCCACCGTATGCGAATACAAATGAAAGGCATCCCACAACCCCGTTGCGTGTAGTCCGGCAAGTTCGTGTGATTTCAGAAGGAGTTGGCCGCCAGAACCAATGAGCGCGCTCGCGGCCGCACACAGGGCAAGTACAGAAAACATCTTACGTAGACGCGACTCTCCTGAGAGTAAGTAGAGCGCTAGAATTCCCCACAAAATACTGTTGCCCACGAACTCTATGAACATAAGTGTGGCTTCTGTTGCGCCAGCGATCTTTACCACCTCTTCGCTCGAAGCTGTGGGGGCAGCACGCGCGCCAACAGAAAATGCGTACGAGCCTCGCGTGAAATGCCCGTCGTCTTGTGACACCACGCTCCAGGTGACCGCATAAATACCATCAGGCGCTCGCAGCGGCGCAGAAAGCGTGTACCCGTCGTCACTCACGTGCGCTACACCTTCTTCCACTCGAGCCCCGCTCTCATCGGTCACTTTGATTCGGCTTGAAGCAGATTCAAGCCGCTCGCTGAATCGGATCGATATTTCCGTCGGCGATTCTTGAAGTTGGGAGCCTGATCGTGGGTGCATTTCCAAGGGAGTTGCATGGGCGAACGCGATCGCGGGTAGTGCGAGTATGGAAAAGATTATTGTTGCAGTGATCTTGTTCATATGCGTTACCACCCGGAGGGGGTCGATCCCCTCCGGGTGTAAGAGTTTTACTTTCTTCGCATGATCGACGCACCGAGCGCGATAACCGAAATCGCAAGTGCCGCAAACGGCACCATTGATGAGCCCTGCTCGCTTCCCTTCAACGACTGGATATCAGCAGACAACTCAGGAAAACCCATGTCCGCCTTTGCGCCAGGACATCCGAACCCACCTGTTTTCGAGACGCGCGCTACACCTTCAGATATCTCGGTCCGAGTTTTATCTTCGGCGCCTTCAGCGTGACCGCCTGCTTGGCACGTGAAGGTCACGTCGAACGGAGTGTCCGCGATCTCGCCGAACACACGATACGAGAGTGTCGTTGCGACCGTCGGATAGAACGGCGCTTTATACGAACCCGGTGTGTTGTACACGGTGTCAAGCTCCATTTCTTTCTTCTTATCCCCTGCGATCAGCTCAACTTTGAGCGTATCCTGCAGTCCTTCTACCGGCTGTTTGTCTACGACCGTGCTCACGCGCAGGTCGACGCCCGATTTGTCGTCCACGACAAGCGGTTCATTGAGTGACCCGATCACTACCTGATACTGCGTACCTTTAATTTCGAATACTTGCACTTCGTGTGCACTGACCGCAAACGGAAGTGCGAGCGCAAGTGCTATGGGCACCGCGAGAATGATTCGTTTCATTTTTATTGAACAGTTAGATGAATAGGAAAAGATATCCCTCTCATCCGAACTTTCTGTGCGGCAAAATGCCGCGCCTGAGCGCGTCGTGCAATGAGTAGAAAACGGGCACATATTCTCTTTTGCGTATGAGTGCGAGCACGACCAGCGTGACCGATCCCAAAATTGCGAGCGTATCGAATACAGGCAACATTTTTTTATCTTCGTGGCGCAATGCCGAGTGCAGTGACTGCCACACTACACTCTCGCCTTCGTGATGATGCGAACCGTGTTCGTGCGATATGAGCGCGTGCGCGGGATTTCCGAGAGCGAGTGTAAGAGCGAGCAAGAGGCCAAAGAGTATCGGGGTTACTCGTGCAAAAACCATACCGGGAGTATACCCGACACTAACGCCACTCGCCGAGAACCTTTGTCTTGATACCGATGGCGGTCCCGATAGCGATGAGCGTGACCCCGAATGCAATGAGCGGGCCGACGAACGGGATGGCCGCAACGACAAAGTAGAGGATGGTCCCGGTCAGAATGGTTTTCCAGCTGATCTCGAATTCATGCTGTTTGAATATCAATTTGTGCACAACGCTCCCGATAAGGATGGGTGCCATCATGGTACCTACGATAAGCATTGCGGTGTAGGCCAGCAATCCGAGTACACCGAACGCTATGCCGATGACGGTGAAGAGAAGCAGTACGGAAACGACCGGTGTCACGATAAAGAACACGACGCCCCGACCGAATTCCGCGAGTGTGCGCTTGGCGGCGTTCGCTACCAGCATATCGGCGAAACGCTGGAATACGTATCCGATAACGAGTGCGCCCGAGAACACCATGAATATCTTCGCTACGAACCACACGGAGAATACCGCAAGCAATCCGAGCTTTGCCGCTTCGCGGATATCGGGGCTCTTCGTATACGTGGTTTCCCCCGAAACGACGGCTCCGCTCTCGAGCGTCGCCTCTTTCGGCGATTTATATATGAATGTGCCCTTGATGCGGGCATTGGGCCCGAGTGTTATCTTTTCGGCCTGCACATCCAGGTTCCCGTTTATCGCGGAATCGATGCGTATATCGCCCCCCGCGAGCGATACATCCCCCGCGATATCGGGGGCATCAATGCGCACCACACCACCGGCCACCGATACGTCTCCACCGACTTTGGGCGAAGATATCGTTACCTGTCCCCCGGAAGCCAAAATATCGCCCACAACGCCGCCTTGAATTACGATCGTACCGCCGGCCACGCGGATATCGTCATGAACGTCGGCAAGGATGGAAATATTTCCGCCGCCTACCGCAACGTCGCCGAGGACCGTACTGTTGATCAAAATGTTTCCCCCGAATGTGATGAGGTCCCCGCGAAGCGCTCCGCTGCTTGTGATAGAGCCACCTAGCAGATACAGGTCGTCGTTCAATGTCTCATCTTTCTGAAAGACTGCCGCGTCTCCTGTGCGGAACTCCGCCGCCAGCGCGAAGAGGGGAAAACAGAGGGCAAACCCGGTAATAAATGCAACGAGCGGACGTGAGAGCGTGGTCATACAAGGCATTCTACCCCCGCAACCACCCGGCGCAATCGCAAAGATGTGTCCTAAAAAGTGCTATAAAGCACGTAATGATATTCGAAACGCTTCGGCAGGACCTTACGCGTGCCGAGCAAAAAGCCTTCCGAGGCGCCGCCGATGCGCTTATTTTCGAACAACCGACTCCGCTTACCCTCAGCAAACGGGCAATACCGGAGCTCTCGCACAAGCTGCAGGATGCATTCCTTGCGCAAGACAAGGCCTGTGAAGAGGCGCTAAGCAAATATGTGAACGATGCCGTTACACTCGCGCTCGAGGCACTGAACGTCGGCTCAAAAAAGGAGGGGGTCTCTGATACGCCGATGCCTGAAAAGGTACCGCAGGAGCGCATGCCCGAAACTCAAACTGAGGCTTTTTTACGCATCAGCAACATGTACATCCTCACGCGCAGAGCAACCCTCACAAATTCATACAGTACGTGGGGATTTACGCCGAAACTTGCAGGTCAGAAAACAAAAGAGAGGAACTTCGAATTTGATATCGACGGGAAGAACTGCTTCGGAGTCGTGCAGGCGCTCGGCGGAATGTATCGGGCAATGGGACTCGATTTTGAGATGGGTATTTCCGCGGATCATCCGTTCGCTATCGTGAACGTGGAGGGAAAAACATACCTTTCGAGTCTGTACGGTGTCGCGGAAGCGCGCGGCACATTCGAGACCGTGAACGGTTACAAGGAGTACGTGCCTGCACACGAAGACAATCTACGGTACAAAAAAATAGTCGTATGGAATTTCGACGAAGCGCTCGTATACGAATTGTTGGAGAATCTCGAGGTATTGCGACAGATGTCACTCAATAAAGCAGTTGAGAATCTTCCGGGCACCGAAGAACCGGGCAAGAAAATTGCGGCAGAGAACGCGGCCGCATTGCAGGCCGCATCGTGGAGAGACATACAAAAGAAGCTAGTACCGAAACTCACCCGCTATTTTGAAGAGACGGACGATATTTGGAAAAAGGAAAAAGACAATGTGATGGCCGAACTCGTGCTCGACCTGATGTTCAGAGAAATTCTCACTTCGAGTATGAAAAAAACCTCGCTCAAAGATCTTGAGTTCAACGATTTTAAAAAGCAGTTCCTCCCCGTCGCACATCAATATGGAGCACAGATCAACGACCACATCATGGACGGTGTCCCGTTCAGCGCCGATATTCCGCACGATGTCTCGGAATTTTCCGCCAACGCAAAGGAGATGCTGGACGCCATTCCGGACAAGAAACTGCGGGATGCCATCAAAGCGTACTTTCTCGTGCCGTTCAAACAGAAGTTGACAGAGGACCCCGACCGTCCTACGCTCTAGCCAACGCATCGAAGGGAGGTGATAGCGTGATCGCTTTTTTCAGGCGCATGATGGAAAGGATCGCCGGTACCGGCGAGGGTTCCGCAGTGGCCCTTCCCCCGTCAACGCCACGAACGCACCGCCAATCCGGCTCCGCATCGAATGATCGTGCGACCGACGGTTGGAAATGATCCGAGGGGCCGTCGCAGCTATTGCGACGGCCCTCAAACTTTTGGGGTACACTGGGAGACCATGCCCTCCATATCCGTGCGTTTCGGTTATCGATACTTCGCACTCTCCATTTTTCTCTCCGCTTTCCTCCTGTTCGCAATTCAACCCATCGCGAGCAAGCACCTGCTTCCCTATTTCGGCGGCTCGTCTTCGGTATGGGCAACGTCGCTGGTATTTTTCACGACCATCCTGTTTTTGGGATACGCGTACGTGTATTTCGTAACCTCCCTGCGCTCAGCATTGCAGGTGCGCATCCACGGTGCGCTCATTGTAGCGGCGATGCTTGTCACGCTCGCCGCAATGCTTTCATGGGGCTCTATCTATCCGCCGCTTGATTGGATAACCGGAAGTACACTTGCGCCCACGTTGCGAGTTCTGCTCGCACTCGGAATATCCGTGGGCATGCCCTATTTTTTGCTCTCTACCACCGGTCCCTTGCTGCAATATTGGTACGGGGTCTCCTCGGAGCGCGAGCCGTACAAGCTCTACGCACTCTCAAACGCCGGCTCCTTGCTGGCACTCCTCGCGTATCCGACTCTCATTGAGCCGAATATTGCACTTCCGAGCGAAGAGCTCATATGGACCATTCTCTTCTTCCTCTATGCAATATTGCTGACACTCGTCACGGTATCAATCCGAAATATTCCGCCGCACATTCGTGCTTCTGCAGCCGACGTTGGGACGCTCGCGCTGAAAGGTCAGTGGATAGGCTTTGCAGCGCTTCCGGCGTTCCTCCTTGTAGCCACGACCACCGTGATCACACAGCTCATCTCGCCGGTTCCGCTTCTCTGGATCGTTCCGCTCGCGATCTATTTGCTCACGTTCATTTTTGCATTCAGTGGTATCGGGCGAACCGTCTATATGCCTCTCTTCGTACTCGTTGCCTCGGCAGCGGCCTTTCTCTACACGCCCGCCTCACCGAATGAAATCGTGAACCAGGTCCTCTCCTACCTTTCACTTCTTTTCTTTGCGTGTCTCTTCTGTCATTCACAACTGTATCGATTACGCCCGCGCACCGAAGCACTGCCGTTCTTCTATTTATGCACGTCGTTAGGTGGAATGCTCGGAACCATGTGCGCGAGCCTACTCCCGCCGCTCATATTCGACGGCTTCTTCGAATTCCCGCTCGGACTTGCGATCACCGCGTCCCTTGCCGTCGTTTTACTCCCGTCTGATTTTTATCCGAGGATCGTAAAAGACCGCACCATTCGGGCCATCCGCATCATTGCCCCGTTCTTCTTCGCAGTCATGCTCACCAATGTCGTCATCGCGGACGTCTCGCCCGATGTTCGGCCCTCACGTAATTTCTACGGCGCGGTGCAGTTGCATTTCAATGCGGATGCCACTGTACTCATGCACGGCACTACGATGCACGGCTTACAACCCACGGAGAAAGAGTGGTCGTATGTTCCGACAAGTTATTACACGCAAGGGAGCGGTATCGGTAGAGCGCTCCGATACGTCAGAGAGAAGAACGACGGCGGTCCGATCTCGGTCGGAGTCCTCGGACTGGGCACCGGTTCCATTGCCGCATATTGTGAAAAGAACGACACATTCAGCTTCTATGAGATCGATCCGGATATTGAGTATATTGCACGGAACTACTTCAGTTACCTCTCTCGCTGCAAGGGTTCGAGTGTGCAAATAGGCGACGGCAGACTCGTGCTTGAGAAACAAGATACGAAATACGACCTCTTCGTTGCGGATGCGTTCTCCGACGACGCGATCCCGGCACATCTGATGACGCGCGAAGCGGTCGGGATTTATTTCGACCATCTGAAAGACGAGCGTGGCATTGTTGCCATACACACTTCAAACCGCTACCTCGCGCTCTACCCGGTACTGCTCTCTATTGCACGCTCCCACGGACTCACAGCGATGATCGTTTCGCACGGCACCGGTGAAGATGAGGACGATCTGTCAGCAAGTTCGCAGTGGGTATTGCTCGCGAAAGATCCGAAGGTCTTTGACGACCCTGCATTCATCGGAGTAGAGAGATGGTTCGCACCGGATCCGCTCCCCCGCCCGTGGACCGACACATACACGAGCCTGTTCTCGGTGTTCGATGTTCCGCTGCCGTTTTAAGGAAACGTATGGCACAGCCGAATTACAGCGCTGCCGTTCGTGCGCTCAAGAAAGACCCGAAATTCGCCCCACTTATCAAACGCCACGGCAAACCCGACCTCTCGCGTGAGCACGGCGGAACCAATATTTTTCAATCCCTGCTGCGCTCTATCGTGTTCCAGCAAATTTCGGGTGCCGCGGGCCGCTCCATCCACGGACGCATTCTCGAATTGTTTCCGCGCAAGCACCCCACCCCGGAGCTCCTTATAAAGATCCCTGCTGAGAAACTTCGCGCGTGCGGACTCTCGGGCCAAAAGCTCTCGTACGTGCACGACCTCGCTACGCGATGCCTCGACGGCACCATTGATCAGAAACGATTCCCTAAAATGACATCGCAAGAAATTATCGAACATCTCGTTGTGGTGAAAGGCATCGGCGTGTGGACTGCGCAGATGATGCTCATCTTCCGCCTCAATAGGCTCGATGTGCTCCCTACGGGAGACCTCGCAATACGTAAAGGATTCAAACATGTATACAAACTCAGGAATGACCCGAAACCGAAAGATATGGAGCGCCTCGCAACACCGTGGCGTGAGTTCGCTTCAGTGGCCTCGTGGTATCTCTGGCAGGAAATGAGCACCTCCCGAGCTTCGCCGGCATCAAAGCCCGGCAAAGCATTGCCGAGGCGCGTGAAGAAAAAATGACCAAACAAAAAAGACCCGGGAATGCCCGGGTCTTTTTTGTTTGGTCGCTTATTGAGCGTCGAATGCAACGCCGATCGGACCACCGTCTGCGGTTATCAACTGATCCTTCTTGAAGTCAAATTTCTTATCGCCGTCGTCCACGTAGATGACCACTCGGTACGACTTTCCGCTTACGGTTGCGCGCTGCAAGTCCACCGAGCCGGACGTTGCGCTGGATGGGAACCATGCCGCGCCGAGAATGCTCATGTCGTCTCGTACTGCTATCCAGCTAGCACGCGTGAGCGAGATCGATGAAAGAGCGACCGACGTGCCCGCTGCCTGGTTTGCAACCGTGACCGCCTCGCCGTCGCTGGTCGCCGTGACCGTACCTTTCGGCACATTGTTATCAGCCGTAACGGTTGTGCTTGTCGGCGTTGTAGTTGCAACAACATTCGTGTCCGCCACATCAGGCGTGCGGTCACGCATAACGAGCCACGCACCCCCGACTACGAGGACGATAACCGCTGCTCCGATAATGACCCACTGTGTGACGTTATTCGTCTCCATATTTAGTATTCGTTACGGGATGCTATGCCACGAATAGTAGGATAGCCGCCTCATGTGTCAAAGCGCCTCGCCTGGGGACAAGTACAACTGCTTCTGAACCACAGACAATCTTCATCTTGAGAACCTATATTTAAAGCCATGGAAATCTGGTACACGCTCACCGGAGATATAGACAAAAAGGGCGTTCAGGAATCGATCAGTTGGATCAATGGAGAACTATATTCCAAACCGGTCAAACGAATGAAATTTCTACTCGCGAGCGGTGGTGGCGACATCGGTGCCGGTGTGAATTTGTATGCGTACTTGAAAGCGCTCCCCATCGAAGTGGAAACTATCGGCTTCGGAGAAGTGGATGCTGCTGCTGCGCTCGTTTTCTTGGGAGGCACATCGCGCATCGCAGTGGAAGACTGTCAGTTCTTTTTTCACGAGGGCCGCTACACGATTCAAGACCATACTGCGCCGGTGCACACACACGAGGAAGCAATTTCCGTATTCCGGCGCGAACTCCACCACATGATCCATATTATTTCGTCCGAAACGAAGAACGACAGCGAGGTCGTGGCTGCAATGCTACGCAAGAGTAAGATCATGCGCTCCGACGAAGCAAAAGAATTCGGGCTCGTCCACACCATTGTCGATACACTCCCCTTGAAGCAACAGGAAGAAAAAGGATTCGGATTCGGTCCCAAGTAGCTTAGTCTTCGAGCTCAACAAGCGCGTCCCAAATGTCGGCGGTTGATATCGCTCCCTCGCGGAGAACTATGGGTCGCTCAGCCGAACAATCCACCACCGTGGACGGTGCACGCTTTGGTAGCTCTCCGGCATCTATCGCACACGCAACCAAATCAGCCTGTTCGCCGAGCTGTTCTACAATCTGGGCAACGGTATTCATGGGGTGCATTCCCGCACGGTTCGCGCTCGTCGTTGTTATCGGCCCTCCGAATGCTTCTACGAGCTTCCGGCATACGTCGTTGTCGGGGATGCGGATCCCGAACGTGTCGATCCCTTTTGCGATGCCCGTTTCAATTCCCTCTTTCTTCCTCAATATGAGCGTGAGCGGTCCCGGCAAGAACCGCTCCGCGAGCATACGTGCCGTGCCGTCTATATATGCAAAGCGCTCCACCATTTCCAAGTCGGCTACGATCACGTGAATGGGCTTGTGCTCGTCGCGGCCCTTGATTGCATATATTTTTGCCACCACCTCGTCGGAGAGAGCATCGGCGCCGAGTCCGTAGAGCGTGTCGGTCGGGTAGATGATTACGTCGTTGTTTTGGAGCGCGAGGACAGCGGCATCAATTCCCGAGTTTGGACTCACAGTTTGCATACAGGGCATCGTAGCGAATGTGTGATAATGGGCAACATGAGCCTCGAAGATTACATCGTTCGCAAGATGGATCGAGAACGAGTGCGTCGTCCCGAACAGTCCCAAGGTCCGGACCACATAAAACTCGCTCATGATCGAGCACATACGATGCTCAACGATCCCGACTATTCCCTCCAGGCTCCTCAGTTCATCGGTCACTACGGTAAAGAGAACGTAATGAATGATATGCGCGAAGTAAAACGCTTGGAGAACATATTCAGTCAAAATAACTCACCCGCTCAAAAAGAAGCCCTCAAAGCAGCGGAGGTATTCGAAGCCATCGTGCTCGACCAGGCTGAGCTGAATGAGTGGCTCGGCCCGAATGTCACGGTTCTCAAAACCTCTAAATACGACGATGTAAAGAATGGAGTCGATATGGTCGCGGAATGGCAGGACAAAGACAGCGAGTCGCAAGTGCTCGCGCTTGCCGTCGATGTCACCTTCAGCAAGATCCAAATGGAAAATAAATTTCATAAGATCCGCGCAAAAATAGATAAGGGCCAGATGGGCACCATAAAGTATTTCAAAACCGAGGACGACTCGTTCACGGGAACCCGAGGAAACGTCCCGCAGGTCGTGATCGGTGTGAGCAAAAAGACCGTTCGAGAACTGGCGGGCTTGTGGATGCGGCGCGACAACAAAGCGCTCGCGGAGCACCCGGTGCAACGCGCGATACTCGACGAGATAGTCGGACAGCTTCGGAATGTTATCGAGTACGCAAACGCTCGTAATCAAAGCAAAGTTGCCGATTCGTATCGCAAGGCACTCAGGACCGTAGAGAATATGATAAAGGACAAAAAGAAAGTGCCGCTCGGTGCGCTGCAGGATGACCCGATATTCAACGCCATCCTCACCACCTCGAAACACGCGTTCCGAAATTGACCCGGACTAGCAGGGCATAGTCTTGACCATTCTTCATAAAGTGGCATTGTGTTCGCGGAGTCGGGTAACCGGCGCACCGGCTGTGCGGATACATAGCGAGCTCTCCTACAACTTGAGGGAATTCTCTGATGAAGGATTTGTGGAAAATCGGTCGCGCATCCGCAATCGGTAGCGCGGCATTCGTGGCTATCGCGCTTTTGCTGATGCCGTCGTACTGGATCTTCGGTCTGATTGCCGGCGCGGCCGGCGGCTACATCGTGGGCCACCTGGGCTACAACTTCAGCGAAGTCGTTCGTGCCACTCCTGCGGCATTCGATTCCCTGTCTGCGGTCGGATCTGCCGTCGGCGTTCGTGCCGGCAACTCGTCACATCGCATAACCGTCTGGTTCAAGACCTATCAGGCACATATCGTGCCGGGTCTCGTTGCCGGCGCAGTGGCCTCACCGTTCCTGATCGAAATGGCGCGCTATAAACCCTATGGCGCATTTCTGCTCGGCGACTGGGCGGCATTTCTACTCATCGCCGTTGCGCCGGGCTGGATCCTCGTCGGCGTACTGGGAATGATGACGGTGATCGCGAATGATGTCGAAGGAAAACCGGGATTCGACCGGCTGGAATACGGTCCTGTGTTGCGCGACAACTCGATCGGTTTCTACTGGCTCGTCGCGTTTTTGTTCTGGTATCTCTGGAAAGGCCTCTGGATCGGCTTCTGCGATCTGCTGCGCAAGATCCACAGCGCCGAGCGAGTGGCATGCGGTTTCGACAGCGTGCTCGGTGGCGTGATCACCTTGATCGGCTACGTCTACTTCGGCCCATCCACGACAACGCTGGGCGCGTACCTGCTGACTATCGGCACCGGAGCACTTGTCGGCGGCGCCGTCGGACTCGCGATGACGAAGTTGTTCGCATCGTCGACGCAGACGGAAACTGCTGCGTAAGGACGCGATATCTCAAGCTCGGAAAGGCCCCGTCGAGACGGGGCCTTTTTTCTTTGTGCGCGATACAGTCTCGGTTAAGCGCTCGTTTTGGTATCGCGTCCCTGTGGTCAGGAATATCTTCCTCGCCGACGCTCGGAAAATTTCCCGACCCGGCCTCGCGGTCCCGCAAGCTTGCGGGACATCGCTCCGGCTCGCACGAGTAAACAAAAACAGCCCGCAGGGGCTGTTTTTGTATCTCGTGCGCGATACAGGAATCGAACCTGTCACCTACCCCACGTCAAGGGGTCGCTCTACCAAATGAGCTAATCGCGCGCCTTTGTTCCGGATAAAGATACCGCAATCCGTGGGTAGTGGCAAAGCTCACGGTATACTTTTTGCATGTTTCCGCTCAATCAACCGCAACGGCTCTCGGTTGCCGCATTTTGGTATTCAGCGCTTCCCGCTATCGCGGTCTCATTCGTAGCGGTCATCATCGGCGCATTCATCAAAGATTTTATTGCAAGCACCTGCGCAACCGCCGCGTGCCCCGTGTTTGCACCCCTCATCATGCCGGTGCTCGTAATTGTGTTCGTGGCTGCGGTGCTCGCTCACCCGATACTGGATTTTATGTTGTTTTCATACTCACTTGCGGAACACTCCATTACCATCAACTCCGGCATCATCTTCCGGCAGTACGAAACAATCGACTTCAATCGTATTCAAACGCTCGACTTGGAGCGCGGCCCTATTCTCTGGCTCTTCGGGCTCACCGAAGTGCGCCTCTGGACAGCCTCGGCCGATCAGTTTAATTTTTCCGACATCACTCAATGGAAAGAACGGGCGAAGCCCGATACCACATTGATTCTCGCCCGAAATGCTGCGGAGAGTATGCGCGATTTTATCGCGAACACTCGTCACGGTATGCATACGACGCAGTCGGATCATGTTTGATATATTGAACCTATGACATCCGCTAAATTGTTCTTGCTCTCGATGGTTATCTTCGCCTTTCTCGACTACCTATGGATCGGCTACGTGATGCAAAACACCTATAAAGCATGGTTCGGTTCTCTGGCCCGACTCAACCCTGACGGCAGCTTCAACATCAACTACCTTGCGGCGGTCGGTGTGTACATACTCCTCGCTGCTGCAATCGTGTATTTTGTACTCCCGTTATCCGGTGGGAGTGCATTGAAAACAGTTCTACTCGGCTCATTGATGGGACTCATCATCTACGGCGTATACGATTTAACCAACGCGGCTACGCTCGTGCGCTGGCCACTCTCATTTATTGCGGCCGATATCGCATGGGGCACATTTGCCACCGGTGTGACCGCCTACGTCGTGAACAATTTGGGAAAAATGTTCGGGTGGTTATAGCTACGGGTGCATCTGTATTTTCGGCTCTCGCGAAGCGTGGCGTGTGTCTTTTGGGGCTTCGCAAATGCGACGGCATGAGATGGAGCGAGTTTTTAGCAAAAAACTACGCGTACCCAAAAGACACACGCCACCGAAGCTCAATCTTGGAGAAACCCGCCCGCCTGATGGTGCCAGAGCTCGGCATACACTCCCTTTTGTTCCACGAGACTGTCGTGCGTTCCCTCTTCTATTATCTTGCCTCTGTCGAGCACGATGATGCGGTCCATTTGGCGCAGCGTTGAGAGGCGGTGCGCGATGGCGATAACGGTTTTCCCGCTCATGAGCGACTGCAGCGCCTTTTGGATCTCAACTTCCGATTCGCTATCAAGCGCGCTCGTTGCTTCGTCGAGTAAAAGAATCGGCGCGTTCTTTATTATCGCGCGCGCAATAGCCACGCGCTGGCGTTCACCGCCGGAGAGCTTTACCCCGCGCTCACCCACAAGCGATTCATAGCCGTGTTCGAGTCGCAAAATGAATTCGTGTGCCTGCGCTTTCTTTGCCGCTTCCATGATCTCCTCTTCTGTTGCTCCGGGATTTCCGTAACTGATATTCTCGCGAATGGTTCGGTGGAACAGGAGCGGCTCCTGCGGCACGATGGAAATTGCGCGCCGCAAACTCTCCTGTGTTACGCTCGCAATATTTGTGGAACCGATCTTTATTTCTCCGCTCTGAATATCGTGGTGGTGCATCAGGAGTCGAATGAGCGTTGATTTACCTGCGCCCGAGCGCCCCACAAGCCCGACACGTTGACCGGCGGGGATATGCAGCTGCAGATGCTCAAATACACGTTGTCCGTGGAATCCGAACGTCATCTGGTCAAACGATATCGAGGCATCGTTCAAACCGAGTTCCGCTGCACCCACCGCGTCCGGAATTTCGTGCGGCTCAAGTATTTCATCAAGCGATTCCTGCACTTCGCCCCACGTTTCAGCCACCGTGTTCAGCTGTCCGCCCAAATGCAGCAAGAGCCCTTCGATTCGAAAGATAATGGTGAGTATCAGCACGATGTCGGAGGGCACGATAAGTCCGATCGATGCGTAATAGACCGCCCCGAACGCCATTGCTCCGCTGAAGACCGCCTGAATAACGCCGTTCAGGAGCAGAACACGCTCACCGAAATGCCAGTTCCGAAGTCCCGACTCCCGTCGCTCTTGCGTGATACTTTGCAGTCGCTCGACCTCAAAAATGCGCCGCGCGTATTCCTGCATCGCAGTGATGTTCGAGAGCAAGTCTACCGTCGCACCGGTGAGCTTGCTCTCGACCCGTTGCGTGTCCGCTGAGAGCGGTGAACGCAGGCGCGCAAAGTACACGTTCACCACCAGCACGACCACCACCCACACCAGGAACAGCCACGCAAGCGAAGGCTCCGCATAGTAGGCGAATATAAAGCTCGCGATGATAGATACGATGGCTTCGAGAAAGCTCCAAAGTGTTTGCTCCACGAACGCACGAACGCCGCTCGCTGCATGACTTATTTTGTTCGAGAGCGAACCGGCGAATTTGTTTGAAAAGTACGTACGGCTGTGCAGCGTTACGTATGCGGTCAGACTGTATCGCGCCGTTGCGCGAGCGCCGGTCGCCCAATACGAACCCATCCATCCCGAAAGTCGGAACGTGAGTTGCCCCAAGAACAACACCACCACGTACAGCCCGCACGCCAAGAGCAGTCGCGAGTAGTCGTGTGTTTGCGGGAGTGCGGCAACGGCACTCGTTATCATTTTAAAAATGTAGGCGATGGAGGTTAGCAGCGTTGCCGCGACCACAACGGCCAACATGGCGATGAGTGCGGCTTTCCAATGGGGTCGGGATACAAAAATAAAGAACCGGAGCGGGTTTCTGCTTTCCGGGAAATCACTTCGCCACATCTTCGGGTTATTCCTCATGGTTTATAGTATTGTAACGCTACTCCATGAAAGTGCTCGGTATTGAAACCAGTTGTGATGAAACCGCGGTTACCCTCATTGAGGCATCGGGGCATTTCGACGACGACTTCAAATTCGATATCCTTGGCAATGCGCTCTTCTCCCAGGCGTATCTGCATGCCGAATACGGCGGTGTGTTCCCCAATCTGGCGAAACGCGAACACGCAAAGAATCTCATCCCCCTCCTTCGAGAAGTGCTCACACAAGCGGGAGAGGTCAGTGAGTCAAAGAATGAGAATTTGTTCGACGCGGCGGACGAGCTCAAAGCCATACTCCATCGGGAACCGGAACTTCTCGAAGCTATTACCGGTTTCGCAATTGAAAGTGGTAAACCGAATATTGACGCTATCGCCGTAACAGTCGGCCCGGGGCTCGAGCCGGCACTCTGGGTTGGTATTAATTGTGCTCGTGCGCTTTCCCGGCTATGGAACGTGCCTATCGTCGCCGTCGATCATATGGAAGGCCATATTCTGCTTTCAATGATGGACTTGGGACTACAGAGGCACGTGGATTTCCCCATGCTCTCGTTACTTATTTCAGGCGGACACACCGAGCTCGTACTTTCCCGGTCATTTAGTACCTACGAGCGCATCGGCGAAACACGCGACGACGCGGCTGGAGAAGCGTTCGACAAAGTCGCGCGACTACTCGACTTGCCCTACCCCGGCGGACCCGAAATTTCCCGACTTGCACAAGAAGCTCGTGACCAAGACCTACCGGGCCATATTGCATTCACGCGACCCATGCTTCGCGATGAATCGTTCGACTTTTCGTTCTCGGGATTAAAAACCGCGGTGCGCACCGCGGTTGAGCAGCGTCGTCCGCTGACGGATGAGCTTAAGAAAATAATTGCGCGTGAATTCGAGAACACCGTTTCCGACGTACTCGTACATAAAACAATGCGCGCAGTAGAAGAGTTCGGTGCACAAACCGTTGTTGTGGGAGGTGGTGTTTCGGCAAATACGCATATTCGCAGCGAATTGCAGGAAGCACTGGCCCAGGCCGGCAACCCCGCCAATCTTTTGATTCCTCCGCCGGAGCTTGCCACCGACAACGCCATCATGATAGCCCTTGCCGGATATTTTAAAGCCGAGCGTAGCGAATTTTCGGAGCCGGATTCCCTCGTCGCGACCGGCAACCTTAAACTGGGCCGTACGGTGTAAATCGTGCTAAATTGGCCCTATGGAGCCCCGGAACGACAATACGCCTAGAGAGCCATCAAAGGCCCCTGAGGCCTTCCTGAAGCCGTATAACCCCATAGAGCGCGAGCCTGAGGCCTTGGCGCTCTGGGACGCGGGCGGGTACACCAACCCCGATGTAATGGTCAAAAAGGGGCTCATTTCCGCCGACGCCCCCTCGTACTCAATAGTCCTTCCTCCGCCGAACGTGACCGGGACTCTGCACATCGGGCATGCCTCGATGCTCGCCATCGAAGACCTCCTCATTCGCTACCACCGCATGCGCGGGTTTAAAACATTGTGGGTTCCCGGCACCGACTCCGCCGCACTCGCAACACAAGCGAAGGTGGAGGAGATGCTCTACAAGGCGGAGAAAAAGACGCGTCACGATCTCGGTCGCGAAGGGCTCATGGAAAAAGTAGACGCATTTGTGGACGAGAGTAAATCCATCATCATCAACCAAATTAAGAAACTCGGAAGCTCACTGGACTGGAGTCGCTACGCCTACACCATGGACGCGCCGCGATATCGCGCAGTTATGGAAGCGTTCGTGCGCATGTACGATACAGGGCTTATCTACCGCGGTGATCGTATCGTGAACTGGGATCCCAAACTGCAAACAACCGTTTCAGACGACGAAATTGTGTACGTGGAACAGAAAGATGCGTTCTATATTTTCAAATACGGCCCCTTCGAAATAGGCACCGTGCGCCCCGAAACAAAATTCGGAGACAAATATGTGGTCATGCATCCGGACGACGCTCGATATAAAGACTATGCACACGGACAAAAGCTCACCATTGAATGGATCAACGGGCCAATTGAAGCGACCGTTATCAAAGACGAGGCGGCGGATATGGAATTCGGTTCCGGTGTGATGACCATCACTCCCGCGCACTCTGCGATCGACAACGAGATAGCTAAACGACACAAGCTCGATATCGAACAAGTGATCGATGACCGCGGCATTCTTCTTCCGGTCGCCGGCGAGTTCGCAGGACAGCACATTAAAAAGGCGCGCCCGCTCATCGTGGAGCATCTGCAGAAAAAAGGATTGGTCGTAAAAGTAGAGGAGAACTATGTGCACAACGTTGCTACGAATGAGCGGGGTAGTGGGATCATTGAGCCGCAGATCAAAAGGCAGTGGTTCATCGATGTGAACAAGAAATTCGTACTTCCCCACTCCGAGATCCCGGGGATAGAAAGCGGCAGCGAAGTCACACTCAAGGAAGTGATGCGAACCGCAGTCGACCGCGGCGGCGTACAGATATTGCCCGATCGCTTCGAGAAGACATACTTCCACTGGATAGATAACCTGCGTGACTGGAATATTTCTCGACAGATCTGGTTCGGTCATCGCATTCCTGTTTGGTATAAGAACGATGAGACGAAAGCGCAGATCGATTCTCCGGGCGTTGGTTGGGAGCAAGACCCGGATGTGCTCGATACGTGGTTCTCCTCCGGCCTCTGGACTATGTCCACGCTCGGCTGGCCGGACAATACGGATGACTTCAAAACGTATCATCCGACTGCGGTGCTCGAGACCGGGTACGACATTATTTTTTTCTGGGTTGCCCGTATGATATTGATGAGCGGCTTTCTCACCGGACAAGTACCGTTCAAACACGTGTACCTGCACGGTCTCGTTCGCGACGGGCAAGGTCGCAAAATGTCGAAGAGTCTCGGCAACATCATCGACCCCCTGGAAATGGCCGAGAGGTACGGAGCGGACGCCACACGTATTTCACTTATCTTCGGTGTGCAGATCGGCAACGATCAACGACTCTCCGAAGACCGTATTCGCGGTTTCAAGAATTTTGCCAATAAGCTCTGGAATATTACACGCTTCGTGCTCGAAAATACTTCTGAACTCGATCCGGAGGCAACCCTCATCGAAGTCGACGCTCTACTTATTAAACAGGCAGAAACGGTTGCGGCGAGCGTAACCGCACACATCGAGGCATTTCGGCTCGACTTGGCCGCCGACGAGGTCTACCACTACGTGTGGGATAGATTCGCGGCTGAAATCCTCGAGGAGTCCAAGCCGATATTTCGCGGCGAAGATGAGGTGACGAAAAAGTCACGTGAGCGAGCGCTTACCGAAATTCTTTCCATATCACTTCGCCTCTTGCACCCCCTAATGCCGTTCGTAACGGAGACCATCTGGCAGCATCTCCCACACAAGACAAGCGACCAGCTTATGGTCGCCGCTTGGCCGTCCAAAGCATCGGATTAGGCAAGTGGCCTGTTGCCGAGCGGGCAAATCAGCGTAACTCTCGTACCCAGAGCGCTGCGTAGCCCGCTATCCACCCGAGCGCGCCGAATATTGAAATCAGAATGAGTTCACCGAGCCACTCGGTCATAGGGCTGTTGTAGAACACAACGGCATAAAGCCCCGCCGACCACACCAAGAGCACAACAGTAACGGTGTGCATCCAATTCGCACATCGAATTTTATATGCCGATATCGCAAATCCCAAGATGAGTCCGACGACTATCATCGGCCGAAGCGCTCGTTCGTTCAACAACCGCCCGCCGAATCCGCACAGAAATCCCAACAGCAGCACGATGGTCGAGTCGAGAAACGGGCTATACCACCGCTCCTTCATATGTATCTACGGTATCACATTCTAATAACTCGCTTTGTGGTTCTGCACTCCCACGCGATACTTAACACATGACAGGGCTTCAGGCCGTGATAGCAGCCGTGGCAGGCGGCGTTTTGCCCGCGCTCGCATGGCTGTGGTTCTGGCGGCGCGAAGACGCGGCACACCCGGAACCGCGCCGGCTTATTGCACTCGCCTTTTTTGCCGGCATGGTCTCGGTTGCGGTCGTCATACCCATGGAGCGCTTCGTGCAGCCCATCCTCATGGACTTTGCGGTGCCGCTCGCCATCATCTCCGGTCAGACACTTGTTTTTACCGCGTGGTCATTTATCGAGGAGCTCATGAAATTCTTTGCCGCACGCCTCACCGTGCTCAAGCGCCGCGAAGACGACGAGCCCATTGACCCGGTCATCTACATGGTTACGGTCGCACTCGGCTTTGCAGCGGCGGAAAATACCCTGTTTTTGCTCTCGCCCATAGGAGGCGACACATTCGTGCAAACATTCATCACCGGCAATCTCCGCTTTATCGGCGCCACACTCCTGCACGTACTCTCTTCCGCGGTCATCGGGGTCGCACTCGCGCTCTCCTTCTACGCATCCAAGCGTATAAAACGCCGCTATATGGCCTACGGAGTTATCCTCGCCTGCCTTTTGCACAGTGCCTTCAATTTTTTTATACTGAACACAGCGGAAGAGAGTCTATTCCGCACATTTTCTTTTGTCTGGCTGGGCGTTATCGCGCTCCTTGCAGTCCTTGAATACATTAAGCGGATACATCCGCGGTGGCGCTAGAGCATATTTATTTAAACGTAACGCATCATGATCAAAAAACCTTCATTTTTCGCAAAGATTACCGGGAGCGCCGACAACAACGAATACGACGAGTATTTTGATGATAAGCAGGGCGAGCGCGCGACAATGGAAACCAAGGGTTCTGAGCGGCACATGCGCTTCAAC
>CAYQQI010000013.1:0-22860 GCA_964419595.1 uncultured Candidatus Saccharibacteria bacterium
TCGCTATACGCTTTTAACTCCGCACGAACCGTTCTGTAGTCCGCCGCCACGTCGTCGCTCTCAGCGGATACGAAATGGAACAGTGTTTTTGTGCGCGCGATGTGGCGCAAGAATTTTATTCCGAGGCCTTTGCCTTCGGAGGCCCCTTCAATAAGTCCCGGAATGTCTGCGAGCACGAGGCCGTAGTATGCGCCGAGGTGCGGCTCGAGTGTGGTGAATTGGTAGTTTGCGACCTTGCTCTTGGCGTTGGTAAGTTCATTCAATAGAGAGGATTTGCCCACATTCGGCAATCCGACCAAGCCCACATCCGCGATGAGCCGGAGTTCCAGCTGATAATCGACAACATCGCCACGTGTACCTTCTTCAGCCTCTTTCGGAGTGGTATTGGTGGACGAGCGGAACTTGTAATTCCCGCGCCCGCCTCGCCCGCCTCCTGCGGCAAGCACGCGCTGCCCTACCTTGGTGATGTGTTTCTCAAAGCCTGACTCCTGATTGCGGATGATGGTGCCGGCGGGGACTTTCAGCACGAGGTCAGCTCCGGCGGATCCGTCCACAAATTGCCCGCGACCGTGCCCGCCGTCTTTTGCCTTCACCTCCTTCTTTGCGGCGTAAAATTGCAATGCGTCGATATTGGAAACACCTTCAAAATAGATATTGCCTCCGCGACCACCGTCGCCGCCGACCGGTCCGAGGTTCAACCGCGTCTTATTGAAGGCAACGGCACCGTTGCCGCCGCTTCCCGCTTCCAGCCGTATTGTTACGTCATCGATGAGCATACCCCGTTAGTGAGATTTCGGCTCGCGCCGTTTCGAAAAATAATCTTTGAGTCTTAGTTTTAACATACGACGGCCAACTGTTGTTTTTAGATACTTTTCACGACGGCGCGCATCCGACTGCTCCATACAGGCCTCGTAGTATACGCAATGCCATTTCTGACCGCGCGTCGAGAAATTCTTACCCTGATTATGTTTGGTGAGTCTGCTCTTCAGGTCATTCGTAAAGCCCGTGTAGAACCCGCCACTCTCGTTTGCCAAAAGATAGACATAAAACATAATCAAGCCGAAATTCTACTACGGGGCATAGAGTGCCCAATGTAACACACTATCCGTCAAGTGCCGCAATGATCGCTCCGTTGAGCATTTGTGCGCCTATGCCCGCTTCTTTCGTGCCTTGTATGCGCGCTTCATTGCGGGTGTCGGCTTATCTACCTCTCGCACATTCTTTTCGTGCGCTTTGAATATATCGCCCTTCACATGCACGATCCTGCCTTTGAGCTGCTTCAGTACAGACTTTGCTTTACCGGATATTTTCAAATGGCCATGCGCATCCACATGCGCGTCGTCTTTGCTGACGAGCCACGTAACCGTATCCCAGGTACCGCCCGGCCCCGGTCGTTTTCCGGCGAGTCGTTCCAATCCGCCTTTTTCACCCACGTCTTGCACACGAAATACTTTGAACTCTGATTTCGGTCTGAGTTGTATATGAAAGAATTTTCCTTTGCCGGTCGAACCGGGCTTCGCTCTGCGGTGCTTGGCAACTTTCTTCGCACTCATCAGTAAATTATAGCAAAACGGCCCCGAGTGGGGCCGTTTTGTTAGGAGTATCCGTTCACAGATTCCTTTCTTTCTTCAATTACCTCCAGAGATGCTTGATCCAGTTGAGTCCTTCGGTAAGGATCACAATGATCGATGCGTTGATGGAACCGGTCGAAGTTGCAGTTGAGGTGCCGAGCACGAGCACGTGTGCGCCCGTTGTGAGCGCGGCAGAGCTTGTGGCTGAACCCTTTACGAAGTACTTCGTAGCAGTATTCGTTGTGAGGTTCGTTGAGCCGCTTGAACCGAAGTTCGTGAGCGTGACACTCACACCGTTGATAGCGGACACAATGCCGGCAGAGATGGAGCGGTGCGCCTTGGCAGGCTTAACCGTGCTTCCTGTCTCATCGGTCTTGTCTTTGATCTTCGTTGCAAGCACAACATTGTTCGAGAGCGTGCCCTTCACTTCCACCTTGTCGTTCACCGCAAGTGCAGCAAGAGTAAGCGCGGCACCGTTGTGACTGACAATCGTTGCACCGGACGCGTTCACGGTATACGTTGCTCCGTTCTTGCCCGAAACTGTAAGCGTGGTTCCGCTAACGAACGTAATGGTGCCGCTGATCGTGAACTGATTCGTGGTCGTAGCATTTGTCGAGGTCGCATGTTTGCGAGCCTCTTTACGCTCGTCCCGGTTTTCCTTACGGTCATCGTGGCGCTCTGCACGCAAGATCTTTGCGAACGCACCAAGGTGCAGCCCGTTATTGCCGTCATTGTTGGAATCGGCGAAAACCGGTGCCGCTACAAGGAGAGAGAGTGCAATAACACCCGTCGCAATAGCTTTTGATTTAAGTGTGTACATGTTTGATGTCTAGTTTGTTAAGCACCGGTTTTACCCGGTACCCTTCTTAGACGAACCTGCGGCGCTTGCGTTACCGCGAACCACTTGACCAAATATAGTGTTTATTGTGTGGGTCGACCACCCGGTAGCGGGGCACCTGCCGGTCGAATTTGTACGGTTTGCGCTGTAACGCTACCGTCGGAATTAGTCGAGCCGGTCACCATCACGTTCGTACCTATCGCAAGGTCACTCGCAGCACCTTCCGCAAACTTCGAAATTTGTGAACTTTCAGAGAGCAGCACTATCTTTGTACTCCCGTTCTGCTCCTTGAGCGTGATCGACGTCGCGTCATTTGCAATAACCTCTCCGCCGACGAATCCGCCGCCACCCGAGCGACCTTGGAAACCTCCCGCTGCCCCGCCCGGACCACCCGCTCCTGCGCGGAACTCACCGGTGAACTGGCGTGCAGGAGCACCCATCTTCTTCCCAACAACGAATCCGCCGCCCCCAAAGATGACCGTACCGATGACTACCCCGATAATGATTTCTTTTGTATGCATGTAATTTTACTGATGTGAATAAGAGCGACAAATAAACTACTCGTACCGAAGCGCTTCGATCGGGTTGAGTCCGGCCGCGCGCCGTGCCGGATAATATCCGAACACGACACCGATAACCCCGGAAACTCCGAATGCGAGCGCAACTGAAGAGAGTGAGACGCTCGTTGATACGAGACCGGTCAGATTCACCATAAATGAAATGCCCCAACCAAGCGCAATGCCGATGACGCCCCCAACGATGGTGAGCGCGACAGCTTCAGCCAAAAATTGCGCGCTGATGTCGGATTTTCGGGCACCGATCGCTTTGCGTAGACCTATCTCGCGCGTTCGCTCGGTCACTGTGGTGAGCATCATGTTCATGATTCCGATACCGCCCACGAGCAGCGAGATTCCGCCGATCGCCGCGAGCAAATACGTGAGTGTCGCGGTGATACTCGAAGCGGACGAAAGAATATCGTTCTGATTGAAGATGCTGAAATCCGCCTGGGTTTCGTCGGAAATACGATGCCGGTCCAGTAGAAGTGTCGTGATGTCCGCCTGTACCTGGGTCATGCTCTCTGAATCTCGTGCCTGCACGGCGATGGTGCTCAGGTATTTATCTCCCGAGAAATAACGCTGTGCACTTGAAACGGGAATATAGATCATGTCGTCCTGATTCGTGAAGCCGCTACCACCCTTGGAAACTGTTACACCGATCACTTTGAATTCGATGCCCTTAATTCGAATTGACTGGCCGAGCGCCTCCCCACCGACTCCGAAAAGATCATCGCGGGTCGTCGGGCCGAGCACTGCAACTTTTGCAGCGGATAGACTTTGTGAGTCGGAAATAAATACACCGTCCTGTATCTGCAGATTGCGTATGGCCGGATAGGTCGCGGAAACGCCGTTTACCGTCGTATTCGTGTTTGTGCCCTTCGCAGTGATCTGATATCTGCCGGATACCTCCGGGTCAACCGCAAGAACGTCGGTCACGCCTTCGATGGCTTTCGCATCCTCGAGCGTAAGTGTTTTCGCATTTCCGCGGCCGGCGGAGGCGCTAAAGCCCTGTCCGCCGCGTGCCGCACCGGGGGTGATTTGTATCAGGTTCGAGCCGAGCGATTCGATGCTGGATGAAATACTTTTTGATGCTCCTGTACCGATAGAAACCATGGCGATGACCGATGAAATACCTATCACAATTCCGAGTATCGTGAGTCCGGAGCGGACCTTGTTCGCGGAAAGTGCGCTGTATGTTTCGTGAGCGAGATCGTTGAATTTCATACTGATTCTCCGTGGTGTGCATGCTTTCTCGCATGCGTTTTCATATCGGATACAATGACGCCGTCTCGTAAGGTAATGATGCGTTCTGCATGTTGCGCAACGTCGGGCTCGTGCGTGATCAAGACCACAGTTCGACCGTATTCCTTATTCAGCCGTTGAAATGTGCCGAGTACGATCTCGCCCGTTTTCGTGTCGAGGTTGCCGGTGGGCTCGTCTGCAAGAATAAGCGTCGGGTCGTTCACGAGCGCTCGTGCAATCGCTACCCTCTGAATCTGTCCGCCCGATATTTGGTTACTCTTATGTTGAAAATGCGTTTCGGTGAGGCCTGCTGCGTGGAGCGCATCCGTTGCCCTGCGTGTGCGCTCGTCTTCTTCCATTCCCGCGTACACAAGCGGGAGCATCACATTACGCAGCACAGTGGTACGCGGGAGCAGATTGAACGATTGAAATACGAATCCGATGTTGTCTTTGCGGATGTCCGCCAGCTCGTCGTCCTCAAGTTTCGACACATCCTTGCCGTCCAGCAGGTACGTACCCGAGGTCGGCGTATCAAGACAGCCGAGAATATGCATCAGTGTAGATTTACCTGAACCGGACGGTCCCATGATAGCGACGAACTCGCCGTCTTCTATTTTGAGCGACACGCCCTTGAGCGCATCGAAGGCGGTATCACCAGATCCGTACGTTTTTCGTATATCGCGCGCCTCCAACATGTTAGAAGCGGATACCTCCGCCGGGCGGTCCGCCTGTGCGTACGGCTCCCGAGCCGCCCGTGGCAACACCGGCGGCAGTTGCTGACGCAGTGGTAGTGCGTACGACTATCTGCTGACCTTCGCGTAGTCCGGAAATAACTTCGACATTTGTATCATCGGTGATGCCCACCACAACGTCGATTCGCACGGGTTCACGGTCACTTGCAATACCTGTCGCACCATCTGTCGTGTCGAGCACAGGATCAAACGCGAGCACATACGAGGCGCCGTTCTGTGTTTTTACTGCAGCGGAAGGAACCGAAAGCACATCGGTCGCGACATCGGTCTGGATGGAAGCATTCACCGTCATTCCCGGTTTAATACGGTCATCCTGTGAATCAAACGATACCTTTACCGAATAGCTCACCACGCCCTGAGTAACCGCCCCGATGGTGTCTATCTCGACGACTTCTCCGGTGAGCGTTAATTCCTCTACGGCGTCGAAGGTAAGCGTTGCCTTATCAGCGAGCTGTACCTTGGTTGCGTCGACTTCATTGAGCGAGAGCTCCGCAATTTTCCGCTCAGTCACAATAGTTGCAACAGCACCGTTGCTCGATATGCGCTGTCCGGCTTTTGCGGCAACGGTAGCGATGGTTCCGGCAAAGGGCGCGCGTATCGTGTAATCAGCGAGTGTAGCTTGTGCATCCGCGACCGCGTCTTGTCGCTGCTGCACCGTAAGCTCAGAGGTGCGCACGTCCAGTTCATCGGGACCGTTCTGCACATCCTCGAGGGATTGCTGCTTTTCCGTGATGGCACGCTCTGCGCTCAAGAGACTCTGTGCCGTGCTCTTTATAGTGGAAACATCGCCGGATATCGCACTCACATGCACCGCGCCTTTCGTGTTCAAATCGCTAAGCTGTGTCAGAGCGTTCGTTGCGGAACTTGAGACCGATGCCCCCTGTCCTTCTACTGTTGTTTTATACAAACGTATGAACGCTTCGGTACTCTTTATTGCGTCTGCGAGCGCCTCCAGCATGGGTGCGGTCTGTGCGAGCATCGCATCTGTCTCTGCCTTCGTCGGGTTAGCGCCCAGTTTCTGATAGTTGGCATACGCGCTCTGATACGCCGCTTTTGCTTTCGTAAATTTCTGGTATGCGTCGGTCTTGTATGCAAGCGCGTTGCTGTTGTATTGCGACATTGCGTCTACATAGAAATCCATATTCCACTGTGAGCGTCCTGATTCTTTTCCGACAAGTATGCTTTCCAGCGATGTCACCATATCGGGAGTGTCGAGAAATACACTCACAATGTCGCCGCTCGCGTCGCTGTATGCCTGTGCCACGTTCTGTGTGGCCGAGGTTTTAGAATCCTCGGCACTCGCGAGCGCATTTTGTGCCTGTGTGAGTGTGAGACCGGAGGCAGGCTTTTTTAATTTCTCAAGTGAGAGTTTTGCATTCGCGAGATTGCTCTCCGCATCGCGCAGTGTGCGGTACGCATCTGCCGCGTCGATACGTGCGATAACGGCGCCCTGGCCCACTTTTTGCCCGGGCTTCACTGTTACGGATGTGAGGTCGCCCGTAACATCCGCCGTAATATCGAGCTGGTTCGAGGCCGATACCTGACCGGAAGCGGAGACTGATGCGACGATGGTCTTTTTTTCTACTGTTCCGAGCGTGTAGAGCGTTTGCCCTTCGGTCGATGTGAGCTTTGTATAGGCGAAGTACCCGCCTCCTACCACCACGAGCGCAATGAGAGAGGCGATATAGATATGAGCACGTGCCCATGCATACGAGGAGCCAAATAGGCGTGTGAGCGGAGAGAAAAGACGCATAGCAGTAATTGTAGCCCTATTTTTGTAGTAAGAATGAATAAGAGAGACCTGAGTACCTCTAATACACGCGAGCCGTCGCGTTTATTTCATCGGTATGTATCTCGGCAAGAATTTCCCACGTTCAGGCGCTTTTCGAACACCAAATGCGCGTATCACGTCATCCTCGCGGTCGCCCGCTACCATGACGGTATCGCCAACCGTTAGCCCGGTTGATGTCGCTCGGGGATCGTTCTCCGGGAGGAGAACGGTGAGCGTCGTTGTTGCACCGCGTCGACGGTCCTCGACCGTGAGCGTGCCCGAAGCTATGCCTACGATGGTGCACAGACATACGCCGTCGTGCTGCGGTCGTCGAACGTCGCGATACATACCGTTTAAAGGTCCCGGAAGCCCAGGGCCGCCTGCGCGCACCATAAGCCTGTCATTGAATCCCGTACCACGATCGATGGCCATTCCTGTGATGAATGTGACGGCAAGAATTGCACCGAGCACATAGAGCATCGGCAAACGGTACCCGAACTTGAATGTGCGCAGCAGCCACTCAAGAACAGCGATAAAGATTAAATCCGCGATCAGGAAGGGCCAGGGAAAGAAGATGATGAACGCCATGATGCCGCGCGGACCGAACGAGAGAAATGCTTCGTGGCTGTTGATACGAATGGAAAAGAGAATAAAATTGAAAATGAATACGGAAAGCACAAGCACCATGAATGCAACGAACGCTACAGCGGCAAGTTGCAGTGTGAAATAGAGCCGCGGTCGCATTGCGATGCGCTCACGCTTTATCTGCCCCATGATCTTCTCGCGGAGCGTATCTTTATTCGATTTGTGGTTGTTATGCTCCATACGCTTCATTGTCCTTATATTGAACTCGTAATGCGTCTTTTGCACGCTTGAGCCTTATGCCTACCGTGCCTTGTGGCACCTGGAGAATATCGGCTATGTCTTTGTATGGCATGTCTTCAAAATAATGAAGCACCAAGACTTCGCGGTACTTGGACGAGATACCTGTGAGTCCTCGCTCAAGATACGAGCGCATATCTTTTTGCTCACGTTCGGTTTCCGCGGGATCTTCGTAGGCCGCGTGCGGAATGAGTGCGTCGAAGTCGAATGAGAGAAGCGGACGCTTCTCGTTCTTTCGTAGCTCGTTCACAAATGCGTTGTGTGCGATGCGGTATATCCACGGAGAGAATCGCTGCGATACGTCAAAACTTTGAATGTTCTGGTACGCGCTGATAAAAATGTCTTGGACGATATCCTGTCTATCTTCATTACGTGCAAGGAACTTACGCCCGTAGCGCAACAGTTTGGATTCATACCTCGCCACAAGTTCTCCGTAGCTCTCCGTGTCGCCTCCTTGTACGTGGAGTGCGATTTGCTCATCAGCTTCATGCTGCATGGGTCACATAGTACGTTCCCACTGTAATACACGCGAGGGATGCAGAATATTTCAAGCGCCGCCGCTCCCTACTGCGGTGCTTTCATCCCTCCTTCCAGACGCATGTTTCAGAATATGTATCCGGGTCGAAAGCCCCACATTTATTAATTCATTCATCAAACTATGCACTCATCATTAACACGACAACTCGGGTATCTCCTGCTCGGGATGGTACTCGCGCTCGCGCTCACCGTCGGGCTCACAACGCTCGCGTACGCCGATACCGGCACAACGACGACGCAGTACGTATTCGACGCACATCTGAGCGGTGCAAACCAGGTACCGCCTGTCTCGGCTACCACGAGCACATCAACCAACGGCATGGGAACCACAACGGCTACCACAACGGGCCACGCCCGCGTGTGGTTCGACATGACGAACGCCAGCGGCTCGGCAACGACGTCGACCATGATGTGGAAGTCGCTCTACGTATGGAACGGCGACGACATTACTGCAGCGCACCTGCACTGCGGTGCGGTGGGGACGAACGGCCCGGTGGTGCTCGACCTCATACACATCGCAAGTAGCACTGACGTGAACGGTGTGCTCGTTGCAACATCGTCGGCAAGTATGAGCGACTTGCATGCAACCACCACCGGCTGCTCGATGCCCATCACCAATCTCACCGATCTCGGGAATGCGCTGAAGACAGGCATCATTTATGCCAACGTGCACTCGGCGAAATATCCGAACGGTGTGGTGCGCGGACAAATGACACTCACTTCGCAGAGCTCAACCAGTACCAGCACCTCAACGCCTCCGATAGCAACTACTACTCCCCCGGTAGGCACAACAACTCCTCCTACATTCCCCGGATTCCCGGGCGGGTTACCGGGCCTCGGCGGAAGTATTAACGGATTGATCGCGAACATCTTCGGACAGTTGCACGCAATTCTACAGAACTTCCTCCCCACCATCCCCGATCTTCCGGGTATGCGCGGTGTGCGAACACTCAGATAGTTAGTTATCAGTTTAAAAAGAAAAAAGGCGCGCCATGGCGCGCCTTTTTCGCGTCGACCGACAAAGTGCGGTCAGTAGCACTGCCGCTCGTAGCCGCGGACGTTGCCCCAACGGTCGACGATAGCGACACGCTCGCACCGACGCTCGCGCTGAATCCTGCGCGGGGGCCCGTCGCGATACCCGTCGCGGTACCCACCCTGGGGACCGATTTGCACACCCACGCTCGGGCCGTCGCGGCCGATGTAGACCGAAGCACCCTGCGCCGCGGCCGGCGAAACATCAATGCAGCCGAGTGCAAGCACTGCACCGGCTGCCAACAAGAACTTCTTCATTGCATTCCCTCTCTAGCTCAATATATGAGGGCTTAAACATGCCCGCCCGAACGCTATCAGACAATATATGAAGATGCTATGCGTGGTGGGTTTCAGTGAGGCGGATGGTGGTGTCGAGAGCGGAGTGGTCGGGGTGTTTACGGCGCACGAGCGAGATGTAGCCGTAAATGACTGCGATGAGCATCGCCGCGCCGCCTGTTGCGAGCGCAAGGCGCGGATCACCGTACTCTCCTATCCACCCGATGATCGGCCCGCCGATGGGCGTGGAGCCCATCATGGCCATGCTCCATATCGCCATCACACGTCCTCGCATTTCCGGATGCGCCTCGAGCTGGATCATGGAATTCGCGGTAGAGACCATATTCACCGTAAAAAATCCTACGAGTACCATCCCCGCTATGGCGAGCCCTAATGACGGAGCAATCGATGCAAGCAAAATACTGAAGCCTGATAGCGCACCAAAGCCTAAGAATGCAGAAGGCCCGGTTTCAGATCTACTCGCCGCGATAATGCCGCCTATCGCTGCACCGGCACCGAACGCCGACATGAGTGCGGCGTATCCGCCGGCGTCGGAACCGAATGTGTCTTTTGCAACGAGTGCGAGCGAAATTTGGAATTCAAACGTGAACGTACCGATGAGCGCGATCATGATCATGAGGTCGCGGATGAGCGGCGTCTCCCACACGTATCGCCATCCTTCTTTGAGCTGCCCTTTTGCCTGTTGAACGGGCGCGGAGCGCATCATGCCGTCTTCGCGGAGCGAATTCAGCACGAAAGCCGCAACCACGTAGGTGAGCGCGTTGAAAAAGAAACAGAACCCGATGCTCGTGGTTGCGATAATAATGCCGCCGATAGACGGGCCGATGGCGCGCGCGAGATTATTCACCGATGCGTTCAGGCTGATGGCATTCTTGAGGTGGTCCGGGCTTACGAGCTCCGAAATAATCGTTTGGCGTGCCGGCATTTCAAACACGCGCACAAATCCGAGCGCGAGTGCGAATATATAGAGCATCCATATCTGAATGATGTTCGTTACCACAAGCACACCGAGTATCACCGAGGTTACGATGTAGGCATACTGCGTGAGCTGCAGAATTTTCTTTTTATCCGAGCGGTCCGCCAACAGTCCACCCCAGGGAGCGAAGAGCAGCAGCGGTAAAAATTGCGCTGCCACAATGAGCCCCAATTGTCCGCCGGAGCCGGTGAGTTGCAGGCCGAGCCAGCCCAAGGCGACGATCTGCATCCACGTGCCGGAGAGCGCAATGGCTTGCGAAATAAAGAGCCTGCGGTAGTTAAAAATGGAGAGCGATGCAAATGCAGAAGCTCCGAACTGTGTTATCCGGTCCATCTCCCCTGTATAGCACTACTGCGACTTCTTAACGCTGTGGACAAAGCCTTCAAACGATTTGAGTACTTCGAGCGGTACACCAAATACGATGGTGTTCGAAGCATCAGACGATATGTCGTTGATGGACTGCAGTGTGCGCAGGTGTAATGCGCCGGGCACTGCCGAGAGAATTTCTGCCGCCTTTGCCATATTCCCTGCAGCAGCGAGCTCTCCTTCGGAATTGATGATAACGGCTCGCTTTTCGCGCTCCGCTTCCGCCTGCTTTGCGATGGTGCGTTCCATGTCGCCCGGAAGCGACACGTCCTTGAGTTCCACATTGTTCACCACGAGTCCCCACGCGCTCGTTTCTTTTTCTACAATCTCGCGGATACGGTCTGCGATCTTGTCGCGGCTCGCGAGCAGTTCATCGAGCGTTACTTCGCCCACAATGTTGCGCATCGTGGTTTGTGCGTACTGCGAAATGGCGTAACGAAAATCTTCCACCTCAAGAATGGCTTTCTCGGCCGATTCCACGCGGTAGTAAATGACCGCATTCACCACCACCGATACGTTGTCGCGCGTAATTGCTTTCTGGTCGGGCACATCAACCGCCTTGATGCGCATATCTACCTTTTGGTAGCCCTGGAAGATCGGGATAACGAGGCGCCAGCCGGGCATGAGCGTGGCGGTAAAACGGCCGAGCGTGAACCGCAGGCCGCGCTCGTATTGGTTGATCTGCTTAATGCTGAGCAGGATGATAAAGAGGACAATTCCGAGGAGCGCGAGTAGTAGGTTCATAGAGGCAGTATACCCCGCACCACTTTCTGCTGAAAGTGGTGCGGGGTATAGCAAATTCAAAACGCCGGCATTGAGGCCGGCGTTTTGAAGATATACACCCTCGAGTCTAAAGAAGTGCGAAGCCGTAGGCAACGAGGTAGCCTCCCATGAGCACCGCCGCTACGGCTCCCGTCATGAACCATTCAGATCGATTGAACGATTTAATGAACTTCTGAGTCGTGCGATACGGCGAGGCGAGGTAGATCAAGCCTTCGACGAGCAGCATATAGCCGATGATCGAAAAGATTCCCGTTACCGACCAGGTGACGACCGGGTAGGCAAGCGCGAGCGCGAGGCCGGCACCGATCTCAATGACCGCGAGGGCGAGCAATACCGGTCGATTTCCGGCAAGCTCGGCAACAGCCGGCATCACTGCCTTTCGGCGAATGAGAACAATGATACCGATGATCAAGAAATACAAACCAAATAATTGAGCGAGGAAGATCTCCATGCAAATGTGATTAATGAAAAAAGAGCACTAATAAATGTATGCACAAAGAATATCACGCATATGTGCGGATGATACGTCAATAGTAAAACGAGTGTGCATATCTTTTTTATGAAAAACGCGCCCGTTCGGGCGCGCTTTTCGATACCGTGGTTGCCTTACACGCTTCGGAAGAGCCGCACAATGAAGAGCAGCACTACCGCGCCGAGCACGGAAACTACGAGACTGTAGATGTTGAAGCCGGAGACGCCGCTCGAGCCGAATGCATTGAAAAGCATTCCGCCGATGAACGCACCGACGACACCGACAACAACGTTGAGGAAGATCCCCTGCGATGCATCAGTACCCATAACGAGAGAGGCTATCCAGCCGGCGATACCGCCGAGGACGAGAAATGCGAGAAGTTCCATACAATTTTGAATAGTTATTAATAAATAATGGGTACGGCCCCACCGTATAGACAGCGAGAACCGGACGTCCGCGCAGATTTGCGGGTACGTACAGCGTAGCGAAGCGTGAGTGTAGGAAAGATGAAGACGTTCATGATGCGGTCAACGAAAGCCACGAGCTACGGCTCAATACTTGGCATTACGGGCAATCCCGAGCACAATGCGGAACTATGGAACCCCTCTTCCCCATGCGCATCAATAAGTACTTGGCATATAAAAAGTACTGTACCCGCAAAGCCGCGGACGAGTACATCGTAAAAGGCCTCGTGAAGATAAACGGAAAAAAGGCCGAGCTCGGCGATAAGGTGAGCGAGCAAGACTCGGTGGAGGTAAAACTCCCGAAACAGTCATTCCAATACCTCGCCTACAACAAGCCGCGCGGCATCATCACCCACTCCGCCCAGAAAAACATCGATCCGCACGAAAAAGACATCAAGGAAGTGATGCCGGTGCAAGGGGTGTTTCCCGTCGGCCGCCTCGATAAAGATTCGTACGGTCTCATAATCTTGACCGATGACGGCCGACTGACCGATGCGCTCCTTAATCCGGAGCACGAGCACGAAAAGGAATACGACGTAGTGTGTGCGAGCAAACTACCGAGCTATTTCAAAGGCAGACTCGAAGCCGGCATCGATATCGGCGGCTACACCACAAAGCCGTGCACAATAGAGATGCGCGGCGACAGGAAATTCACCATCAAGCTGACCGAAGGAAAAAAGCACCAGATTCGCCGCATGGTCGGTGCGCTCGGCCAGAGCACCGTGGAATTACGGCGCACACGAATACTCAATATTACGCTCGGAGCACTGAAAAGCGGACAGTATCGAAAAATTACCGGTGCAGAACTCGAGAAGTTCCTGCGCGAGGTCGGTATCGCGTGATCACTTAAAAAGATTGAGGTACTCGCCGTACCCTTCCGTTTCCAGCTCCGCCTTCGGCACGAAGCGCATGGCGGCGGAATTCATGCAGTAGCGCAGCCCGAGCGGCGCGGGACCGTCCTCGAATACATGCCCGAGATGCGAGTTCGCATGTTTGGAGCGAATTTCCACGCGCTCAATGCCAAGCGTACTGTCTTTTACTTCTACGATATTTTCGGGAACAAGCGGTTTCGTGAATGACGGCCAGCCGGTCCCGGAATCATATTTATCCTTTGAAGAGAACAACACCTCCCCGGAAACGATATCCACGTAGATGCCCTCTTCGTGATTGTCCCAGTATTCATTCTGGAAAGCCGGTTCAGTGCCGCCCTTTTGCGTAACCTCGTACTGCAGGGGGGTAAGCCTCGCCTGCATACGCTCTTCAGCAAAGCGCTCCTCCGGTGTGCGTGTATCGAGTGCCGGCTCCGACTTTTTCTGATGGCTCGCGGCAAAGACGGCTGCAGCGAGCGCGAGCAACATGACGGCGAGGAACGAGAGCTTCAGGCTCGTGTTCATGGCACTAAGGGTACCACGCGTCTGTGGCTATTGCGTCGTTGTGGGGGCTTCCTGGGTCGTTTCAGGTACATCCGGCTCCCCTTCGGCTGTATCGTCGGGCTCGGCTACCGGAATCACCTCCGCCACATCCTCCGGTTTAGTCGCCACCTCGGGCGCGCTGGTCCCAATGTCGGTATTCTCGTCTGTAGGTGCAGTCTCCGTTGTATCTGCGGTTGGGGTAGACGTTTCGGTCTCGGTAGTCGACGTAGCAACTTCTTCTGCGGATGTCGCTATGACGATCTCTTCTGTGCTTGTTGCAGTTGTTGTCGCGGTAGCTGCATCTATCGCCGGAGTTTCTACGGTATACGTAAGTGAGGCAGCTTCGGGCCCGAATCCGACAGCTTTTACGATTGTCGCGCTGCGGTACACAACTTGGAAGCCCTTCCCCTCCGGTGCATCGTATACATTCACCGTTATCTCCTCTGGGACAGTTGCACCGAATTTCTCACTAAACACCCCATCTTCGTAGTCCGGCAACAGTCCGCCCGCAAGAATCTGTAAATATTTCTCGTTCTTCTTAAAGTACGTTTCCTCCGTATCCACAACTGCCTGGATTATCGCATCCACACCTTTTATTTCTTCGATCTTGAGAATGTTGTCCGTCTCTTCAACAGTCGTATTACCCGGCGTTTCAACTACCGTTTCTTCAACTATTTCAGGAACCGTCGTACTCGCCGTAGGTACTTCAATAGTGGTTGTAGCTACCTCCTCTTCTACAAGTGGTGCCGGTGTTTCAAATACAGTTGTCGTCGCTATCTCTTCAGTGGTAGACGCTGCCTCTTCCTGTGCCATCGAATACTGCGCAAAGGCAAACACTAAGCTGATTGCCAATACGATTCCATAAGTGACTTGTAAGGCACTTTTGCTCATAGGCTATTCCTGAATTGTACCCTACCGTATGCAGGTACAACTCTAACGGTTGATAAGTACCTCGTCGGCGCATGGCTAAAAGTATCCACGTTTTAGCCCTATCTTATCGAGAATGTAACCAACGAGGAGGTAGCAGAGCGGGTACAGGATCACGGCGCAGGCAGCGTTGAAGAAGTCGTCCACGAAGATCTCCGGCCCCCAGATCAGACCAGCTATGTAGAGTGTTCCGAAGTAAAAGAAGCTGTAGAGCAAACTGCCGAGGCTTCCCCAGCGACCCATCATCGCCTTGAGCGTAACGGCGACGAAGCAGACAAATAGTATTCCAATGAACAGGAGCCAGTGTTCTTTCAAGTATCCCTGAAGAATCCCCCACATCATTCGTGACGCTTGTTTACTACCCTCTTCTACTGCATTCAGCAGGAGGTCGATTACCTGCTTCGGCAAATCCGAACCGAGTGGTGTGAAGGTCGGGTTCATAACCCGACCTGTGCCTTATCCGCGAAATCCGACATAAAACGGCCCGCTCCGACAAACGCACTTATTACTCGCGCGATCGACGACGAAGCATTCAATCCAGTGAACCCCTGAGTATTCGCTCCTTTCCCACTGCTCTATACCGCCGCGCTGTATTTGTCCGCGCAGCCCGTATGATCGCGCTGCATGATCACCCGTATTAACAACCTGCCAGTACACATCGTGAGGTTCAGGATAGTTTGTCGTGGCGGTGTATTTGAGCCAGTGATATTTCGGCAATTCCGTCCTCGACGAAAACGTGCCTTTAAAAGGTCGATTGATCTCGTCGGTGTTCCAGTTCCCCCAGTACAAACGCGCATCGATGGCGACAGTCGAAGAAGATTGTGCGGACAGGATCGCAATATCCTCTAATTCCTTTTTATGACTGAAATCAGCGAGGTGCATGCCATTGATAACGACTGCAACGGCCGTTGAAGTCGGTCCGGAACGGACGATGCCGTCCGGACGGAGCAGATCATCAATACTCATGTAGCTGGAAAAGTTCTCCAATTTTTTCAGGAACTTCTCCTGTTCCGACAAGACCTTCCTCTTGTCCTTGTCTTGGATACCGTTCACGTACTCGTCGATATATCGAGACGGATCGGCGCGATCAGGGATCTGAGGTCGCTGAAGTATCTGTGGCAGATCGGTAAAGAACTGCAATACCTCGTCATGGATGTCGCAATCCGGATTTTTGGCGAAGTGCGCCGTTATCGCTTGTTCCGCGTGGAAAGATTTCAACGGAAAGTTCTCGTCTTGCTCCTTGCAAAAACCGCGCCATCCCTTCACCAGCTTTACTGCTTTACGAAAGTCGTCATTGACCGCATTCATTTTTGTAGCGATGGAGATGTAGCCCCGCGGATCCGACTTTATCCAGGCCATCATGCGCTGACCTTTCGCAACCTGCTCAGACAACTTTCTTCGATCAGAATGAGACTTTGCGGCAATCTCCGGAACGACGTACGTGTCATCGCCAAACTCGTTCTTACCCGCGATGTACGCTGGGACGATATCGACAGAGAACACCTCTTTTTCACCCTGAGAAAAGACAATCGTGATCGAATGCGTCTGTCGAGAGATCTTTACGGAGTATGTAGACGGATTTTCGTAGTCCGATTTCAGTGTCGATTCGAGTTCGCTCAGCGCCTTTGACGGATCGGCGTATTGCTCCCACTTACCCAAGATATAGAGAACATCGAGATCGTGGAGCGGCGTTATCGCGGTGAAGCGCGGGTACGAACCGATTTGAAGGCAGTTTGCCACGCCAAGCACGTTTTGGACCGATTCGTATACAGCAGAAACAAAATCGCGTTCCTTGCCTGTCGGCGACAGATTGTCACGCACATACGCGCGCATGAGCGCGCTGATATCACATTTTTTCATAGACGGTAGTTATCATGGACGCGACCACATCATTGAGTAGTCGGCCCCTAAAGTTGGTAACAGCGGTGTGCCGCTTTCCGTCGAGCTTTTTCATCTGATCGTCTGGGATACGGCCGTGATCGTACGGAGCGTAGACGATTAGGGCACTGGCATCCGCCTTCATACCGAGGATCGCATCGATCTCTCCTGCCCAGTCTTGCCACACGACGAGGTACATAGTGGTGTGCTCTGCGCGACCGATATCACTGCTCTTTGTGACCTCGATAATGTTCGCTGCGCTGAAAAGTCCGGAGTCCATGAGCAGGTGCTTAAGACTTCCGACGTTCTCACCCTTGGCAAAGATGGCAATCTTTCTCTTTGCGAGACCGTTACCAAGACGCATAAGCGCAGGGGCGATACCTCGACCCCACAGCCAAACTGCCCACGCGATACCTGCAATGAGTACCAGCGTCTCGATAGCCCCGACGAATGCAAGAAATTGTGTGATTGAATTCATATAGGAATTTATTCGGCCGCGCTAAATCGGCGACCATCTCGTACATTGTAAGCGTACACTGCCGTATTTCAAAATAAAAAAACTGTGGAAATCGTGGGGATAACTACAATCTCCCCTGTAGCGACGCTGAAACGGGATAAAACTGTTCGATTCGAAATCGAGCGACCACCGGATTCACATCGAACACCTGAGAAATGACCAGTTCGGCTTCGTTGCGCTTATCGGTCGGCAGATCGATTCCGCCTATGATACCACCGACCTGCTCCACCAGAGGATCCAGTGCGCGATGTAGTAGTGGGCGCGGAATCAAAAGTGCACCGATCGCCCGATTCGCGTGGAACTCCCACCATTCTCCGTTATACCGACGACGAGCCCCCTCAATTCCGACGATTTCACGGCAAAGTACTCGCGGCGAGTGGTTATGCGCGACATCTGCAAAAAGCTGACGATGGTCTACACCAGGCTCCAAGAAAAGGTGTGCGTGGAAAAGACCGTGACCCGCCTCATGTGCGAGCGTACTCCGCAACCGACGAGCCGATGATTCGCTTCCGTCCTCCAATGACGAAGCAACGATGATCGCCTCGACCCCTCGTTGACCAAATCGAGTGTATCCGAGAAGACCTTCTGGAAGATCCTCGTATTCGTGTGCAATTCCGAACCGCTTCTCTACAAAACGATCGATACGGATCGACTCCGGTTTATAGGGCATCAAGCCGACTCTCGCAAGCTCTTCTGCACACGTGTTTTCAATCTCCTCGTCTTTATAGAAAGGTCGACTGGGCATTTTCCCCGTTTTGTCCCGCAAATTTTGCATACGTCATGTTTTATTTAGACGGCTTTCCCTTCTTGGCTGACTTCTTGGTGGCGAAGTCAATAATTTCTTGCGGGGTCATATTGCTCTCAAGTATTTTTCTGAAGGCGAACGCATATCTAGGATCACTCTGTGTCTTTACCCGCATATCTTCAGTGGGAAGGCGCGAATCGTATTTCTTTAATTCGCTAAGGGACACGCTTAGACAATCGGCGATTTTTAATAGTACTTTTTCCGAAGGATACCGTCTACCAAGCTCGATATCAGAAAGGAATGCAGGAGAACAATCTATTTTCTCTGCGAATTCTCGAAGAGAAAAATCTTTCTCGTCCCGAGCATGGCGAATGTATTGCCCTAGTGTCGTCATGATCACTGTAAGCTTACCAAGCGAACATTCAGAGTCAATGAAGAAACCATCCGTTATACCAGACCTAGTTGCGATAGAGCGAATAAAGATAGGAGAATACCGACTAGTGCAGCTCTGCCTCCAGCCATTTTCATGTGAAAAATTGCCGTGCTATATTCCGCCGACTTTATGTTAAATCTTTCTTTTGAGTGCGGGTTCGCCCAACGTGTTTCGTACCACCACCTTTGAAAGGGTGGGTAAGCAGCTTGCAGCAATCCAAATATTGACAAAACGCTTCCGATTCCAAGTAACGCGACGTACATTGTGTAAATGTTATTTCTAATTATTTTTCTTCGTATTACCGGTAGATGGCTGCGCATTACTTAGATTTTTTAAATCAAAACTGAGTGCTGTTAGTGCCGCGCTAAGAATGTTGAGCGCTTGTTGCTGTTGTAATGTTCCCAGCAATGCTGACCCCGCAACAATACTATCAAATACAAATTGATTACGCGCCGCTTGTGAGCCGGTGGCTTGCCATTGCAAATATGACTTCGCGGTTTGCCCATATCCGTAGGCATTTAGCCCGCCGACAATTGCGTTGGTTGCATTAAACCCTGTGCCAAGCACCACCCCACCCGCTGCCGCATTGGCGGCAAGTGCGCTTCCAGCGCCTATTACTACTCCTGCTTTTCCTGGATTATTGAAGGCATAATTCCAAACAGGATCTTCTCCCAAGTAATACGCTGCTTCATTTATTTCGCCCTGGAAACTAGACCATGATTGCCCCGGAGTTGCTGTGAATGGCAAATTACCCCAAAAGAACTCTTTGTACCAAAGACCGTCTGTGTCTTTGAATCTGATTGGATTTCCGCGTGCGTAAGCATACGAATTTTGCATTTGGGGGTCACCGAGGTATTCAGCTTGGGAAATTGAGCCCCGCCTTGGTTGTGTATTACTCCTCCAACCTGCGGCGTATTCCAAATTCGATGAGTTCTGAAATCGAGAATCCCCAATGGCCATTCTGCCGTTAGCATTTTTTCCAGCTTTCCAAAACAATGGATCTTGAGAAAGGAATTGACCTCGTCCCCCCTCATAATAGCGGGCGTTGAGATAGTTGAGGCCCGAAGAGTCCGTGTACTGTCCGATGAACTGATGTTTTTCGTTTGTTTGTGACGTAGAGCTCGAATAGCGGATACCGCCGTATGGCATGTAGTCCAACACCTGCACGGGGGTGCCTGACGCGTTTGTGACTACGTTCGTCGAGCCAATGTGATCTGCATGTACATAGTGCGTGGTTGTTGCCCATCCATCCATGTCGATCGTGCTAAGCAGTACGTCCCCTGCAAAGATATACGCGGTCGAGGATGCATTGGTTGCGTTCCAGAACTTATGCGGATACACCGTTTTTACGGTCCCGACGGTCTGCGAAACTCGCTGGTTCTGGAAGTCGTATGCAAAGGTGCTCGTAGCTGTGCCTGTTGCTACCTGCGTAAGCCTATTGCGGTAGTCCCATGTGTATTGCCACGCCCCGTTACTCGTAGCATTCCCGTTGTTGTCATAGGCAATGGTCACACCTGCGACGGATGTCGGCGCATGGGGGTTTGCATACCCTGTACCCGCATACAAATAGGTTGGCGTGGAGGTACTGGAAAATGTCGGTACAGTGGTTACGAATGTGGGTGAGTTGAAGGCGGTCAAAGTGTTTGCAGATGCGGTTGAGTCAGAATAAGTGTTGTCGAGTTGATAGTACGCAACGAGTCCTGATTCACTACCTGACACCTCTCGACTCATGTCTGCATTGATTGCCGAACTCGAACGTGCAACGTTCCAAATACGCACTTCGTCTATTAAGCCGTCGAAGAAGTAATTCGCGGTATTGCCGGGGTTGTCAAACTGCATTCCAACGGACAGATCTATCGTGCTATTCCCTATTGCAGTCAAAGTTCCTGTCGCCGTACCAATACTTGTCCCGTTCACAAACACTTGGTAGTTCGAGGATGCGGCAGTGTAGACACCCGCTATGTGATACCAACTTCCCGGCGTTAGTGTGTAGGCAAATTCCATATGCTCGGTGGTAGCAACGGAGTCTGAAGCGCTGAATCGTATCTTCTTTGTGCCGCTTACATCGTTATATGCAAGTTGGTAGCTGCGGTTCGCACTTGTTCCGCCGTGTATTTTACTCATGATTGTATATTGCTCGTTCGTTCCAGGCGTACTTTCCACTTTGACCCACGCTTCGAGCGTTAGATTGCCTAACACGTCATACGCAGATGCGTCGGCATGCTTTGCGTACTGACTACTGCTGAGTTCCACATCGAGTGAATGAGAATTGCTTGTGCTCAAAGATGTGGTTGCGGAGGAACCCGTTATGTTGCCGAGCGCGTCGTAAGAATACGATATCGCATACGGAGACGAACTCGCGGCGGTAGTCGAAGCAAGTATCATCCGGTTCAACTGATCGTAGGTGTAACTGATAGTTTTTGCAGCACCTGTTTCGGACCTGTCAGTGAGCGTCGAAATGTTGCCGACCGCATCATAGGCATACGTGATGTTTTGGAACATCGTCCCAGGAAATGATAGGAACGTAGAGATATTTCTCAATCGATACAATTCGCCTGCATCGTATGTTTTCCATGTTTTCACACCGCTCCCAAATGTGGTGGTTCCGACTTGTCCAAGCGGAGAATAAGAATTAAAAGTTGCAGCGGTGCTCGATGCAGTATCAGACGGGGCTTTCTTCTTTATCTCCGCCAACTGGCCTCCCCCATTGTAGAAGTACGCAACGCGTGTGCTATTCGGGTATGCAAGGTAGGTTTGATTGCCGAGCCTATCATATTCATATTGCATCAAGTAGTTGGTGCTTGATGCAGTGGTTGTGGCGAATCGAATTAACCCGAGCGGGTTATACGCATAACTTGATGTGGCAGTCGCAGAAGATGCAGTGCAGAGTCGCGGCTTACCGTCTGTGCATGAATCGTATGTGTATGTAATTTCCGTGCCGCCTGAGCCTGTGTAGTCCTCACTCGTTACGCGATTGAGTGCATCGTATACAAAGTTCACCGTTTGGCTCTTTGGGTCTAGCTGTTGCGAAACATTTCCGGCAAGGTCGTACGTGAACTGCCACAGACCGTATGTGGAATCGGCAGGTGCATGTAAATCTTGCGCCTGCGTTCGCCTGCCCAATCCGTCGTACACAAACCCGCGCACATTTCCAAGCGCGTCGGTCGTTGTTGCAAGATTTCCGAGTAAGTCCCAGCTATACGTGGTAGTAGCTATTGTTGCACCCCCGTATTCAACGACATTTGCGAGGTTCCCGTATGCGTCTTTAACGATATCTTTCACGTTCTCAAGCGGGTCTGTAGTTTTTACGGTCCAATTGGTATACGAATTCGTTGTTGTACCTACCACATTTCCGGCCGCAGTTACTTGACCCAGCGCATCTCTCAAACTGGTTGCATACAACGCGCCGGTATTTGACGACGACGAGCGTGCCGCTCCGGTACCAAAATACGGCAACGATTCTCGCCAATTAAAACCGTTTGCATCGTACATCGTGTCTCTGACGGCAAACTGATTCGATGTTTCAGTGCTGGTTCGAGTTTGAATTGTTCTTCCGAGCCCATCTAAATATTCGTATGAATTGGTGCTTGATGCAGCATTTAAGTTTGATGTCTTTTGTATGGAGAAGGCATTTCCTGCGTTTGCGTATGTGTACTGTGTTTTTGCAACAAGTGTCGACGGTGTACTTAGATCCGGCTGTTTTTCTTGTGTAGGCCGGTCCAGCGCATCGAATACGGTCTGGAATACCCTATTATTCTCGTCGGTCTTATTTTTTGGCTTTCCGATCGAGTAATCGTACAAATACCCAACTGTCTGACTCAGCGGATTGGTAGAGGTAGCAACATAGAGGTTCAATGAGTCGTATGTAAACGAAGTCGCGTTGTATCGCGGATCCCGCTCCTGCGTAATCAGCCCGTATGAGTTATATGTTTTTGTGGTACTCGCGTATGACGAGCCTGATATCCATTTCTCGACTTTCGTCGGATTTCCAATGCCAACCGACCCATACGAAAGCGTATCGTAGGAATACTTTTCGTCGGCCAATTGAGTTGTACTTGCAATACTCGTGCTTGTGGCTGCGCTCGCTGTTCCGTTGAAAGTCCAAGTCCCGTTCGACGTAAAAGTATGAATTGTATTTCCACTCGACGTCGAGATTGTTCCGCCGGTCGCCGCAATAGCCCCTGTCGTATAGGACATAATAACGATACCTGACCCCCCGGTGCCGCCCGTATGATTGGCTTGGTTGTCTTCGCCTTCCCCGCCGTTGCCAGTGTTCGCGGCGCCGTTTGCTGGCTGGGGATTGCCGTTCGTTCCATTGCCACCCTTTCCACCAACCGCGTAGGTGACAGCCGATCCCGCGATGGAGTTCGATGTCCCCGAACCGCCATTGCCTCCAGTGGTTCCCGAG
>CAYQQI010000014.1:0-22341 GCA_964419595.1 uncultured Candidatus Saccharibacteria bacterium
CTCCAATACGGTGTGTGACTCATGCGAGCCGAGTCCGTAGTCATCACCCTGCCCCTTTTCACCCACCATGAGTAGTCCTCGTGCGATATCTCCCGCGAATGTAAAATTTCTCTTCTGTGTGCCCGGGGCAACAACGGTGATCGGCTCTCCTTTAAAAAACTGCGTTTTGAATCGCCCGATGACGGAGGCGTACGGGCCGGTCGCAAGTTCCTGTTCACCATATGCATTGTAGAAGTACGTGATCGCGTACGGCAGCTTGAACCAATTGCCGTAATTGCGCGCGAGCTCGGTGTTGCTCGCTTTCATCCACGCATAGGGGCTTTGGTCTCGTCCGAGTCCGCCGTCGGCAAACTTTGTGCTTGAACCGGCATACACCAGTTTGCATCCTCGCGCCCTCCAGTATTCAAATACACAGTGAGTGCCGAAAACATTACTCTGCCACACAAGCTCTAAGTCTTCGAAGCTCTGCTCCACTCGCGAGTATTCACCGAGATGAATGATGAGCTTCGGGCTTTCATGTCCGAGCAATTTCTCGATATCTTTCGTGTGGCCCTCTACGTATTCGGCACCCTGCACGTGATTATCATATGAGCCGATGAAATAGTTATCGAGTGAAATTACACGGTACCCCTTGTCGAGCAGCAACTTCACCAAGTATGTTCCGATGAGTCCCGCGCCGCCGGTCACGAGAACTGTCTCTTTTTCAGCCATAAAAACCAAGAGTACACTGCCTAATCGCTTTCCTCAATGTCCCATTCCTGCTTTTTGGTACGAGAAATGAGTGACGCCGCGGCCGCGGAGCCAAGTGCGAGGGCCGCCGCAGCGAACCACCAGTACGAGCCGCCGAGAGTACCTGCCGCCGCTGTCTGGGCCACGAGCTGGTCGCTCGGCGTCGCATTCACCAGCACGAGCGGGTCATTTGCAACTTCTTCCGCCTCCACAGATTTCAGACGTACTGCCGCAGGCGTTATTTTAGTTTTAGTCGGAGTTGGTGCTTTCGCGGCAGATTGAGTGACAACTACGCGGGAAGACTCAGTGGCGTTTACACTCCCCGGCGTTGGCCGCGCATGTATCCAGCCGCCGGCATGTAGCTGCAGAGAATCCCCGTTCCCCGCCCCGCCGAGTGCTTTTGAATACGAAACGGTGTCAACAACGGCCGTACCGTTCGACATCGAAATTGATGCGGCGGTATTACCCAAGCTCATCGTGGTGTCGATAACGGTCGCAATACCGGGGTGTTCGTCGGAAAAAGTCGTTGCGTCGGAGGCGAGAATCGCATAGCTTCCCGGTTGCAATGTGAGCGAACCGCTCCCCCCGTTCTTCGGAGGCGTATTCAATGTGTGGGCGGACTTGTCGGAGAACTTCCACTTGGAAATATCAACAGCATCTGCACCTGCGTTATATATTTCTATCCATTCTCGTTTTGTATCCGCCCCGTCCGTGTCATACATGACTTCCGTGATACGAACATCGGCAGAAATTGAAAGGGGTACGGTGAGAGCGAGCGCAAGCACAAGTGCCGGCGCATGCGCGCTCATAGGTCGTCACTTCCTCTGTCGCTGCCGTTCAATATGCGCTGTAGCTCGCGGTGCGAAACTTCGGCGTGACGGTGTTCATGTACCGGCGGATTCGGCTTGTGAGTATTGTGAGACGACGTCGGACGAACAGGTTCAGGCGAGGGCTTTGCGGATTCATGAGTGCGCTCCTCTGCACGTCGAACTTCCTGCCGCGGAACGTGTTGTTTCTGATCACTCGGAGCATGAGCCGGTTCCCAATCTCTCGGCTTCTGCTCGCGGTCACGCTGATGGTGTTGCGGTTGCGTATGTTGCTGCGGTCGCTCGGGTTTCTTTGCATTCTTTTCTCTAATAAGGTCGAGTGGCGACTTATGCGGGGTCACCGGGGCCGCCTCTCGTCTTTCTTTCTCTCCCTTCGCTTTCTCGATGGCATCTTTCAGCGCATTACGATGTTCGTTTTCTTGTACTTCCCGCTTCGACGGACCGTCGAACGAGCGAGGTGCGGGAACACGTGGCGCAACAGGGCTCGGATTCACATGACCGCGTTCCGCGGGCCGAGGTGCCGGTCGCACAGCCGGCGAAGGGGCCGGGGTACTGCGCTGAATTTCTTGTATCTTCTCACTGAGTGCGCCACGCGGGTTCGCGCTCTCCCCTGCGGTTGCGGCAAATTTTTCACGCGGTGACATACCTCCCTGGGGTGCGGCGTTCCATCCGTTGGACGAGCGTGGAGGGCCGTCGCGTCGATCTTTCTTCTCCTTGGGAGGAGCCACGAATTCCACCTGCTTACGGTTAATTTCTGCCTCTACGTCACTGCGTTTACGGCTGTAATGAGCGCGGGATTCCGTTACCACATCATTGCGATACGAGATCGACGGCGCCTCGATGGGCGGAATTGTTTCCGCACTAAAGGGCGGAGATCCCACACCGTCGATCATGAGCGTGAGGTAGATCTGCCCGATGCCTAAGCCCACAAGATCTTCCGGCAAGAACGTGGGTTGGAAAACCGTTTCAAGCACTTCCGCGTCAAAGGGCCCCACACGGAACACGATGAGTGTTCCCACGTTGCCGAACACTGCATCGCGCACCTCTTCATCCATTTGCTCTATATATTGGTTCGCGAGCGTGAGGGCGAGTTTGTATTTTCGCGACTCGGAGAGAATGTCGGCGAATGCCTGGTTCATCATCGACTGAAATTCGTCGACATAGAAGTAAAAACGCGGCAACTTCGCCATGCGCGATGCCGGCTCATCCGCGCGAGACATGGCCGCAAGATAGATCTTTACCGTGAGCATGGAGCCCAAGAGCGACGCGTTCGTTTCTCCCATGCGACCTTTTGAGAGGTTCACAATGAATATCTTCTTTTCGTCCATTATTTGTCGCAGGTCGAACGACGACGTCGCCTGTCCGACGATGTGTCGGATGAGCGGATTGGCAATGAACTGACCGATCTTGTTCTGAATAGCGGGAGTTGCTTCTGCCGTGTAGCGGTCGGTAAAGCTCGCGAACTCCTCTGTCCAGAAAGCTTTTACGATGGGGTCGCTCACCACTGCAATGACCGCTTCACGGTACGTTTTATTGGTAAGCATTCGGTTCACATCGAGCAGCGTCGCTCCCGGATACTCGAGAAGTGCGAGCATTACGTTCTGCAAAATATACGCCATACGCGCGCTCCACTGGTCCTCCCAGATGCGTTCGAATGCACCCATGAGCCCGGATACGATGAGGTGACGTTTGTCGTAGCCCACATCTTCCATCACGTTGAATCCCATCGGATGGTCGATGTCGAACGGTGCAAAATACACCACATCTTTGATACGTTCCTGCGGGATGAAATCGAGGAGTTTTTCGGCAGTACTTCCGTGCGGATCGATGAATGCAATACCTTCACCGTTCTGAATATCCTGAATCGCCATGTTCTCCAACATGGTCGATTTTCCCATACCCGTCTTACCGATAACGTAAATATGTTTTCCTCGATCGATCGCGCGAATACCGAACATTTCGCGTTTTCCGCGTGTGTGTGTCGCCGCAAAGTATGTGATGCGCCGATCGTCGCTTCCGTGGTCTACATGCAGGGGGCGCCCCCCATGCGGGTTCTCATGACCGCCTGCTTCTGGGTGCTCAGCCATGCGTGCAGTATACCTCGCACCACTTTACGCTTCCAGAAAAAGTGGTGCGGGGTATCTGAAAGTCCTGTAGCGGAGTCGCTCCTTATTGGTACTGAATGTACATCGGTTGCGGGGTGAGTTTTAAAAGCTGTGCGGGTGTGAGCATACCGGAGGATGGCGGAAACAGATCGTTCTTATAGAACAGCTTGAACCCGGTGAACTGAACCGGTTCAGGCGCCACGATGTGCGTGTATGTGCCGATCTTTTTCTCCGGCCCGCCCCAGCCGTCCATATCCATCACGAACTGGACCTCCGGTGTCGGTTTAATGCGCCCTGTGTTGGTCACCATGTCGTACGTGAATCGATGCACCACAAGAACTTTCGGCGGGAGATCGTTCTCTTGCACGAGTTTTGAGAGATAGTTGATTGCGTAGTTGATGTCCGCCGCATCGAACGAACCAATCACACGCCCCGGGGCATGCCCGGTTTTCATCGAGAACTCCGGATCGATGCCGAGGTGCACGTTCGGTTTTTTCAGATACTCCTCATACATCGGAAGCTCTTTTTCCAGCGTGCTGAGCGCTACCTGAAAATCAATGAACACGATGCCGTTCACTTTTTCAGCCAGCGTGAGCGCAATGTCTATCTGACTATCCGGCATGCGCGCGAGATACAATCCCTGTTTACCCGGTGCAACTTGTGCAGTTTCTACGATGTAGTGAATCGCCGGAACAACCGGAGTGGTAGGATCGGCCGCTTCCCACTTAGCAACTTCACCGCGCAACTTCTCGAGCATTATTTCCTCCGGATACTCACCGAGCACCCCCATTCCCTTTGAATAAAAATTCCCGTAGTACGCGATGATACGCTTGAACGGGAGTATTGCTCCGGCCTTCGGGTACGCCGCCTTCACGGGCCAAAGCGGCGGGGATGACGTTCCGAAATCATTCTTCAGATACATGTCGTAGTGCTTACTCGACGTCGCGATATGCGCCATAGAAAGCATTTTCTTATCGTATGCGAGCGTATCGAGAACCGGCCGAGCAGATCGCGAGTCGAGCACCGACGAGGGAGACGACGTCGCATCGCGTGAGAATGAGACGGGTCGTGCGCTATAGAAAAAAGTCGTCGAAACCACCGTCACGATAGCGATGATGACCGCACCGGTAATTACACCGGAAACATAGGGGTTGAAGCGCTCATCTTCCAGCTTCTTTCGACTCATGCTACTCATCCGTCTTGGGGGTGTTTTCTACGAATATGGAGTCGCGCTCGGAAACAGAGGCGCGAGGTGTGCGCCTGCGAACGACGATGCCGAATGAAATGATGAGCACGCCGAGTATGAATAAAATGACGGAATCCCAGGTGTTGGGGAATCCCAAGAACGGCAATATTGCGACGAGTGCGCCGCAGAGCATTATGAGCGAATCGAGTGTCATGGCAGGAGTATACTCCTACTTCCGCATGGGCTCCAGAATCACAACGAACTCCCCTCGCACACCTTTCTTTTTCTCAAGTGTTGCGGCAACTTCCTTGGCGGAACCCGATAGCACCTCTTCGTGCATCTTGGTGAGCTCGCGCGCAACCGTCACGCGGAATTTGGGCGCGGCTTTTGCAATTTCGCCCAACAATTTAATGATGCGGTGCGGTGACTCATACAATACGACCGGTATTTTACTTTTTGCAATGCCGGCGACGGCGGTCTGTCGTCCTTTTTTATGCGGAAGGAACCCGAGAAATGTAAACTCAGTCGCATCAATGCCGGCGATGGAAAGTGCCGCAGTGAGCGCGCTGGGTCCCGGTATCGCATCAATGATAGCGAGCGGTGCGTGTTCACGGATGTATGCGACCAATCGTGAACCGGGGTCCGATATTCCCGGCGTACCGGCATCCGTTACGAGTGCCACGTGCTCTCCCGCCTCGAGTCGCTCCGCTACCTCCTTTCCTTTCTTGCCTTCGGTCGCAGCGTCGAGGCGCTGGAGCGACGTGCGCAGTCCGTAGTGCGCGAGGAGCTTCGATATCACCCGTGTGTCCTCCGCGTAGATCACATTCGCCTCTTTGAGATTCCAGAGTGCGCGGAATGTGATATCCCCCAGGTTGCCGATGGGGGTCGCGACGACCGAGAGCCGTCCGTGGGGATTCGGATTGTCTGAGTCCTCATTCATGCCTTCGTTCATGCTCCGACGCTACCACTAAACGCTTTCCCGCGCGAGATATTCGGATATCTGCAGCATCATGAGTCGAACAATATCTGTCACAAGCGGTTCTTCGCGTGCCTCGCGCTCTGTGAAAAACTTCCCGTAATCGCCTTCGCTTACGACAATATGTGCCTCAAAATCAGGGCCGACCTCCTCTATAAATACATCGAAATGTACCTGTGCGTGTTCATACTGACTGAAATATCGATGATTCGTGGGCCGGTAATGGAGCTCTTCGTTGATCTCGCGGTACAGTCCCGCTTCAAAGGACTCTCCATCGTCTATCCCGCCGCCGAACACACCGAATTTCCCCGCGCCTCGTGGTGCATCGGCGCTACGTTTTTGTAAAAAGAATTCATACTCATCGCCGCGTTTGCGATACGCCAAATACACAGCAACGGGTCGTTTTTCTTTCTGGAGCGGCTCCATGGTTGATCAATTACTTGTTCGACTGTAAGTATGCAGACACTTGTTCAAGAATGTACTGCGTTTGTGTGAAGACTGTCCCCGTATCTATGGCTTCAGGAAGCGTCATGAATTTCCCGTACTGTCCCTCATGCACAACGACTGCCGATTCAAAATCTTTGTCGACTTCCTCCATAAATAGATTGTTGATATGCGTCGCGTTCTCGTACCTGCTGAAATACACGTGCCTGACGGGGACGTACTCAAGCTCCTCTTTGATCTCACGAAAGAGTGCATCCGAGGGAGTTTCTCCGGCATCGAGACCTCCACCGAAAAAATCGTACAGACCGGGATTCACGCTGGCGTCCGCTGTCCTCATTTGCAGATAAAATTCAAGGCGCTCACCGACATATCGATAGATCGCAAGCGCCGCAACTTCACGTTTCTCTCTCATTAAAGGCCGCATACCTAATCCGCTATCTGTTCCGCGACTTTATAAATATCTCCCGCACCCATGGTGATGATGATCGCGTTCTCGTCCTCTTCGAGCAACTTCCCGCGTATCTCATCGAACGACGGGAGTGCTACGACATCTCCTCCGAGTTCGCTTGCGCGCTCCGCAAGCAGCTCACTCGAAACAAGCGGGTCCGGTTCTTCGCGTGCCGCGTAAATTGGCGCTATGTACACACGATCGGCATGGGCCAGCGCATCCGCAAACGGTTCAAAGAATGACCTGGTACGGCTATAGAGGTGCGGATGGAACGCAACCACAATTTCTTTTCCGGGAAATCGCTCGCGTGCGGCATAAATTGTTTTCTCAACGGAACTCGGGTGATGCGCGTAGTCATCGTACACCTGTGCTCCTCGCGGTGTTTCTCCCCGGAATTCAAATCGCCTCCATGAACCTTGGAATGTGGAGAGCGCTTCATCGATAACATCTTCTTCCAATTCAGGAAACGCGACCTTCGCTGCCGTTTTTGCCGCTCGTGCATTCTCTTTATTGAATTCCCCGATCTGATTCAGCTTTGGAACTCGTACTGCAGTGTAGTCTATGACCGGTGCAACTGCTGCATCAAGAATTCGTGCAATGGTCGGATCGTTCGGGTTCGTGATGATGGCCCCGTTCACCTGTGCGACCGCTTTGCGGAACGTCTCTTCCAGTGCCTCGATAGTGGGAAAGTAATCCGTGTGGTCGAGCTCGATATTCGTAATAACTAAAATATCCGGCGTGAGTTTCAAAAGGTGGTCGCGGTACTCACATGCCTCCACCACAAAGAGCTCCGGGTTTCCCGCCAGAAAGTTCGAGCCTAAAACAGACTTGCTTCGCAAATCTGTTCGGCCGACAGCTTCTTCGAAGCTGTTTAGTGCAAAATCCCGCACAATGGAGCCTACGATAGCGGTCGGCTCCTTCCCCGCGTTCTGTAGTATCTTTGCAAGCATTCCGGTCGTGGTCGTCTTACCGTGCGTACCCGCAACGGCAATGGTGCGCGCTTTCTTGGATACTTCGCCCAACGCCTCGAAATACGACACCTGCGGAATGTCTGCGCCCTTAGCGTACGAACGAGTAGCGTGCGACTCGGGTATTGCATCACTATATATAAGCAGTTTTGCCTCGTATTGCTCCGTGCTCCCGATCGTTACCGCTATCCCTTTTTTCTCAAGGAGTTCAGTGGTCGGCGATGCATCGCGATCCTCGCCCGAAACTTCGTGCCCGGTGTGGATGAGGTACTGTGCAAGCGCCGACATGCCGATGCCGCCGATACCCACCATATGTATCCGCTTCGGGAGCTTCATCTCGCTTACTCTAACACTTCGACCTCATATTTCGTGTCGGGGAAAAACTGACCGAGCAATCGGCGAAATTCGTTGCTTTCTGCGCTGATGATGAACTTCGTCGTCCCGTCTCCCACCTCGCGTGGCCAGAATTGCTTTTCAACACGTGCGGCAACGGCGAGCGCCGGGTCGAATATCGCGATACGCTCTCCCAGCACTTTCCGGAACGAGCCGGCTACGAACGGGTAGTGTGTGCACGCGAGTACCAGGAGGTCGAACGCACTCGTATCTACATTTCTGAGTCCCTCCCGAATTATCTCCTCCACCACGTCGCGTGATTTTCCGACTTCAATCGCACCCGCCAGACCCGGCATAGGGATTGCTGCAACGTCGCGGCCTATCATGCGGAATGCATTCTGATAAATGTCTGAGTGAATGGTTGCAGGCGTTGCAACGACAGCAATGCGCATGTCCGCATTGCGAAACGATGCGACGGTCGGGCCCACCATCTCGATAAGCTGTTGCGGTTGCAGGTCGAATGCATCAAGCAGCGATATGGCGAGCGAGGCGGAAACGCTGTTGCATGCGCTCACGATATTATTCGCGCCACGCTCGCGCAGCAGCTGTATTGCAGCGACCGTGAGATCCGACAACTGCTCCCGACTCTTCTCACCGTAGGGCGCATTCTTTGTATCGCCGAAATAGATCACATCTGCACTCGGCAGATTTTGTCGGATCGCGTGCAATACCGTGAGGCCACCGACTCCCGAGTCAAAGATACCGATCATGGCTTAGTAGGTTTTGTATTCGCTTTGCAAAAACTTCTCCAATCGCGAGAGTCCTTCCACTATCTTTGCTTCCTCGAGCGCATAGCTGAACCGTAAACGGTCTTGCGACCCGAACCACGTGCCGTCGTAGGTGATCATGTGGTAGTTGTAGTACAGGTCGTGCATCACGCGCGAAGGGTTCTTGAACTTCGGAAGCACATAGAATGCACCTTCGGGTTTCCACAGGTCGAGTCCGAGCGCTATCATGCCCTTGTAAATACTATCCCGTCGCTTTTCCCACACGGGTACGTGCGAAGCAACGTAGGTTGCACGCTCTCCCATGGCAGCCAATCCCATCGCCTGACTCATCACGGATGTGTTCATCGATGTGTGTGATTTCATATCCACGATACGCTCAATGAGGTCACGGTCGAGCGAATGGAAATACCCGAGCCGGTGGCCGCACATCGCATATGTTTTTGAGAACGAGTTTATGGTGACGACTCGTTTTCCTTTCAGGAGATAATTTTCTCGCTCGTACATCAGGTCTTTATATACTTCGTCGGAAAGAACATAGATCCCGAGATTGTTGCAAAGCTCCTCGATCTTCCGCAATGTATCAACATCCTGCACGGTACCCGTCGGATTCGACGGTGAGTTGATCATGACCGCGCGGCATCCCTGCACGGTTTTCTCGAACGTATCAAAATTGATCTTCCCCTTTTCAAGGTCGTAGTAGACCGGTGTCATTCCGGCGAGCATCACGTTGTGCGGGTATGAATAGTAGTAGGGCCGCGGGAGTGCAACGCGGCCCCCCGGCACCGATATCGCTCGCAACACCAGGTCGATGGCTTCAGAGGCCCCGTTCGTTACCACGAACTCCTGCGCGGTCGCACTCGGGTACTCTTTGGCGATCGCCGTTCGTAAGCTCACCTCACCCTGCACGAGCCCATATTTAAAGCCCCGAAAGCTCTCCAATACCGAGAATGCGCTCGGCGGCGGCGGTAGGTCGGGCTGTCCTGAACCGAAAGAAATGAGGTCTCCCTCACCTGCGGCGCCTTTCCCGATGAAAAAGGCGGGGCTCGCTATCTCGGGCGTATCCATCGCACGAGTGTAACCCAATTTTAACTATCTGCAGCCTCGATTCTGGGACGTACCAGAGAAAGGAAGTGGTCGTTGCGCTCGTATTCGTTCACGTATGCATTAAATGAGGTGAACGCGGGAGAAAAAAGTACCGAATCTCCGAACTGTGCCGTATCAAACGCGGAGTCGACGGCTGTTTCGAGGGACTGAAATACTTGCGGGTCATTGAGCATTGCTTTAATTCGATCAGTGCCGCTCCCTTGCACAAGATAGACGGCTTTGCATGTGCGCTGAATTTCAGCGACCAATGTTTCCAGCGGTAGGCTCTTGTCCGCTCCGCCCATGATGAGCACCGTATCGCGTCGACCCTGATCAAGTGCTTTCAGCGCCGCAATGGTCGCTTCCGGTGTTGTTGCATTATTGTCGTTAAAAACACGTACACCATGTGCGAGTCCCATGAATTGCAATCTCCCTTCAACGCCATTGAATGATTCGAGTCCCGCGCGAATTACTTCCGAGGTGAGTCCGAGTCGCAACAGTACTGCAGCAGCAAACGAAGCATTTACCCGATTGTGGATGCCGAGAATACGGAGCTCCCAATCCGGCGCAAGAGCGCCGGGAACAACAGGCTCAATGGGCGGGTGTGCGGCACGGACATCGCGCTCTATCTCAGCTCCGACAAAGAGTGCGTCGCCTGCTTTCTGATGCAAGAAAATATGTGCCTTGTCGGCAAAGTACGAATCCATATCAGGATAATAATTTTGGTGGTCGGGCATGAGGTTCGTGAACACAGCGATCGCCGGACTGATGTGCAGGTCGCCAAATCCTTGTAACTGCCACGAATCAAGCTCCAGAACTGCAACGTCGCCTCTTTGTATTTCCGGTAGCATCGCAAGCGTTGAAAGTCCGCGGATATTTCCGCCGAGGTGTGCACGCTTGCCGGCGTGCATGAGCGCGTGATAGATCATGTGCGATACCGTGGATTTTCCACGCGTGCCGGTCACACCGACGATCGTTGCACCCATCGCACGCGCGAATTGTGCAAAGAGCGCGCTCGACATGTAGACCGGCACGCCTGCATCGCGTGCAGCCTGAATGTACGGAGAATCGAGTTTTACGCCCGCCCCCTTCAGTACAATGTCGGCATTGGTGAAATCAGACTCAATATGTCCGCCGAGGTGATACGTGATATTCGGATATGTCTTCAACTGTGCAATGGACGCCGCAAGTTTCGTCTCGTCTTTCGTGTCGGTCACGGTCACCTGTGCCCCGCATTCAGACAGGAACGCCGCGTCGCCCACACCACGGCCTAACAACCCGAGCCCCATGACGGTCACTCGTTTACCCTTGAAATAAGACCTGAAATCGGCTCCTGCTTCGTGCATGAAATTACTGTACCGCAGAGAGCCGCTTGAGCGCCACAATATATGCTGCGGTTCGCAGGGACACATCGCACTCTGTTGCCGTTGCGAGAACCGAATCCACTGCAGGGCGCATGAGGTTGGATAGTTTTGAGAACACCTCCTCTTTGCTCCACGACTCGTTATGGATGTTCTGGTACCACTCAAAGTACGAGACCGCGACACCGCCGGAGTTCGCAAGAATGTCGGGAATAATGGCTATATTTTTTGCAGCCAATATTTCGTCCGCTTCCGTCGTTGTCGGACCGTTCGCCATTTCCAGAATTATTTTTGCCTGCACATTGTTTGCATTCTCCCCCGTTATCGAATTCTCGAGTGCAGCGGGAATGAGTATGTCCACCGGTAGTGCAACGATCTCCGAGGGGGAAATATATTTCGCATCTCCCGAATCTGCAGAGCCGTCCAGCGTACCGTGCGATTCTTTGAATGTTCGTATTGCTTCGATATCACGGAGTCCGCCTTTCACATACACGCCGCTCTTTGAATCAGTCAGAGCTTCAATAGTGAATCCGCTCTCCTGCATGTACCCCGCAAGATATCCGCCGACATTCCCGAAACCTTGTATCGCCGCAGTTTTATTTTTTGCTTGGCCGGTCTTCGAGAGATATTCGTCGAGTGCGTAGAACCCGCCGAGCCCGGTTGCTTCAGTCCTTCCGAGTGAGCCGCCGTGTTCAACCGCTTTACCGGTGATAACAGCCGGTGTGTCCTCACCGACAATTTGTGCATACTCATGACGTATCCAATGCATGACGGTGGAGTTCGTATTCACGTCCGGTGCAGGCACATCTTTGTGCGGGCCGATATGCGGTGCAAGTTCACGCGTAAAAGCGCGCGTGAGTCGTTCGAGTTCACCGTGAGAAAGTTTTTTTGGGTCAACTCGTATACCGCCCTTCCCTCCGCCGAACGGTACACCGATGACCGCGTTCTTCATCGTCATCCAGAACGCGAGTGCTTTCACCTCGTCCATGTCGACGTTCGGATGATACCGAAGCCCTCCTTTATACGCCCCAAGGATATTGTTGTGCTGTACACGATATCCCTGAAATGTTTCCGTGCCGCCGTGATCCATGTGTACGGGAATGGAAACTTCAATGATGTTATCCGGCGAGAGGAGTCGTGTGCGCAGTTGTTCGGATATTTTCGTATGTGCCGCTGCGGTTTCAAGTTGTTTTTTCGCTCGCTCCCATGGATTATTGTGAGGATCGTTTTGCATCGTTGTCGCATTGTATACCCTCGGACGGGCTGAGGGCATGAAGCCCCGGGGCCGTGCTTCACACAAAAATTGACAACCTTGTGTATCGTTTCGTATAGTGGCTGCGGCATTGATGTGCGACGTTTGTCGCACTCAATAAGTAAGCCATTTAGTATCAAGCTGCCTGTTATCCACACGGAACGACGAGTTCGTATCAGCGTCATTCGTGCAAAAATGAGAGTCGCAACCAACAGAGACATCTCGTTTTCTCTCCGAGATGTTTCTTGACTCGAGAGATAGGTCCGCCTGGGAGCTAACCCCTGCCAGGATTTTTGTGGCCCCCTCTTGAGTCATCGTATGGCAAGCGTGCGCACTCTTGAGATCAATTTCTCGAAGGGATTACCAACGGTAAGTGGGAACAGGTGTATGACAAACATATCAATTACAAAACGCGACGGTCAGAAAGAACTCTTCAACGCCGATAAGATCAACCGGTCCATCGAACGAGCGGCAGAAGGTCTTTCGGACCCTATCTCGATGGTGACACAGATCGCGACAGAGACGCGACTCACACTTTATGACGGCATCACAACGGATGAAATGGACTTGGCGACGATAAACGCCGCAGTGCAAAACATCAAAGAAGATATTGAATACGACAAAGTCGCCGTACGCCTCCTTTTAAAGACGGTCTATCGCCGCGTCATCGGTGAGTACAACGACGACAAGGATGAGCTCGCTACGATGCACGCTGCGCAATTTCCCCTCCACATCAAAAAACAGGTTGCAACCGGCTTGCTGGAAGAGAGAATGGAGAACCTCTTCAACCTCGAAACGCTCGGTAATGCGCTGAAAATAGAACGCGACGAACTTTTCAACTACGCGGGTCTCTCGTCGCTCTTGGATCGATACTCTATGCGCGATACCAATCAGAAGCGCATCGAGTCGCCGCAGTATTTCTTTATGCGTGTTGCAATGGGACTTTCCTACAATGAAAAGAATCCGACACAGGCGGCGCTGAAATTCTACGACAAGATGTCGCAGCTCCTCTACATTGCCGGAGGCTCAACGAACTTAGGTGCGGGAACCACGCGCCCGTCGCTCTCGAATTGTTTCCTCTTGGAAATGCACGACGACATGGATCACATCGCAAAATCCGTCGCAGATGTGCTGAAGATCTCCAAGGCATCCGGGGGCATCGGCGTGAGCATCACAAAACTTCGTGCTACCGGTTCACCGCTTAAATCGTCGAATACTGTTTCTTCCGGCCCGACGCCGTTCGCAAAAATAATGGACACTGCAATTCGTGCGGTACAGCGCGGCGGTAAGAAGCTCGGAGCACTGTGCTTCTATATGGAGAACTGGCACTACGACTTCCCCGAGTTCATCGACTGGAAACACAATGCCGGCGACGACTACCTCCGCATGCGCACCGCCAATACCGCGGTATTCATCTCCGATGAGTTTATGAAGCGCGTGGAAAGCGGTGAGGATTGGTACATGTTCGACCCGAAAGAGACGCCGGATCTGAACGAACTCTACGGGGCTGCTTTCTCCAAGCGTTACGCCGAGTATGTGGAGATGGCAAAGGCGGGGAAAATGCGCATGTTCAAGAAGGTGCCTGCAACGGAGCAATTTCAGCACATTTTGACCGCCCTACAGTCCACCTCGCACCCGTGGCTCACCTGGAAGGACCCGATAAACCTCCGTGCGCTCAATAACAACACCGGGACCATCCACATGTCGAACCTCTGCACGGAGATCACCCTTCCGCAGGATAAAGACAACATCGCGGTATGTAACCTCGCATCCCTCAATATTGCAGGGCACATCGAAGGTAAGCAGATCAACTGGGCGAAGCTCGAGGACACCGTTCGCACCGCCGTTCGCCAGCTCGACAACCTCATCGACATCAATGTGCTTCCCATCGAAGAGGCGGCACGCTCCGACAAAGAGAACCGTGCGATCGGCCTCGGCGTGATGGGATTCTCAGATGCGCTCGAGCAGCTCTCGATGAGCTACGAGAGCCCGCACGCGTGGGATTTTGCCGACCGTGTATTTGAGTTCATCAGCTACATGGCCATCGACGAGAGCGCAAGCCTCGCAGAGGAGCGCGGCAGCTATAAGAACTTTCCGGGCTCCGGCTGGTCACAGGGTATGGTGCCGCTGGATTCTATTGAGCGCATGGAGCGTGACCGCGGCATGACCATCGACCTCCCGAAGATAACCAAGCAGAAGCGACTGGATTGGGACAAGCTGCGCGCACGAGTGCAAAAAGGTATGCGCAATGCAACACTCATGGCTGTAGCGCCCAACGCCAACATCGGACTTGTAGCAGGCACAACGCCGGGCATCGACCCGCGCTTTGCACAGGTCTTCGCTCGCAACAAAATTTCCGGTAAATATCTCGACCTCAACCATAACTTGGTGAAAGACCTCAAGAACATGGGACTCTGGGATGAAATGAAAGAAAAGATCATTGAGGCACAGGGTGATATCTCCGGCATCGACGGACTCCCCGCGTACTTCAAAGAGATCTACAAGACCGCGTTCACGACGAATCCCTACGCTTACATCGAAGTCGCTGCTCGCGCGCAGAAATGGGTGGACCAGGCACTCTCGCGCAACATGTACCTCGAGAGTCGCGACATGGTTGATATGAAGCAGGTGTATATGACCGCATGGAAGAAGGGTTTGAAAACGACCTACTACCTGCACATGAAGCCTCGTCACACCGCGGAGCAATCCACCACGAACGTGAACAAGTCGGAAATGACCGGCAAGCGCGGCTTCGGTTCCATCAAGCTCGCTGCTGCCGGGATCCCTTTGGATGCCACGCCATCCCCTGCGGAATTCGCTCCGTCTCCTGTCCATTCACCGATTACCGTGGACACTCCGGCACCAACTCCCGTGCGCGGCTTTGCAGCGGTCACCGCTGCGACATCCGCCGCACCCGAAGCTATCTCAAAGACCGAGGTGGTCGCGGCAGCTCAGAGTGCTGCCCCGGTTCAGGCCGTTTCTGAGACCGTTGCTCCTACAGCGAGCGCGGCAGCTCCGATGGGCTTCTCCGCTGTTAAAACGCAAGCGGAAGTTGCTTCTGCCCCGGTGGCTCAGACGGCAGCCGCTCCTGTTCCCCTAGCTACTCCCAAGGTCTACGACATGCCGGATGACGGGGCAGATAGCCCGAACGTTTGCATCGCGTGTCAATAATGACGCGGAGCTCTTTCGACAGTAGAATAACCATCCCGATTACCACTGACGAAGAAAATCGGGTGTAGTGCGAGGCGTCGGGGAAAGCGACGACAGAGGCGTACAAATGTACGATGATGGCGGCGCCGGGGCCCCGCAACAAAGCAATACACCGATTTAATTCGTCCCAATAACTAAAACAGCCATGTTACTAGGCAAACCATCACCCGACGACTACAACCTGCATCCCTCGCAGTACCCCTGGGCGTACGATCTGTACAACCAGGCGGTTCGAAATACCTGGTTCCCTCACGAAATTGCCCTCAAGGAAGACCTCGATGACTGGGCAAAGATGACCGACGACGAGCGTCACGCGGTGGAATTCCTTGTCGCATTCTTCAACCCGGCTGAGCTCGTAGTGAACCGCTCGCTTGCGCTCGGTGTGTACCCGCACCTCAAATCAGCCGAATGCCACCTCTACCTTGCAAAACAGATGTGGGAAGAAGCCAACCACTGCGTTGCATTCGAGTACGTACTGCAAACATTCCCGCTGGACCGCGAAAAAGTATTCAATCTGCACACGCAAGTGCCGTCGATGGCCGCAAAGGAAGCGTTCATCAACAAATACATGAAGCGCATGACAGAGGACGAGCTCGATGTCTCTACGCTCGATGGGAAACGCGATTTCGTGCGCAACTTGGTGGCAACAAATGTGGTGATGGAAGGCGTGTGGTTCTACTCCGGCTTCATGGTGGCGCTCTCGTTCCGTCAGCGAAACCAGTTGCGTAACCTTGGCTCGATGATCAACTGGGTTCTGCGCGACGAATCACTGCATTTGAAGTTCGGCATCAACCTCATTCACAACATTCTCGAAGAGAATCCCGACCTGGTAACGGCGGAGTTCGCGGAAGAAATTCGCGCGATCGTTATCGAAGGGGTGAATTTGGAAACTCGCTTCAACGCCGACCTCTTCCCCCGCGGAATATTGGGACTGAACGCCGACTACGTGAATCAGTACGTGCAGTACGTGGCCGACCGACGACTCGTCGAGCTCGGACTCGAAAAAGCATACAACGCGTCGAATCCTGCCAAATGGATGTCGACCGCGACGGATGTGTTTGAACTCGTGAACTTCTTCGAATCACAGAACACGAACTACGAAGTGAATTCCGGCGACAGCGAAAAGAAGAAGGCTGTGTAAACCGCTGGTGAAAACGAAAACGCCGCACTACGTGCCGCGTTTTGTCATACGGTCTGTGTCATCCGAATATCGTCGGGTGCCCAGATCTCCACACGTTCCGCAGGATCCGCTGTTTCTAAATTATCCAGAACGATCTTCGCAACATCGGCAGGCTCCATCGATTGTTCGTAGTCATCGTGCTTATCTTCTCCGAAGAGTCCGGTCTTCATGCGATACGGGTACGCGCCGACCACTTTTACAGTGGTGTCCTTGAGTTCGTCCCGCAGTGCCTGCGTAAAGCCCTCCGCAGCGAACTTACTCGCGGAGTAGGCGGCGCCGAGCGCCTTACCTTTGAGCGATCGTACTGAAAGCGTATTTTGAATTATTCCTCCTGTTGTACGCATATGCTTCATCGCCTCGATCATGCCGTATGCAAGACCGAAATAATTTACCTCCATCAAAAGGTGCGCGCGGTTCATGTCCGCCTCTTCTGCAGAAATGTACGGCATCCAAATGCCGGCATTGTTTATCCAGAGATCGATCGCACCGAATTCTTCCATTGCATCCCTCCCGAGAGCAATGATCTGTTCTCTATCGGTCACGTTGCAGTGCATCGTGGGTTGTTCGAGCTCAATTCCGAGATCCTGCAAGTCGGTACCGTCGATGTCGGAAAGCATAACGCGCGCGCCGCGCGCAACCAATCCGCGCGCCAGTTCGGCGCCTAATCCGCGTGCACCGCCTGTTAAAACACACGAAGCTCCGTGAAGAATCATTCGTCGGAGGATACCATCCTCCGGCTATTTCCTGAACAGACGCTTGTACAGGTCGTCTTTCATGGGAATCTGCAGCTCACGTCGATTCACGCGCCCGGTCCATTTGACGGGAGCGTTTTCGATGAGCGCAAGCGGACACTGCTCGTTCCCTTCACCCATCAGGAACACTGCCGATGTAGCAAGACAATCCGCAATACTGGTCTGTGTGACGGTCATCTTTCGTCTGAATATGTCCCTGGTGCCTCGGTAGTCACGAATACCCTTGAATCCCGCGTATCCGAGCGCTACGCCCGTTACACCGGCACGGAGGGGCGAAATACGGCTATCTGTTATTACAATACCGAGTCGTTTGACCTGGTAGTGCCTCATCAGCTTCTTTCGGAGTGTCTCTGCTGAATCAAAGCTATTCTGAGGCAACAGGACCGTTTTCCCGTCTGCATTTGAATCGTCGATGCCGGCGTTCACCACCACCGTGCCGTCCCGCACCGAAAGCCACCATTTCGCCGTAACACGCGACTGCCACGAACTCTCTGCTCGTATCACCCTGGCTTTCTCTGCTTCGCTTTTCAGAAGAACAGTCCGACCCTCTGCAAGCGCAACGATCTTGGATGTCACCGCAAGCACGCTCCCTTCCCGGATCTTCGGTATCGCCTTAAGAATGAACGAGACAAGATTTTCGTCTTCCCGGAAGATGCGGGTATGAACAGCACGGATTCGCATTGTTATGTTGTACGTTCACGCAGGAGCCAGAGTCCCAGGTATGAGAGCGGTGTGTAGAGCACGCCCATAAGGACTTTGAAGAGCCACCACGAGATTATGAGCTTGAGGAGTACATCATTTGCATATACTCCATAAAACGCGATCACCATGAAAAGCACGGTGTCGAGAAACTGCGACCAGAGGTTCGACAGTGTGGAACGAAGCCAGAATAGCTTTGTTCCCCACATATTTCGGAAGAAAAAGAATGCAATAACGTCCTGATATTCTGCAACAGCAAATGCTACAAGGCTCGCTATTGCAATGCGCAGCGATACTCCAAAAATAGTGTTGTACGCATCATGCGCCCACATTCCATCGGCGGACCAGGGAGCAAGGAGCGATATCACCGAGTACAAAATAAAGAGGGCTGTGGAGATGAATCCTGCGATGACAAAGAGTTTCGCCATACGCTTGCCGTAGACTTCTCCGATCACGTCTGTCGTCAAAAACACGAACGGGAACATGAACACACCGACTGAAAAGTGTAGGTCGAAGAGGAACGGAACGATCTTCAACCCGAGTGTGTTCGAAGCAACGAGCGACGTGATGTATATCGCAAGCGCGATCAGAAGTTTCCTCTGTGCGGATTCACTGAGCGCCGGCATGGTGCGCGCATTCTACCTATGTTCCTTCTATTGGCAATGTGTGCGTTTCCCTTATCGTCTGAAGTCCTCTACAATACGCCCGTTCGGGCAGGTGGCGGAATTGACCGGAAGTTTGTGAAATTTGTGGGCATGTGGCGGAATTGGTATACGCGTACGTCTCAGAAGCGTATTCCGAAAGGAGTGGGAGTTCGAGTCTCCCCATGCCCACAAATTTCATAAGTGTGTCGTTTCAGAAGTGTTTGTGGAGAGCCGTGGCCGTTGGAAAAAACGGACGAGTCTCTCCACGCCTACAAAAGAAATGTCCTGCGTCTCACAAGACGCAGGACATTTCGACGTAAAAAGACCCTACCAGAACTTGTTGCTCATGCAGGCAAAGCAGAAATCGTCCGGGTTCCCGACCACCTGTTCCAAGCCATCCATTGACAGGTAGTGGAGCGAATCAGATCCGATCTCCTCGCGAATACCTTCGACGGTCTTTTGGTTTGCAATGAGTTCGTCGAAGGTTTTTGTGTTGATCCCGTACCGGCACGGATGCCTGAACGGCGGCGATGCGATGCGTACATGCACCTCTTTCGCCTTCATTGAGCGCATCACGGCGATCACCTTGCGAAGCGTCGTCCCTCGCACGATCGAGTCATCGACCAAGACCACAACTTTCCCTGCGATCTCCTCCGCAGAGAACGTGAATTTGTTCGCCACTTCCTCGTCTCGATCAGCTTGATTCGCGGCAATGAACGTGCGCCCGACATAGTGGTGGCGGCTGATTGCTGGGTAGTAATGACCTGAGGTACCGGCGGCACCAAAGCCCATCGCAATAAAGTTCGCGCTGTCAGGAATACCGAGTACGATCTCCGACTCCGGTAGACCGAATTCCGCTTCAAGTCGACGGCCGAGTTGCTGGCGGAACCTGCCTACAGAACGGCCGAAGATATTGCTCCCCGGGTGCGCGAAATACACCAGCTCGAACACGCACTGCTTCTTGTCCGCCGCTGCATAGGTCGTAACGACGGGCTCACCATGCTCGCGGAACGTAACGAATGTTCCCGGTTCGATCTCACCCACGTATTCCGCACCCAAACTCGGGTACGCACAGGTTTCCGACGATACGAATATCGACTCGCCGGATCTGCCTATCGAGAGCGGGTGGTTCCCTTGCGGATCCCGCACCGCGATCACACGATCGGGTAGCAAAATGAGTAACTCGAAGCTCCCCTTCAGCATTCGGAGCACATTCGTGAGCGCGTGCCCGATATCATGTGACTTCTCCCTCTCCAACAAACGCAGAATGTATTCAGTGTCCGTGGTCGTCGTGAGCTCGCTCGGCGAGACATGGCGCGCGAGTTCGTCCACGTTGGTCAGATTGCCGTTGTGGGCGATCGCGATCTGAACACCGTGAAAGTGTCCCGGGATCGGTTGCACATTGTCGTACTTCTTGTCGTCACCTTCTTTGCCGGAAGTGGCATATCGAATATGACCGATGGCCGTCATGCCGTGTAGGCGATCAAGCATCTCGCCGTCGAACGCTTTGCTCACGATTCCTGCTCCACGTTCGCGGAACAGATAGCGACCGTTCGTTGCGACAATTCCTGCAGCATCAACCGCGCGGTGCTGATTGTGATGAAGTCCGATTGTTACAAGCTCTGCCGCTTTTTTTGCCCAAATTACCGCAAGGAGTCCGCACATCCTGTCGTCCCTTTCATTTCAAAGTCCAAATGTGGTGGCTGTCCCGACTATAGTTAAAAAGGCGCGTGAGCGCCATAAAACAAGCTTCTCTCGCCACGGAATATAGCGAAGGGCAACTTAGGATTCAACCGCTTCAATGGAGGCGCCGAGCAACTTGAGGCGCTCGTGGAGGTTCTCATACCCGCGATTGATGGGATACACGTTGTAGAGCATGCTCTCGCCCTCTGCGGCGAGCATCCCGATCAAAATCAGAGTTGCGGGTCGGAGCGCGGGCGGCGCCTCAATGTGCGCAGCGTGGAGCTTTGTAGGGCCTTTTACGACCGCACGGTGCGGGTCCAGGAGTTCGATATCAGCACCCAAATGGTTCATTTCGAGGTAGTAGTGGGCGCGACCGTCGTATACCCAATCGTGAATGAGCGTATGGCCTTTGGCCTGCGTGGCAACCGGTACGAAAAACGGCAGGTTGTCCATATTGATGCCGGGGTACGGCCGGGGGGCCACCTTTTCCGGCGCCGCGGTCAACTCCGACGGATACACCGTAATATCGCGTAAGACCGTGTGCCCGTTCTCCGATGCATACCGTTCACCATACGTTGCTTTCAAACCCATTTGACTGAGCGTATACATTTCGAGTTCAAGAAAATCTATGGGGCAGCGCGTGATGGTGAGCTCTGACTTCGTGGTCGCGGCGAGCGCGATAAAAAACATACTTTCGATCGGATCCTCACTCGGATGCCCGTGAATTTCTCCGCTTATTTCGGAGAGCCCGTGCACCACGAGCGTTGCTGTGCCGATGCCGTCTACCCGCACACCGCAGTGCTGCAAGAACACGCAGAGGTCCTGCACCATGTAATTTGCACTGGCAAATTTTATTGTGCTCACCCCCGGCACTTTTGATGCTGCCATAAGCACGTTCTCCGTGCCGGTATCTGATGCTTCGAACATCACAATTTCCGCGGGCTTCAGATCGTGCACCTCGACGTGATACGAGTGGGTTTCTTCGTTACCCGACACTTCGATACCGAGCTGTGCGAGCGCATCGATATGCGCGCCCAAGCTCCGCTTACCTAAGTTGCAGCCTTTTGGTGCAGGTAGGTCGAACGACTTCATCAGGTGTGCGAGCGGCGCTATGAACATGGCAATGGAGCGTGTGCGCGACGCGGCTTCGTGATTGATGTTCGACATGTTCAAAGTCTCCGGCGGTGTGATGCGCATGTCGCCGCTCTCATCCCAGACAACTTTCACACCGATACTCTCCAATACTTCGATAAGACGCTTCACCTCTTCGATGCGCGGCATGCGCTTGAGCACCGTCTCCCCTTTGTTCAAAAGCGAGGCACACAGGAGCGCAACGGCAGCATTTTTAGAGATATTGGTCTGTACGGTCCCCGAGAGGGTTTTCCCTCCCTGTACACGATAATTCATCCCGTTAGAAATAGGACGCAGACTACAAAGAGTCGCCCCCTGTTTGACTAGAGAATATTAAAACGACCGGTGAGAAAGCCGATTCCGCGCGTCCGCGATTTCTAACGGGATTCATCGGGACATTATACGTTTTTGCAGGGGTTTTACGACCCCAGTATGAACCCGTTCATAAACAAAAAACACGGGCTCGGAGAACGTTTTTGCGTGCTTTGTGCGTCAGGAAGGAATCGGACCTTCGACCTCTGTCTTATCAGGACAGCGTTCTA
>CAYQQI010000015.1:0-22244 GCA_964419595.1 uncultured Candidatus Saccharibacteria bacterium
GTCATACAAGACAAACTGGTGCACGCGCTGCACGCTGTAGGTGTAAAAGAAGCCGATTTTCCGAATCTACTCGAACTCCCCACAGATTTAACCAAAGGTGATTACGCAACGAATGTTGCATTTCGATTCTCGAAGGCAATGGGGTTGGCACCTGCCGCCCTGGCGGAAAAGATTGTCGCCACGCTTGGTCCGATCGACGGTGTGCAGGTGTCCGTCGCCAGTTCTGGATTTATAAACTTCGTATTTGATTCGAACGTTCTTTTTGAGGTCGTTTCGAAAGCAGCAAAAGATGATTGGGGGAAAAGTGCAGCAACACATTTGAAAGTTCTTTTTGAATACACAGACCCGAACCCATTCAAGGAGTTTCATATTGGCCATCTCATGAGTAACACTATCGGCGAGTCACTCGCCAGACTCTCGGAGTTCATAGGGACTGAAGTCAAACGCGCCAACTATCAGGGAGATGTCGGACTGCATGTCGCTAAGTCTATTTGGGGGAAAATGCAGAAACCGGAACTTTCATGGGGCGATGCGTACGCATATGGTTCGAGAAATTACGAAGAGAATAAGGTATTGATAGACGACATAAACAAAAAGGTATACACGCGAGAAGACGCGTCTATCAATGAGCTTTATAAAGATGGGTTACTCACCTCGCAGGCAAGTTTTGAAAAGATCTATGAAAGGCTGGGGATGCATAAGCGTAAGCATTTTGGTAGTGAAGAGTTCTTCGACTTCTATTTTTACGAAAGTCTTTGTTGGTGGATAGGAAAAGTCATCGTAGAGGAGAATACCCCCGCTGTTTTTGCAAAGAGTGACGGTGCTGTTGTGTTCAAAGGAGAAGAGGTCGGCCCGACACTTCACACACGTGTATTTATTACATCTCAAGGGTTGCCGACGTACGAGGCAAAGGAGCTCGGACTCTTTAAATCGAAACTGGACCTTTTCGGGTGGGTGCCGGATATATCAGTCACCGTTACGGCAACGGAACAAAGAGATTATTTCCGTGTCGTCCGCGCAGCTGCCCTTCGTATCGCTGAACTGAGAGACATTGCAGAGAAAACGAAACACATCACTCACGGCATGATGCGACTGCCGACCGGCAAAATGTCGTCCCGCACAGGTGACGTCATCACAGGCGAGTCGCTCTTGGATGAATTGACCGATGCGGCAAAGATTCGTGCTGCGGAGAGTCGAGCCGATGACAAAGAACAACTCGCACGAGATGTTGCGGTTGCAGCGATTAAATTCCAGATACTCAAACAGGCGAGCGGCAAAGACATAATCTTTGACAGAGAGCGGGCCCTTTCACTTGAAGGTGACTCAGGACCGTATCTTCAATACGCGCATGCTCGCGCACATCAGATCGTTGAACGTGCGAAGTTGGATGGCATAGAAATGAATGCAGATGCCACTGCCTCTCCGATATTGGTTTCAAGACTCGTGCATCGTTTTCCGGAAGTGGTGGAATATGCAGCCCGACTCATGGAGCCGCACATAGTGACTACCTATTTGATTGAGCTCGCGAGCGCCTACAACAGCTGGTATGCACAGGAACAGATTTTCGACGGCACCTCTACGGTAGGGCACAAGGTGGCCGTCGCGAACGCGGTCCGAAATACCCTCAAAAACGGGCTCTGGATACTCGGAATTCCTGCCCCCGAAAAGATGTAAGTCGGCCTTGCGCCTCCTACGGAGACTGATACGCTTTTATATGGCAGGGGGAACGATCCCATGCTCACAATGGAGGTAGTCATGCGCGACAATCAGGTCCCGCGGCAGCGGGTTTGCTACATGGTCGCCGGCGGGCAGTACGTCGAAGGCACTACGAATGGTCCGGAGGATACTGCCTGGTTCCTGAAGAAAGCGGGACAGAACCCGCCGATAGACATCCAGATGCGCGCGGCATCGGGAGAAGCCGTACGGCTCGTCCACGCGTAGTCACGCTCCTTTTTAATGCCGACCTTTTCAGAGCCGGCGCGAAATCGCGCCGGTCTTTGATTTTTGATACGATTGCACCAACATGAACAAACAGATGGCTGAAAACGTCGATAAATCCGCTGTTGCCAAACGCGAAGAAGAAATTCTGGCGTTTTGGAATGAGCATAAGATATTCGAAAAGTCCGTTGAGCGCGATGCACCCAACGGCGAATACGTGTTTTACGACGGCCCTCCTTTCGCTACCGGGCTCCCGCACTACGGCCACATCTTGACCGGTCTCATCAAAGACGTCGTGCCGCGATACAAAACCATGCGCGGATACAGCGTACCCCGCATATGGGGATGGGATTGCCACGGGCTTCCTATCGAGAACATCGTCGAAAAAGAACTGGGTTTCAAGCACAAAAAAGATATTCGCGACTACGGTATCGCGAAATTCAACGAGCGTTGCCGCGAGCAGGTGATGACCTATGCGAACGAATGGGAAAAGATCATTCCACGCACCGGGCGCTGGGTGGATATGCAGAATGCGTATCGCACGATGGATATGCCATACATGGAGAGCGTGTGGTGGGTGTTCAAAAATATTTATGACAAAGGACTCGTGTACGAGGACTATCGCGTTATGCATATCTGCACACGCTGTGAGACTACACTGTCTCAGCAAGAGGTGAGTGAGGGGTACAAAGATACGAAAGACATTGCCGTTACCGTCGAGTTCCGTCGAGCAGATGAGCCCGACACGTCGTTCCTCGCATGGACCACAACACCGTGGACACTGCCGGGCAACGTCGCGCTTGCGGTCGGCCCGGAAGTTGAGTACGTCACGGTAGAAAAGAAGGATGAGGGAGTTGGGAAGACTGTCCGATTCATTTTGGCGAAAGCTCAGGTGGAAAAGATATTCGGAGGGCAGGAGTACAGCATCGTTGCAGCGCATAAAGGGCGGGACCTCGTCGGTATTTCGTATATCCCTCCGTTCGACTACTACATCAAAGACGAAAACCTCAAGAACCGAGAGAATGGCTGGAAAGTGTACGCTGCGGATTTTGTTACCGCAGAGAACGGCACCGGCATCGCACATGAAGCGCCTGCATTCGGCGGTGACGACTGGGAGCTCTCAAAGCAGTACAGCCTTCCATTCGTGCAGCACGTGAATTTCGACGGCACGATGCGCCCCGAGGTCACGGCGTTCGCGGGGATGGAAGTAAAGCCGAATGCCGAAGACAAAGTTCGTCTCGCCACCGACATCGCCGTCATTAAATATTTGCAGGAAAACGGACTCTTTTTCTCGAAAGAAAACATCACGCACTCGTATCCGCATTGTTGGCGATGTGATACGCCGCTTTTGAACTACGCCACAAGCTCGTGGTTCGTATCCGTCACCAATTTGAAAGTCGAATTGCTGAAAACTGCACAACAGGTGTCCTGGACTCCCGCACATATCAAAGAGGGGTTGTTCGGGAAATGGCTCGAGGGTGCACGCGACTGGTCCATCAGTCGTCAGCGTTTCTGGGCGAGTGTGATACCGCTCTGGGTGTGCGAATTCTGTAAAAAGAAACACGTATTCGGCTCCGTTGCGGAGCTCGAGGGCGTGAGCGGGATAAAGGTAACGGACCTCCACAAGCACATCATCGACGAGGTTACCTTTGGATGTGATTGCGGAGGTGTCATGAGGCGAGTGCCTGATGTGCTCGACACCTGGTTCGACTCCGGCTCCATGCCGTACGGTCAGGTGCACTATCCGTTCGAGAACAAGGAGCGTTTCGAGAAAACATTCCCTGCACAGTTCATTACGGAATATACGGGGCAGTTTCGCGCATGGTTCTACTACCTGCACGTGCTCGCGGGTGCCACGTTCGGAACGCACGCGTTTCAAAATGTGCTCGCGCACGGCATCGTGCTTGCGGAGGATGGGAAGAAAATGTCGAAGCGTCTGCAGAACTATCCCGATCCGATGGATGTCATCAACAAGTACGGGGCAGATGCCCTCCGTCTCTACCTCTTGTCTTCGTCGGTCCTACAGGCGGAGAATTTGAACTTTTCGGAGTCCGGCGTGGACGACATGCTAAAGAAAAACATTGGCCGCCTCAACAACGTGCTCGAGTTCTACAAATTGTATGAGAACGGCACGCCGCGCGATTTTAAGAGTACGCACGTGCTCGACCGCTGGATCGTGGCGCGCGTGAATGCACTCGTCGGCGAGTCCACCTCGGGTTATGAGTCATACGAACTCGATACTGCCGCCAGACCGCTCGCACAATTCATCGACGACCTCTCGGTGTGGTATCTGCGTCGCTCACGCGACCGCTTCAAAGACGAGAGTACCGATAAAACGAACGCGCTCGCAACGCTTCGCTATGTGCTCCATACACTTTCCCGTATTATGGCTCCAGCGATGCCGTTCTACGCGGAATACTTGTTCCGTGCGGTACGTGAAGGTGAAGACGAGGAGAGTGTGCACCTCGCCATGTGGCCCGATGTTCTCGTACACGACACGAATGCCGCGCAGGAGCTCACACGCATGTTTGCAACGCGCCTCATCGTTTCCAATGCACTCAAAGAGCGCGAAATCCTGAAGCTCAACGTTCGCCAACCCCTCGCGAGGCTGTTCATCGGTCACACCGATCTGTATGCGGCGGACACCCCGGGCATCGCCGAGTATCTGGAGTTGATTAAAGACGAAGTGAACGTGAAAGAAGTTGTGTTCATGGACGAGCCGGGGGTAAAGCTCGACACAAATGTAACGGATGAATTATTCGAGGAAGGAGTCGTTCGTGAATACAAGCGACACATTCAAGGGGCAAGAAAACTCGGTAACTTGAATCCGGCAGACACGGTAAGGGAAGCGGTTGTTGAAGCACCGGACGATGTCATTAAGTTCCTCGAGAAAAATCTTCTTGATTTACAAAATTCAACGAATACGGCAACGATTCGTCTTGTTCCGAGTGACAAGAGGAACATCACTTTGAATTTATAAGATGTACCAGAAATATCACACAGAGGCCATTGTCCTCGGCAATACCGAGCGCGGTGAGGCCGATAGAACGATAGCGCTCATGACGCGCGATTTCGGTTTGGTGCGAGCGCGAGCGAGTGCCGTGCGCTCGGAGCGTTCAAAAATGCGATACGCCTCGCAAAATTACAGCCTCTCCGTCGTCTCCCTCGTAAAGGGGAAACGCGGATGGCGAGTAGCAGGGGCATCTGCGCGTGTGCTTGCAGTGGGCAGTGTTTCCGGGGTCTCGGCATTTGCCCGCATTTCGGAGTTAACACTGCGATTGGTTGCGGGCGAAGAGAAGAACGAGTACCTGTATGAGGTGCTCGCCGAAGCGCATCGGGTGCTCATGGATACGAACGTACAGGCAGTCCCGACCATCGAAATAGTCTCAGTAGCACGGGTGCTCTACGCGCTCGGATACATTTCCGCCGAAGCGCTCAAAACAACGCTCTTCACGCATACACAGTTCGGCTCGGAAGTGCTGCAAGAAGCGGAGATTTTGAAGGAAACAATGCTCAAGTCCATCAACAGTGCGATTGCAGAGACGCATCTCTAACGGTACTCTCGAACCATGATCACCGTTTCGAGACGTACTGATATCACACAAGCCGGTGTCGATCAGCTCAACGAGCTCATGCAGCAACTGCATGCTGATAAAGGGGGAACCCCAAAAGGCTCGCTTGAGAGCGTGCGCGCACTGCTTCAGCAGAAGAATATCGTTATGGTCACCGTTAATGACGGTGACGCCATCGTCGGGGTCGCCAGCTTGTATCTGATGCCGAAGGTCGGGAAGCTTGTATCGCATCTGGAGGATGTGGTGGTCAGTAGTGAGTATCGCGGGCAGGGACTGGGTAAGCAGCTGGTACAAAAGGCAATTGAGCTGGCGAAAGAGCTGGGTGTTATATCTATTGCGCTTACGTCTCGTCCCGAGCGAGTGGCGGCGAACAGGTTGTATCAAAAGCTCGGTTTCGAACAAAAAGTAACCAATCCCTATACGCTTCGTTTTTAAAGTATGGCGCGCGTAAAACTGAGCGAATATAAGGCAAAGAAGATACTGCTCGGCGACGCATACGCCGGTGTGCAGTTGTGCTCCGGTTCAATTGATATTCCGGCCGGTCACTGGGTCGCAAAAGTCGACCAAGGTGTAAAAAAGCGCTTTAAACAAGGACTTGTTGCGGTAGACAAAAAACCCGCCGAGATTTTGAATGCAATAGCAGAATGGGAAAAGAAAGGCTTCACGCAATTTATTCTCGATCCGCTTGTGCCGCACGAAGCGAGTGATGCTCGATATATTTCGTTCGAGCGGGTTCGCGAGGGGATACGGGTACTTTTTTCCAAAGACGGCGGAATTGATATCGAAGAACATCCCGAGGCGGTTCAACAATTCACACTTACGGGCGAGTCCGACATTGCTCAAGTGGCAGCGGCAACGGAGATACCGGTTTCGTTTTTTGAGCGAGTATACGGAGCGTTTCAAAAAGAATTCTTCGCGTTCCTGGAAATCAATCCCCTCGTCGTAAAAGAGGGATCTGCGGAGCTATTAGATGCGGCGGCACTCGTTGATAGCGCGGGGGGATTCTTTGTGCGCGACTCGTGGAGCGAATCCGACATCATTAAGCAAAAAACGAAGCATGAGGCGGAGACACACGTGGAAGCGCTTGCCGCAACAACTCCCGCATCGCTGAAACTTTCAGTCATTAATCCCGACGGCGCGCTGTTCTTCCTGCTCTCCGGCGGAGGCGGTTCAATCGTGATCGCCGACGAAGTGCAGCTGCGCGGTGCCGGAGCACAGCTTGCGAACTACGGGGAATACAGCGGAGGGCCGACTCGAGAAGAAACATATCTCTACACTAAAGAAATTCTCGGATTGTTGCTTGCCTCAAAGGCTCCTAAGAAGGCGCTCGTTATTGCCGGGGGCGTGGCGAACTTCACCGATGTGAGAAAGACCTTTCTCGGAATCATCGATGCGCTCACCGAGGTATCCGGCACGTTGCGCGCCGCCGGTGTAAAGGTGTTCGTGCGTCGCGGGGGGCCCAACGAAGCCGCGGGACTCGCGCTAATGAAGGACTTTCTTGAAAAGGAAACGCTACTGGGCACACTGTACGGCTCAGAAACAGTTATCACCCAAGCGGTCGAAGACGCTATCAATTTTGTACAGGCACCTGCCCCGTTAGAAAAGAACTCTGATAAAGCCGCGAACGTATGAAAGATATTTCTAATGGGGTGACCATTCTTGAACGCATAAGAAAAGGGGAAGACGGGATACTCGTCGCGGGCAATCATCCGGGCATTGTGCAATCCATACTGGATTTCGACGCGCTCTCGGGCAAAACCCGGCCGTCAGTTGTGGGCATTATTGCCGGTACGCGAAAGGCGCAAAAGTTCTTCTTCGGCTCGAAAGAAATTCTCATTCCGTGCTTTAAGAACTATGCACTCGTGCCGGGAGCATCGGCAAAACGAGTCCGGTGGTTGTTGAATGCGCAGTCGGGCCGCCGCTCTTTTTCTTCCACGGTCGGCTTTTTTGAAGCGTTTCCGGAGGCGCTCGGCGGCCATTTGTTTGCCGAGAACGTTCCCGAGGTGCACGCAACAGAGCTCATAGCCAAATACGGTTCACGGTACATTATTGCGGGGCCCTCGGGTGTGGGGCTCCTCGTATCGCGCCACCTCAAGCTCGGTGCCATCGGCGGCACGGACGTTGCACAAATTATGGCCGGCAATCTTACGACCGAAGGATCGGTCGCTGTTGTGTCGACTTCCGGCGGCATGACCAACGAGCTCATTCGTGCCGTTTCGCAGGCGGGGAAGCGGGTATCGTTCTCACTTGCGATAGGCGGAGACCGTTTTCCTGTCACCTCGCTCACACAAGTTCTTACACTTGCCGAGGTGGATACCGCTACAAATGCAATTGTGTACTTCGGCGAGCTCGGCGGTTCAGATGAATACGAGATAGTTGAAATGCTCGCACAGAGGAAACTTACTAAGCCGATCATTTGTTACGTAGCGGGCGTTATCGACGAAGCGTTCGACGAACGCATGCAGTTCGGGCACGCAAAGGCGCTCGTTGCCCGGCATGACGAGAGTGCCCGGGCAAAACGGGATGCGCTCACGCATGCGGGAGCTATTGCGCCGGAAACATTCCCATTGTTTTTAAAGGCGCTCGCAGATGTTCCGCTTCCGTCCGTTCGTGATATCGTCACTGATACGACGCCGTATATGAATCGAAAACAGAGTATTCTCTCTTCGCGAAAGATAGTAGACCTCGAAGAAGTGCCGCAGTTCGTGAAAGACGGGAAACTCATTCAGCAGCCGCAGAATGCGTTTGCCGCCGCTTCTTTGAAGGCGCTTCTGGGTAAGACGGCTTCAGTCGAAACTGCGGCATTCGTGGAGAATATCTTTGAGCTCCTCATTGACCATGGCGGCCATGTTTCCGGTGCGGTAAATACCATGGTCACCGCGCGCGCAGGCAAGGATATGGTCTCCTCGCTCGCGGCAGGGCTCCTCACCATCGGCCCGCGCTTCGGAGGCGCAGTGAATGAGGCGGCACGTACCTGGCATGAAGGTGTTGTGTCAAAGGCCGATGCTTCCGTCTATGTGGAAAATAAGAATAAAGCAGGGGTACTGCTCTCAGGTATCGGCCATCGCAAATATCGCGTCGGTATTCCGGATCCGCGTGTTGCCGCGCTCGCCGAATTTTCATCGTTACTCAAGGCGCATCTGCACTATGACTTTGCACGAAACATCGAAGAGGTGACCACAGCCAAGAACGGGAATCTTATTTTGAATGTGGACGGTGTAATGGCGGCGCTCTTATTGGACTTACTCCGCGAAAAAGACGGTTATACCGACCAGGAGTTGAACGAATTGATAGACGCGGAATTTTTCAATGCACTGTTTGTTATCCCGCGCTCCGTCGGATTCATCTCGCACTTTATCGAGCAGAAACGGAACGACGAAGGGCTCTTCCGCTTGCCGGACGACCTGCTTTTTGAGCGGGAAGACGAAGAATCGGACCGATAAAATGGAGAAGGCTATCCGCGCGGATTCGCGGATAGCCTTTCGGTCGTCCGCATTTCATGCGGCAGCAGATTCCCACAGAGACTGAACGGTGGAGAAATCAACGTTGGTCAGATACACGGTGAGCACGGGCATTGCCGGATTGGAACGGTCGACGTCTTCCACCATTGCGGTGATATCGGGCGTGATATTGATCTCCGTCTCGAGGTCCACTCCTTCAGGAACATCGAGCGTATGATCCAACTTCTCGCCGTCGTCGGGATCGCTGAGTTGTCCGACGCGCACCAGTGCTTTCATGCAGTCCTCCCATGGTTCTGCGGTGACAAAATTGGGTCCAATCACCATCAAAACTCCGTATCGTGACCGCGTCAAGCGTATCGCTGATGATAGAATGTGCAGGATGGAGCCCTCGGAACACGACCAGGAGCGTATAGAGCAACTGCGCCGCGCGATGTACTCGCGCAAACTTTCGGGCCAACTTCATGAGCGTCCTCGACGCGAGCTTGAGCACGACAAAGAACTGGTCGCAGATGACTGGAAAACACAGGAGCCCGAGCTCGATAAAATGCAGGTGGCCCCGCGTTTTATCGGTACAACGCGGGCGATTTTAAAATGGTTCCTCACGCTCTCGGTCGTCTTTTTCGTCGCCGCCGCGGCATTTTTCGGATACTACTTCGTCTTTGGCGGCGGCTCACATCCCGCAAATCCCGGGAATATCGATATCCTCGTATCCGGCCCGCCGCAAGTAGCGGGTGGTGAACCGGTAGAACTGCAGATAACGGTGGTGAATCGCAACCGGGTTGCGCTTGAACTTGCAGACCTCCTTATTACATTCCCGCCTGGGACGCGCTCGGTCGCTGACTTTGCCACCGATCTCCCGAGTCTCCGACAATCCCTCGGAACCATCGAGCCTGGGGGCCGTCGACAGGGAACCATTTCGGCGGTATTTTCCGGTGCAGGGGGACAGACCGCGAACATAAAAGTAGAACTTGAATATCGAGTCACAGGATCAAGCGCCATCTTTGTAGCGCCCCAGGACCACACGCTGACGTTTATTTCTTCGCCCATCTCTATTTCCGTTGACGGTAATACGCAAACAACGTCCGGTCAGTCGGTTCAATTCACGGTAAGTGTTGCATCGAACGCAAGCGCGCCGCTCCGCGACGTGGTGGTGGACATGACCTATCCCTTCGGGTTTAAATTCTCGAGCGCATCTCCCGCGCCTGCAAAGGGAAACTCCTGGTCCCTCGGCGATTTTTCTCCCGGGCAACGCAAATCAATTTTGGTGCAAGGATCTCTGGCCGGAGAGCAGGGCGATAAGCGAGTATTCCGAATTTCGGCGGGCACACGGAACGCGACTTCGAGCGGCGTAACCACTAAACTTGCGGAGAACGCATACGAAATGAAGATAGCAGCAGCGTTCCTCGGCCTCTCCATCAGTACGAATACTTCTCAGCCCGCTGCAAGGCCGAACGATTTCGAAACACAACCGAAACTCGGCGTGCCTATTGCCGCACCGGGTTCCACTGTTACCGTTACCGTTCAATATCAGAACAACCTCTCGGTTGAAATAAACGACGCGGTCATTGTGGCACGGCTCGCCGGACTCGATATCGACGGGGAACATGTACGCGTGAACGAAGGCTTCTTCCGCTCCTCTGACTACACGGTCATTTGGGACAAAACCACGACGGGGGGCGATCTCGGCACGCTTACGCCGGGTCAAAAGGGAACAGTCGCATTCTCGTTCACCATGCCCTCGCCGAAAACTGCGACCGGGGATCCGAAGATAGATATTAGTGTGAATGCAGCCGGTAAACGATTGTCTGAATCGGGTGTACCGCAAAGCTTGCAGTCAGCAGTGAAAACGCAGGTTCGACTTGCCACCGATCTGCAGCTCGCCGCACAGGCCCTCTATACCCAGAACCCGTTCGGGGTTGCGGGACCGATGCCGCCGAAAGCCGGTACCGAAACCGAGTACGCACTGGTGTTCACTGTCACGAATACGACCAATAAGATAACGAACGCAAAGGTCACAGCGAAGCTGCCGGCCTACGTTCGCTGGATCGGCTCGCACGCACCGCGAACAGAAAGTCTGACGTTCAATCAGTTCGACGGTACCTTTACGTGGAACATCGGTGACATTGCACCCGGGACAGGATTGAACGGAACACAACCGCGACAGATCGCTATTTCCGTCGGATTCACACCTTCTACAAGTCAGATCGGCGACCAGCCTGCACTGGTGCAGAATGTAACGCTCACCGGTACCGATGAATCGACAGGCTCTACAGTTACCCGCAAAACGGAACCGGATGTAACGACGAACCTCGGCCAGATCGGCAAGTCGTCCTCCGGGCAGACGGTTAACCCTGATGCAGGATTCCTCCCCGCCAACGCCACAGTTGTGAAATAACCACTGCGTTCGGGGCCATTCTGTAACGGCACAATATACGGTAGTATCTCTGGATATGTCAGAGGTCTCAATGGAGAAGCTCATCTCGCTCGCAAAGCGTAAAGGATTCGTCTATCAGGGGTCGGAAATCTACGGCGGCCTCGCAGGCACATGGGATTACGGCCCGCTGGGCGTTGAGCTCAAGAACAACATCAAGAACATCTGGTGGAGAATGTTCGTACAGGGTCGTGACGATATGTACGGCGTCGATGCTGCCATCCTCATGCACCCGGAGGTTTGGCGTGCCTCGGGTCACGTCGAGGGCTTCTCAGATCCGCTCGTTGAGTGCAAAAAATGCAAACGACGGTTCCGCGCCGACCACGTGGGTGAAAAATGTCCTGAGTGCGGTGGTGAGTTCGGCGACCTTCGTCAGTTCAATATGATGTTTCAAACGCAGATCGGTGCGACCGAGGGATCAGTATCGTACCTTCGTCCGGAAACTGCCGGAGGAATTTTTGTGAATTTTAAGAATGTGGTGGACTCGTTCCATCCGAAGTTGCCCTTCGGTATCGGCCAGATAGGAAAGGCGTTCCGAAATGAGATCGCGCCGCGCGACTTTATCTTCCGCGTGCGCGAGCTCGAGCAGATGGAGATTGAATACTTTGTACGCCCGGAAACCTGGGAAGAGGCGTTTGAAATGTGGCGGAAAAATGTTCACGCCTTCAACGAAGCGGTGGGTATTGCATCTTCGGCGGTACACGAGCTCGAAGTAGCGGACGGGGATCGCGCGCACTATTCCAAACGAACTATCGATTTCGAATTCGATTTCCCGTTCGGCCGCAAAGAGCTTTACGGTCTGGCATACCGCACCGACTTCGACTTGCGCGCGCACCAGGAGGGTTCAAGTCAGAATCTCGAGTACCAGGACGACGTTGCAGGCGACAAACTCATTCCGCATGTTATCGAACCGTCATTCGGAGTGGACCGTACCTTCCTTGCGGTCCTCGCATCTGTGTATCGCGAAGACGAGCTCGGCGGAGAGCCTCGTGCATACCTCGCATTCAATAAGGCCGTAGCGCCCGTAAAAGCCGCCGTCTTTCCGCTCCTGAAGAACAAGCCGGAGCTCGTTGCAAAGGCGCGCGAAGTCTACGAAATGCTGAAGAAGGACATCCCGCAGGTCATGTGGGACGACAACGGTAATATCGGCAAACGCTATCGCCGCCAGGATGAGATTGGCACCCCGTACTGCATCACCATCGATTTCGACACTCTCGGCGAGAACCCTGAACTACTGGAAACTGTCACCATTCGCGACCGGGATACGGGCGCTCAGGAGCGCATTTCTATCGCAGAACTGAAGGCGAAGCTCGTCTAAGCACGGGGCTGTACGTGATAGGATTCGGGCATGGATGAGCGCAATCTCCACGTTACGATAACGACCGGAACTCTCCTGAAAACCATCGTCGTGCTCGCGCTCGCATGGCTTCTGTTTGTGCTACGCGACGTCGTACTCATTGTGCTCACTGCGGTTGTTATATCCTCCGCCGTCGAACCCGGGGTACGCGCCATGACGCGCCATAAAATCCCGCGCGTTGCGGCGGTGCTCGTGCTTTACCTCGTCATGTTCAGCATGTTCTTCCTCTTATTCTATTTCTTCTTTCCGTCGGTTTTGAAAGATTTCGGCACATTCGCTGCGACATTGCCTCAATACTTAGATACATTCACACATTCGAGCGCATACACTGCTTACTCCAGCATGCTCGGTTTGCCTGCCGCCGCGGAAATCTCCGGCAACGAAATGATAACGAGTTTCCGCGGACTGTTTGATATTGGTGCTGACGGCGGTACGTTTTCGGCCGCAACCAAGATCTTCGGCGGACTTTTCTCGTTCGTGCTTATCGTTGTGTTCTCTTTCTACTTTGCGGTGGTTGAGACGGGAGTCGATGATTTCATTCGTATCGTTACACCGCGAACGCATAGGGTGTATTTGCAAGATCTCTGGAAACGCTCACAACACAAGATCGGTCTTTGGATGCAAGGACAGCTCATTCTCGGGGTTCTCATCGGTGTGCTTGTGTACCTTCTACTCCTCATTTTCCAGGTTCCTCACGCACTTATTCTTGCGGTCATTGCAGCGCTCTTTGAACTCATTCCCGTGTTCGGACCGATACTCGCTGCGATACCCGCGGTAATCATGGGGTTCGTTGCGGGTGGTCCCGTGATGGGTATTACAGTGGTGATCATCTATATCGTTATCCAACTGTTCGAGAACCACCTCATCTATCCGCAGGTGGTCACCCGAGTGGTAGGGGTGCCCCCGCTTCTCGTTATTCTTGCGCTTATCATAGGCGCCGAGCTTGCAGGTTTCTTAGGCGTTATCCTCTCGGTGCCGGTTGCAGCGACGCTCCAAGAGTTCGTAAAAGATATCGAAACGGGTCGCCTTGCGGAGCATGTGCGAAATGCGGCATAGTTGCCCGATATGGGAAAGAATTTCTACCTGACGACGACGCTTCCGTATGTGAACGCGGATCCGCACATAGGGTTCGCTCTTGAGTGTGTGCAGGCGGATGCCATCGTGCGCTACCGCCGACTGGTGGGTGATACTGTCTTTTTTTCTACCGGCACCGATGAACACGGTCAAAAGATATTCCAGAAAGCAAAAGAAGAGGGTCGCGATGTGCAGGAATACGTCGACCACTTTGCAGGACAGTTTCGGAAACTGGGGCGTGCACTCAACCTTTCCTACGATGCATTTATCCGCACGACCGATGAGCGACATGTGCTCGCGGCGCAAGAATTATGGAAGCGCTGTGATGCCGCGGGCGACATCTATAAAAAGAAATACAAGGGCCTCTACTGTGTGGGAGACGAAGCGTACGTAAAAGAGACCGACCTCGTGGACGGAAAATGCCCCAACCATCCCAACATGGACCTCGTGGAAATTGAGGAAGAGAACTATTTCTTCCGGTTGAGTAACTACCAGGAGAAAATTCTCGCGTATCTCAATCAAGCAGGCGTCATTGTGCCGGAATGGCGCAGAGCCGAGGCTATCAACTTTGTTTCCGGCGGTCTCGAAGACTTCAGTATCTCCCGAGAGACATCCCGCATGAGCTGGGGAATACCGGTACCGGGTGACGATTCACAGGTCATGTACGTGTGGTTCGATGCGCTCACCAACTACATCTCTACGCTCGGATGGCCGGAGGACTCTGAGGGTTTTTACAAAACCTTTTGGGAACACGGCGAAACGCTGCAGGTGGCCGGGAAGGACCAGATACGATTCCAGTCCATTATGTGGCAGGCAATGCTTATGTCGGCCAACCTCAAGACGACGGGCAGAGTACTCTACCACGGCTTTATTACGAGCGGCGGACAGAAGATGTCGAAGAGCCTCGGCAACGTCATAGAACCGTACGCTATCGTCGATGAATTCGGCACCGACGCGTTGCGGTACTTTTTGCTCCGCCATATCCATCCGTTCGACGACAGCGACTTCACGATGGAGCGATTTAAGGAGGCGTACAACGCAGACCTCGCGAACGGTATCGGCAACGTGACGGCTCGTATTATGACGCTTGCAGAAAAGAATCTGGAGACTGCAGTTGCCCGACCCGAAGCAGTAGGGTTCGCACCCGAATATACAGAAGCACTTGAAGCATACGACTTCAATCGGGCATGTGCTCTCATCATGGAGCGCGTGCAGCAGCTTGACCAAAAGATTTCGGAAACCGAACCGTTCAAACTGGTAAAAACAAATCCCGAGACAGGAAAGTCCCTGATTGCTGAACTTGCAGTAGAGCTATACATCATCGCCCGTCTCTTGAATCCGATTATGCCGACGACATGCGAAGCTATCAAAGCAGCAGTGCTCGCGAACAAAAAGCCGGAAAACCTTTTCGCCCGTAAAGATTGACTATGGAAAGTGCGTTTTATTGGGCACTTGTCGCGACATTGATCGCCGGAGTCCAATCGTTTACGCAAAAAGTAGTCGCACACGAGCGGCGCGATTCAGCGCTCAGTGGCGTCTTTGGCTACGGCGTCTCGGGTATTTTCGCGGTCATAGTCGCGAGTTTCTATCCGCTCCCTGCGGAATGGTTCGCAGTGGCGCTGATTTCTGTGATTGCGGGTTTGGTGCATGCGTATGGAAGTTATGTGAGGATTGAATCACTCAAGAATATCGATGCGGTGCTCTACTTTCCGATTAACAAAGTGCTCGGCCCGCTCCTCGTGGTCGCGATCGGAGTGGTATGGTTTCGTGAATATCTCACGCTCCTGCAGTACGTCGGTATCGCACTGAGTATCACCGTGCCGCTCTTACTGGTGTCGTCGGTCGAGCATCACAGACAGCGCAATCTGCGCCTGGGACTCATCCTGCTCGTTGTATCGACGGTGCTTACCGCGCTCACGTCACCATTTCAGAAGGTTGCGCTCAATATCGGTACCAATATATTTTTCATGATGGCGATATCTCAATTCGCAGGCACCATTGCCTCGGCAATACTCTACGCTCGGACGGAGCGCTCGAATCATGCGTTTGACCTGCATCCGCGTGATATCAAGCTCGGTCTGATGAACGGTGTACTGCAATTCTTTTCATTCTCCGCATTCCTCACTGCGCTCAGCCTCGGTACCGTAAGCATCTTGTACGTCATACATGCGCACTACATTCTTGTCCCGATTATTCTCTCGGTATGGTGGTACCGTGAACACGTGAATCTCCGCAAGCTTGCAGCTATTGTGGTTTCGTCATTCGCGATAATATTGCTCGGCATATGAAATACTTCGACGCGCACACCCACGTGAACTTCGTGGCATACAAGGATGATCGTGACGAGGTGATTGCTCGTGCAAAGGACGCCGGCGTGGGGATGAACGTAGTCGGTACCCAAATCGATACCTCACGCGAAGCGGTGGCGCTTGCGGAGGCGCACGAGCATATCTACGCCACCATCGGTCTGCACCCGGTGCACACTGCAAAGTCGTACCACGACGAAAAGGAATTGGGCGAGGGCGGCAAGGAATTTACCTCGCGCGGAGAACAGTTCGACTCTGCCGCGTACGAGCAGCTCGGAAAAAGCGAGCGTGTGATAGCCATCGGTGAGTGCGGGCTCGACTACTACCGTGTCGACGAGAACACCAAAGATATTCAGATAAAAGCATTCATAGAACACATCGAGCTCGCAAATAAATTGCAGAAGCCGCTCATGCTCCATATACGCAATGCGTACGACGACGCGCTCGAGGTATTGAAGGCACACACAAAAGTCCTGGGCGATGTGCACTTCTTTGCAGGGGACTGGGATACGGCAAAGAAGTTCCTCGATATCGGATTTACGCTCTCGTTCACCGGCGTTGTTACATTCACGCACGATTACGACGAGGTGGTAAAAAACACACCGCTCGACATGCTGCTTTCAGAAACTGATGCGCCTTACGTCACCCCCGTGCCGTTCCGCGGAAAACGCAATGAGTCGTCTTATGTTCCATATATCGTAAATGCGATCGCGGGTATCCGAGGAGAAGACGAAGAGACGGTACGCGAACAATTCCTTGAGAACGCCCGAAGGCTCTTCAAAATAGGCTGACTTTACATGCGTGTCTGTCTATGGTTTGTTCAGAGTAGGCAACGACACAGGGTCGACATACAGGGAACAAATCATGCTTGATACACCGGCGGGCTCGAACACGGCTTACATGCAGGACCTTTGGAGTCGGTACGAGGCGCTCAAGAAAGAAGGCCTGAAACTGGACATGACGCGAGGAAAGCCCTCGCCCGAACAGCTTTCGCTCTCCTGGAACCTGCTTCGCTCTACAAGCACGCACACGCCGGCCGGTGTTGATTGCTGGAACTACGGCCATCCGGACGGTATCCCGGAAGCCCGCAAGCTTTGTGCCGCGTACCTCGGCACGCGGCCTGAGAACACGCTCGTTCTGGGTAATTCGAGTTTGCAGCTCATGTACATGGTCATCGCGGAACATTTGCTTCGCGGCGGTTGGTCACAAAAGCCGAAATTCATCTGTCCGGAACCGGGCTATGATCGGCATTTCAAGCTCTGCGAAGGACTTGGTATCGAAACGGTGCCGGTTGCGATGACCGAGAACGGTCCCGACATGGATGCCGTGCGCGAGCTCGTGAAGGACGTCGACGTCGTGGGTATGTGGTGCATGCCGCGGTATTCGAATCCGACGGGCATTTCGTATTCACGTTCCGTCGTGCGAGCGATCACTGAGCTCAGGCCCAAGAACGGCCGCTTCATCGTGATGTGGGACAACGCGTATGCTGAGCACCACCTCGCCGGCATCCTCGTACCCGACATCGATGTCATGAAGCTGGCACAGCAGGCAAAGAGCGAGGATCGTTTCTGGATCTTCGGATCGTTTTCGAAGGTCACGTTCGCAAGCGCGGGTATCGCGATGCTCTCGGCGAGTCCGCGGAGTCTCGAATGGTTCCGAAAGCGGCTGGCACTGCAAACGATCGGCCCCGACAAGCTCAACCAGCTCAGGCATGTGCAGTTTCTTAAGAATAAGAACGGTATCCGTGCGCACATGCGCAAACATGCACGCATCATCCGCCCGAAGTTCTTCGCGGTTTGCGAAGTGCTGCAGCACGCGATCGGCGGGAAGAGAATCGCCCACTGGGAAATGCCCGACGGCGGCTACTTCATCTCGTTCTATATGGAAGAGGGCAGCGCAAAGCGTGTTGTGCAGCTCGCGGGTGACGTTGGTGTGCAACTGACGCCTGCGGGTTCTGCGTATCCTAACGGGGATGACCCGAAGGATTCGCACATCCGCATCGCGCCGACGTCACCAAGTCTCGAAGAGGTTCGTCGCGCAACTCAGGTACTTGCGCTGTGCGCTGAACTCGCTCATCGCGAAGCGCATCCGCAATCGAAACAACATCGGAGCGGAATGTGACATTGCACATTCGATCAAACGGCTGCCCCTCGGGGCAGCCGTTTCTTTTTGCTTGCAAATGCCGCGCAGGTCTTTAGTATTCAGCTATGAATAAAAATATCGTTATCGCAGTCCTCCTTATCGTCGCGGCTGCCGGTGTCTATTACTGGTACGGCAGTAATGTGGGCTTGCCCGTAATGCAGCAGATGGAGCAGACTGGTACGACCGCAAACGGGGCGGAGTCTCCTACAACGGCAAAGCATTCGGTCGCCTGGAAGTTTGAACAGGTCTCCGAGGACAAGGAAACGGGAGCCATTAAAACAAAGGTTACGGTAACCTGGGACGGCACGAGCCACGACGCAGGTACCTACGAGGGCAGCTGCGCAGAGATAGACGGTAGCAACGGGACGCTCAGCGACGGGGAGGTCTCCGGTGCACTGTGCTGGTATGCGGGCGCAGGTGACGAGATAGGGGTATTCAGCGAAAACGGTACATTCGTGCTTAAGCATGGTGAACAGCAAGAACCGAGCGGCGAGGGCGAGGGCTTCCGCGGCAATTTCAAGGTTTTGATGAGTCTCTAGTGCCCAAGCTGAGCCGTTATTCTTGCCTCGCAAGGGGGGCTATGTTAGAGTGCCCCGACAAACGACGAATGATATGACAGAGGCAGCAGACACAGTTTTGGCACCGGAAACCGCAGAAGATGCGGCTATAAATCGTATTTACGAGGTCGGTTACCATATTCTGCCCTCGGTAGCGGAGGAAAATGTCGATAAGGTTGTCGGCGAGATCCGTGCAGTCATCGAAAAACTCGGAGGCTCTTTCATTGCAGAAGGTGCGCCGGTGCTCACAAAGCTCGCATACGACATGGATTCCCGTGAAGGCGACAAATGGGCATCACAAGACCGCGGCTATTTCGGCTGGATCAAATTCGAAGCAGTTGTTGGCTCCGCTGAGGCCCTCGAAGAAATGCTCAAGGCAAACAAGAGCATTCTTCGCCACATCGTCTTCCGCACGGTTCGCGAAGAAACTCGCGCACGCATCAAGGCTCCGACACTCCGCGAAGTGAAGCGCACCGACACCATCAAGACCACCGCAAAGCGCCCCGACGAGGAGAGCGCACCGATTTCTGAAGAGGACCTCGACAAGGCACTCTCCGACATAACGACTGAATAATTTTGCATTTTGCTTTTCACCTTTTTACTTTAAATATATGTATCTCAATAAGGCAATGTTGTTCGGCAACCTCACGCGCGACCCTGAATTGCGCGCACTTCCGAGCGGCATGAACGTCTGCAATTTCTCTGTTGCTACAAATCGCGTCTACAAGGACCGCGACGGAAAGAAGCAGGAGCAGACGGATTTCCACAATGTCGTCGTTTTCGGCCGCACGGCCGACACCGTCAACCAGTACCTCAAGAAGGGGAGCTCAGTGTATGTCGAGGGCCGCATGCAGACACGCTCGTGGGAACAGAACGGCGAAAAGAAGTACCGCACCGAAGTCATTGCAGATGCCGTACAGTTCGGACCTCGCTCATCCGGCGGTGGAGGCGGCGCACGAAGCCAGGCGGACGACTCGCAGGACGCTCCGGCACCTTCAGCAGGACCGGGCATTGATTACCCGAAAGATGATATTAATCCGGACGACATTCCGTTCTAGATAACATAGATATATGGCAAACATTTTGACTCAGAATGACATCCAGCACGTCGATTACAAGGACATCGACCTGCTCAAGCAGTTCGTGAATCCGCACGGTCGCGTAATGGGTCGCAAGCGAACCGGCCTCACCGCAAAGCAGCAGCGTGCTGTGGAAGCAGCCGTGAAGCGAGCGAGGTTTATGGGGCTTCTGCCTTACATTCAAAAGTAAAAACTACCCGGCGAAAGCCGGGTTTTTACTTTTGAATGTAGAGAGCGAAGATCTCGTGAGGCAGAAGCGGCCGGAGCGTAGGGTTCCCAAGCGTGACGACGCTTGGGATCGCGAGGCGGGGCCTGCGTGCGGCTTGCAGCAGCAAGCCGACATGTGGGCTTCTCCCGTATATCCAGAAATAAAAAACGCCCGGTTCAACCCGGGCTTTTTTTATTTAGATTCGTCGGAGAGTATGATATCGTCCTCCCAGCCAATCCCGGCTCGGAGGACTTGCTCATGTTGCGCAAGCTCGCACTCGTCGCACTAACGGCACTTTCCGCTTTCCTGACCCAACCGGTCCACGCCGCCGACTACGGCCTGTACAACGTCGGCGACCAGGTCACCTACGGGCGCCTGGTTCACGAGCCGGATGTCCAATTGCAGCTCATCGCACGCGATACCGACTCGGGCGTGATCACCATCGCACTCCAGTCGAAGTCGCTGATTTCCGCACATGTTCCGCAGATCACGATCTGGCTCGGGGCGACGCAGGGGGTAGCGGTCAAACGCGAGTGTGCCGGCGGCCATTGCCGCGCCTACATCGTGTGCCTTACGCTGGTCCAACTGCACCCCGACGGCATGTCCGAGGTCCGTCACAGCGTTCGTATCATGCCCTCGACCGGTCCGAGCTAACGATCTGTTCGAAATTCGCAAAAAGCCCCGGCTGGGACACCGGGGCTTTTTTGTTGGTCGTGTTTATTTGCCGACGCGCTCCACGTAATCTCCCGTTTCGGTGTTGATTCGTATGATATCTCCCGCCTCTACGAACATAGGCACGGTGATTGCCGCACCTGTTTCAAGCTGCACGAGCTTGTTGCCGCCCTGCGCTGTGTTGCCACGGGTGTTCGGCGGCGCTTCGGTTACCTTGAGGTCTACCTTAATGGGCATCTTTACCTGAATGGGTTGCTCGTCGAACCATTTCACATCAACTTCGGTATTGGGCTTCAGCCATTTGCTCTCGTCGCCGATGCGCTCCGCGGTAAGGGTAAAGCGCTTCGACTTATCTTTTGCTTCGTGGAAGAACCACTCACCGTTGCGCTCGTATATAAATACTGCGGTGCGATTCTCCACGTCTGCTTCCTCCACTTTATCGGACACATGGAACGTGTGTTCCGCCATCGAACCGGATTTCAGATTGCGAAGTTTTACCTGATTCACCGGTTTGCGCTGTTGCTTGCGGAATACCCATGCCGAGAGTACCTCGTACGGCTCGTCGTCGATAATAATGATCCTCTTCGGGAGGACTTCGTTGTATGCGAGCATTGCCATAAATTTGACGCATTGTAGCCAAAAACGAGGGGTTGTCCAACTGAATGAGAATGCTACGCTGCGACCGGAACAAGAGGAGTCCCTCTCATGCGGCATCGAACAATGTCTTCCGAACTCGAGCGTTCGCGCTCCCAGGTCGTCTTACTCGCGCTTCTGTCCATCATGTTGCTCCAACTGGCGCTCCCTGCGCCGGAGCACTCGTTCGGGCGAGTGGTGATGCTCGCATTCATGTTGTACTTCTTCTGCGCCGGTTTGATCGCGACGCTCATGTATTTCATCTACCTGAACGAATACGGGCAGAGGCCCGGCCCTGGCGGCAGTGTGCCGAGACCATCGAAACAGCCCCGCATCAGCGAGGCTGTTCTCTTTTGAGAAGTGACGATCACTCGTCGCCGCTCGTGCCCGAACTCTTTGAGCTCATGCCGCTCTCGTTGAGTTGCTTTTTCACGTCTTTGAGGAGCTGGTTCAGTACCGGCTTGTTCTCGCGCAGAAATGTGCGAGCCGCATCATACCCGCGTCCGAGCTTCGTTTCTCCGATTGAATACGATCCCCCGGAAGATTTTTCTACGAGCCCGAGCTTTTCTCCGAGTGCGATCGCTTCACCCTCGCGGGAAATTCCTTCGCCGTAGAGCATATCGAATTCAACCGCACGGAAGGGAGCTGCCACCTTATTTTTTACGATCTTCACACGGTGACGCCCGCCCATCGTTTCGTCACCCTTCTTTATTTGCGCGATGCGGCGAATATCGATGCGAACCGATGTGTAGAATTTCAGCGCCTTGCCGCCGGTTGTTGTTTCAGGATTGCCGAACATCACACCGATCTGCAT
>CAYQQI010000016.1:0-22130 GCA_964419595.1 uncultured Candidatus Saccharibacteria bacterium
GAATAGTGATCCAAACATTTATGATCACGCATTGTTTGATCGATCGACACGCCGCTCTTCTTCGCTTCGGCATAGTCTTCGCCGGCGACATTTCGTAAAACGTTTGCGCACCAGATCTTATCCAACGGATCGGCAAACCAGATGTCTTCGTAGTAGCGCGCGATATCCTGCGTCGTTATCGTTTCTGCGCGCGCGGGACCGAGCAAGAGGAGTCCGGCGAGCGCGAGCATCAGGTGCTTTCGCATTGCGTCTCTCCATTCTTCGCTCCCAAGCGGAGCGTCGCTGTATCAATCTAAGGATGAAACTCAGATGAAGGCAAGGGCTCACCGCTCATCCACTAGTCCCATGCGATACACATTGAACGAATCCTCACCTTCAAACATGTCGGACGGATTCGGGAGGTAGATTCGACGTCGCATTATTTCCTGCGTCGCGTCGTTCAGGAGTTTGTGAAAAACGCGGAACTCGTCGCTTTGCTCGGCAAAGTTGATCACGTATTTGCGCAGCTGCGGGCGCCCGTCGGCGTTCTTTTTCTTTTTACACTCGTACACGATGAACTTCCCCACCGGTCGCTGATACTTTTCGCGAATCACGTAGTAGTTGAACATCGCCTGCATCACAAAGAGCGTTTTGTTCGACTTGTATTTGCTGAACGCGTCAACAAATTTATGGTCCACAATATCGACTTCGTCGGGATTCGTGCGCGACTGAATAACGAGATCCGATATCGCCTTAATGGGGATGGGCAGGCCCGGCACCCGAGCCATAGCTGAAACCTCCACCCCGAGCACCTTGTGGCGCGGCGGCTTCAACAGGTAAAAGCCGACTGCCTGCAGGTAGTCGCGCTCCATCTGTTGTCGTTTCAATTTTCGTGCGAGTTTCGACTTTGCTTTCCCGAAGTTAATTTCAAAATCCCCCACCTCACGCATGTATTCCAAGCCGAGCGCGGTCGCGCCGTCTTTATCAATGCCGCCGTAAAAGTGCTGCATCGCCACATGCGCTGCGCGCCCGACGATGGAGCTCGGGTTCGACGGTGTGTCGCGAATGTTCTCAACGTAGCGCTTGTACCACGCGAGCGGATTACGCAAGAACGCCATGAGCGACGAGTGACTCCAATGCGCGATTGGAATCTCGCGCTCCGGAGCTTCCGGTGGACCCGGGGGGAGCACATACGCTATCTTTCGTTTCGCACTCTTCTGCGCCCTCGTCATAAAAAACAGTGTAGCATCGAGTATTTATTCACACCCTCGATGTATTGCCACTCCCTAAACTCGTGGTATGGTAGCAGCGGTAACAATAACAATGAGGTTGAAGATGCTGGCATTGCTGCACGCCGTGCGCAACCGGATTTCCCGGTTCAACGAACGGCTCTCTATCGCCCGATCACTCACGGAACTTGAGCGCGAAGTACAGCTGCTCATCGCGAGCAACAATTCGTGGATCACCCGCAGTGCCGTCATTACCCTGTTTCGCGTGGAGGTCATTCGTGCCCGGCATCATCTGCGAGCGGGCGATCTCGAAAGCGCACTGATGTACCGCCGTAACGCGAGGGAAACACGCGCGCACATTCAGCGAAACCTCGACGCCAATAGACGGCCGCCCTATCGGGTGAAGCGTCAATACGCACATAGCTGAACCTTTCCCGGCCTCGGTCACACAGTGATCGAGGCCGGCCCATTTCACTTGGGCAACATTTTACAGAAAACACAAGGCAAGCGCCGCCTCGCTCAGCCGTCTAAGGAATAGGCCGCAGGGCTTATCAGCTAAACAAATAAGCATATGCTTTTGTTCTTAATTATAGGCATTGTTGTGGGTGCAGTGGCAGTGGATTTCGCGTTTCAGAACACGTCACCGGTCACGGTTGATGTATTTGCGTGGACATTCACCGCCCCGCTCTCGCTCGTTATTTTGGGCTCGGTTGCCACCGGTCTGTTCATCGCCGTTGTGATGATGCTTCCGACCATGATTCGTGAGTCGCTCGATGCGTTCGCGTATCGTCGCGAAGTTCGCCGTCAGGCAGCCTACGAAGCCGCAAATTCAACGAGTGCTCAGCTCACTGCGTAAACAGCATTCATGCCAAACAGCCCGGGGTTTTCTTGTCATTCCTAAACAGAGGGCATAGGATACGGGCTGGAAAACAAATCGATGGAGGACGCTCGAATGACGGGACCGGACGCTCCGCAGCAATCAGTTATCGACATCGCACGAGATGCATTGCATGTGGAAAATCTCTTCCGGGAAAAGTTCCCATGGTGCGAGGTTGCAGCCACAGACTTCGTCGCACGGCAGGTGTATCCGAATCACCGTGTTCAACTTCCCTTCGCGATACGCCTCGTTACCGTCGAGGTACGGAAACGGATCGTTGCCGACGATCCAGTGGAAGCTCGGCTCTGCATTGCTCGCGCTCGGCTCATCATGAACTTCAATGGGGTCAAATGGGCCGATCTTTTTGTCGGAGGCGTTTTACCGCCGCCAGTGGAAATGGACTGAACGACCGGAAGCGATTCGCTTCCGGTCCGTTTGCTTTTGAGCTCACCGGGCGTAGAGTTCCCAAAGGTAATTTCGCTCGAGCGAAACGAACTCAGGGAGTAGCGATATGGTCGTCTCAGCAGTTATCATTATTGCCATCGGCGTATTTTTCATTTGGGCATGGCTCACCGGCTACTAGCGCACGGAGTAGTATTAGTGCTCCTGAGGAAATTGGAGAATTGAACACACGAGGCCGGAGTCACAAAACTCCGGCTGTTTGTTTGGGTGCAGAGCTGCTAGCATGGCGAAATGATCGACAAAGTACCGAGGGCGTTCGAGAAGATAAAGGAGCGCGAGATCGAGAAAGGTTGTTTAGTAAAGCTGAACTTTCATGAGGCGCAGGACGAGGATATTCAGGAATTTGCCGGCCAAGGTCTGCACGCCGATACGGTGTACCGTGTGCTCGCTATGGACAACATAGATATCGGAGATGGCATACCCACCCCGACCGCATGGATCGGCGAAAATAAATTCACGCAGGCGGAAATTGACTTGTTTGACCCGTACGTCTCGTTTGACGAGAAAGACAAGGAATTGCAGGTATTTGTCGGGGTTGTTCCCGTTCCTACTGAATATCTTCGCTGCCTCATCGACTAGCATTGAGGCACGCTTGATTTCAGTCATCTGGTACGATAGCCCGATGAAATCGTTTTCCCAGGTCATATTTAAAGTCGGAATCAACCCCTGCGTGGTACCGGCGGATGATGTGATGGAGAATATTTTTAAACGTGCAAAAAAACGCTCCGGCCCTATCCCCGTGCGCGGAACGATAAACGGTGCGCAGTACATACAAACACTCGTAAAATATGCGGGCTTCTGGCGGCTCTACATTAACGGCCCGATGCTGAAAGCGGCAAAACTGAAGAACAACGACGTTGCCGCAATAACCATCGAGTACGACCCGAGCGACCGCACCGTGCTTCCCCATCCTGAATTTGCAAAAATGCTTGCACGCGATCCGCGCGCCGTTGCCGCATTCAACGCGCTCGCACCAAGTAGGCAGAAAGAGATCAACCGGTATTTGAATAATCTGAAGACTGACTCTATTCGCACAAAGAATATAGCGCGTGTGATGGACCACCTGGTAGGAAAGAAATCGAAGCACACACTCGCCGTCCTTCGCCCCACAAAAAAGTAAACCTGGCGGACCTTCACTTTCCGGCTGTCTTGTTTATAAAAAGCTCGAGGTTTAACCTCGAGCATACGTCACTGGCGGATTTTCGTTTTCGGGCGTAGTCTGCACAAAGTTAAGGGAGGTAGCCATGCGCATTCTCGTCGCATTTGTACTCGTCATGCTCTCATACGGTACCGCGCTCACATCCGAATTGCAGCCATGCACGAGGTACGGCCAAGGGATGTCGTTTGCCCGCGAGCTGCACGATGGGCGGCTGCGTACGGAATTTCTTCGTACGTTGAAAAAGACAAAGATGCAGCCGCACGAATTCGCACTGTGCGAATACGACGGCCCCATGCCGCAGATCGGTGAATTGCAGAACGACGACAACGGCATCATCTTTGCCCTGTTCATTCCCGGGCATGTGATGCTGTTCTCAACGGTCGAATTCGAGGGATTGGTTGCGCATGAACTCGGCCACATTCCGAAGTGGGGGGCTGCGGGTGGCGGAAGCATCAAGTTCGAGAGTGACACCGATGCACAGGGAGCGAAATGGGTCGGTAACGGCGCGGTAGCTGCAATGCTCTTGGCTATGATTCGCCATGAACTGTGGTTCAACCCGGTGGATCGGATGCGACTGAAAGTGGAATTCACCCACCGCATCCGCCTCCTCCTTGGACCATACTGAACATGCAGCAATCAACCTCCAGAGCACTGTGGTACATCATGTCGGGCGTCGTTGCCGGTATGGTCGTCTCGGTCGTGTTGCCGCAGATGTTCATCATCCGCTATCACCCGCTGCACGTCTTGCTTGCATGCATGTTCGCGGGCAGCGTCGTCGGATTGATTTTCAGCATCGCTGACAATAAATAGCCGGGTCCCCCGTTGGTGGACCCGGCTATTTGCTTATCTGCTATCCCCCTATTCGCTACAATAGGAGGATAGTGGTTATTCGCACATTCACCACAGGAGTACTTCATGGTTCTAAGGCGGAATACCGCTAAGAACCATTGGTCGCGCGCGAATGAGTCCCGCATGAGTCCAAAGCTGGCGCGTCGCAATATTGAGAGGTAGCATCCTGGGGGAAAGGATTGAGGTGGCCAATGAGGATCCTTGCTCTTTGCCTTCTGGTATGCGGCATGCATATCTGCCCGGCACGGGCCGATGAGCTGTATCCGTGCGTACCGAGCTCATCGCTCCACTACATTTCGCGGGAACAGCCCGACGCCCGTCTTCGCGCAATCGCTTTGCGAGTGATCGCAAAAGCGAAACTCAACGTTACAGATTTCTCGATGTGCGAATTTGATGGAGTGTTGCCGCAGATCGTCGGCAATATTCAGTCGAATCGTCTGGTGGCCGCTATCTTGCTGCCGAGCTACGTGCGAACGTATACGGACACAGAGGCTGAAGGCCTTCTCGCACACGAAGTGGCACACAAAACGCTTTTCGGGATCGCGATCGGCGGCATTCGTCGTGAAGTTGCATGCGATACACAGGCGGCGCTGTGGGTGGGCAAAGAAACGGTCATCATTGCACTACAGCGCATGCTGTTTGAGATTGAACGATTCCCCGAAGTAGAGCAGCACGGACTGTTCGAGGAGTGGAGCGACCGCATCCGCAAACTGCGTGAACGCAGCATCGCTGCACACTGAATCATCGGCCGGGTCGCCTGCGACCCGGCCATTTTGTTTGGCGCGGGTGAGTTGACAGTCTTATCCGGTGATTGTAAAGTATTGGTCGCTCAACACAACCGAGGACATCCGCATGACCGAGTCCCCTTTGCCTGGTGCCACCGCCTTTTTCGCATTTCTGAAGGAGCGCTGTCCTACGGCAACGATCGCAGTCACGGGCCCCGTCGTGGGCGATTGGAGCTACGGCATGGAATATGCCAAAGCGTGGACCATTACCGTCGACGGACAAAAGATCGGCGAGTATTGGACCTTCGGTCCAAAACCCGATGAAGATCAGCCTGGACTTGAGTACCGGGGTTTGATCCCCGGATACATCAACGAGATGATCAGCGATGGCGATCACTCGCAGGTTTCGCTTATTTTCGGGAACCAGAGGTTCGAGGCAGCCAGCTACTACGAGAATATGGGTGGCGGACAGATCGTTGAAACCCCGTGGCAGCGCCAGGATGGCCACGACACCATTCCGTTTCCGTAGCTGTTTCGGAATCGCACATTCAAGACAACGAGCCGGATGCATCTGCATCCGGCCGTTTTGATACCCTAGCGAATCTTCATTTTGAGGAGTAGGATTTTGAGAGGAGGTGCTCTCATGCCAAAAAGCAAATTCATCGGCACACCGGGTACTGCGGTGTATCGTATCCAAATCATGGGACTGTGTGCCGCTGTAGGCGGAATGGTCTTCGGTGGGGTGGCATCACCGTTTGTGCCGCTCGAAAACGAAACATTCGCTCACCTCGGTGCGGCGATTGGCGCAATGTACGGTTACTTCACCGACGCCGAGACCTTTTGAGGCGTAGGATTTTGGGGGAGGACACATGAGCATGTCGGAATTGCTGACCGCAGATGCGGAACTGGAGGCTGAACGCGAAGACTTTGACCGCTTCATAGCCGATGTACTCCGGGCGGCGGCCCTCGAAGATCCTTCGTACCTGGAGACATACGCTCGGTTCACGAAGCAGCTCATCGTCGACGCACCAAAGACAACCCAATGACGGCCGGATTCCGCTCGCGGAGTCCGGCCTTTCGTCTACCCGCCGTGGAACCATTCGCGCGAATGTTGCCGTAGATGTAGGCCGGTGTCCCCTTGTGGAAGCCGGCCGTTTACTATTTCGCAATAGCACAGTAGCATCGCACCAGGAGGTATTTCGCTATGGATATCACGCTGAATGTGCTTGAACGACTCATTGCCGAGCGTTCATTCTCAAAACCCGAAGGCTCGCATACCATCAAGCTGCTCAATGACGGCCCGTCGCACTGGGCGAAGAAGATCGGTGAGGAAGCCATCGAACTCGGTATAGAAATTGTAAGAAAAGATACCGACAGAATCGTCGCTGAAGCGACAGACCTGATTTATAACCTTGTGATAGCGCTGCACGGCTCGAACGTAACACTTGCAGATATCGAACGCGAACTTACGCTTCGTCACCTGCAAAAGACAGGCTGTCCGAAGCTCGACCGCAAAGGCACATGAGTGCCGCATCGGTGAGGATGTGCAACCGTTCCAAGTTACAAACAATTAGACGGCACCCCCAGGGATGCCGTCTGCTTTTACCGCTGTTTTACTGCTGAAGGATCGAAAGACACTCGTTTACTCGGCATCTCTCAAGTTCAGTCTGCGGACCGAACCGGATTACCATCGGCGAAGCAGGAGACCGCTGCGCAAACATAGCAACCCGTTCCTCCAATACCCTCAACCGGGACTGCAGATACGTTCTTGCGGATTCACAATTGTTCGCAAGAATATCTTTCAGAATGTGGTCACATTTCGAACGCAGAGCTCTGGCCGACTCTGCATCCGCTCGAAACTCTTTGAGTCGGTCGCTATCTGTCACAGAATCCATCGCCTGATGCACTAGGTAGCGCGGTATTCCTGCGCCGACCAACGACTCTATCATCTGCCGATTATTGCGAAATTCTTCGAACTCGCTCAAATTAATGAACTGTTGCTTCTGGGTCTCAATGTTCGTCTCGAGCGAGGTGACCCTTTCTTTCTCGTCCAAAAAGTATTGAGCGACCGGACGCAAACGGGTTGAAAACATCTCGATGACGAATCGGTTCAGCGCTGATTCCATTTTTACCTCCATGACCTAGCCTCATATGACTCTGAACGAACGGGAACGTCAAGCCACCTTCGGACCCGGCTTTCTGTTTTGTCGCGCCTCGGCAATGCTTTGCCGAGCAGCGATCCCCTTGTGGGATTTATCCATCATTCGCTCATTCGCGCGAATGAGGCCATTCTCTAATTCGCTACAATGGTGGGATAGCTACCGGCGACTGGCGAATATACTTTTTGAGGCGTAGTGTTGCTGCCGGAGAGGAGGCTCGCCATGCGGAAGCTCGTATTGCTGTTTGTTCTACTGTGCGCGCCGTTTCCCGGCGTCGCGCTGGAATTCATGAAATGCCCGCAGATCTCGGAGCATTTCAAGCATCTGCGGCCGATCACCGACGAACGTATCATCGGTATTTTTTCGCAAGTGCATGCACGCACCGGCTTTGCAGGACTCAAATTCGCCCTGTGCGAGAGCGAGGAATTCAATCCCGGGAACATCGAGATATCGGAGGCCGATCGTGAGTACGCGGTCATACTCCCCCGCGTTATCGCTCGTTTCTCGGACGCTGTTATACGAGGACTAGTTGCTCACGAACTCGGGCACATTCCCCGGCTCAACGAGAAAACGACACAGCGACTGGAGCGCGAGATCGATGCAGTGGCGGTGCAATGGGTCGGCAAAGACGCGGTCGGGCTCGCCATACGAATGATGCTCAACAACATCGAGCGGCTTCCGTGGTGGCATCAAGACATCGGTGAACTGTCGCTCAAAGACCGCCTCAAGGCGCTCGAATTCGGCCCGCCTCCAAAACACATATTGCTCAAGCCAATCGGCCGGCGTCCCCTCTGACTCCGGTCGTTTTGTTTACGCTGGCGAATCCGGGTTTTGCGGGGTATTGTGCCCGTGGAATTGGCAACAAACCGGGGTAATCGCAATGCTTGCATTCAGCGTCCTTCTGCAATCCTGCTTCATTTCGCTCATACTCGGCGCGATACTGCAGTTCACGAAAATCACGCACATGCCGAATGTGCGCCATGTGGTCTTCGGCCTGTGGGTCGTGTCGCTGCTGCTGACCATCCCAGCGCTCGAGCCAATCGGCGCATGCATGTGGTTCGACGGGCATCGCGCAATCATGTTCGGCATTCTCACGGTGGTCTGCCTTGGGTTCAGTTGCCTCATGCTCGGTGGAGCCGCTATCATTTACGTGAAGCTTAGGCTCGCACCCAAAGTCATCTGACGCCAAAAGGCCGGGTCCCCCGTTGGTGGACCCGGCTGTTTTGTTTGTCCCTTATTCGCACATTCGCGCGAATGAGTCCAGGTACTATTCGCCTATTCGCGCGAATTAGAGAATGGTTCAGATACACACAACTTTCCCGACCGAGACGGTTGTATGTATTGCGTTTTGAGACACCACACTACATACACACAAGGTGTGCGGCCGCACAGGTTGTGTGTATATATTCAGCAAGGTCGGACCTTGCTGGAACGGGTGGATTCCCGCCTCGTTTACTACCCTGGCGAATCTTCATTTTGAGGCGTAGGATTTCGGTGGGATTCAGCGGAGGAATCAAAATGAAGCGCGGCACGTACCGGCCACGAAACAGCACTCTCGGCAGCTTTGAGTACTACGGCGGAATGGGGCGTGACTCCTTGCGCGACGCCATGCAGCAAATGCTGAGCGATCCTGCACGCGCACCAAAAGCGACACCCGTGCGGCGGCAGACTAGAAAGATTGCCGTGCACGGAAAAATGCATATCCGTCCTCTATTGACCCAGTGATCGCCTGTTCTCAATCCGATTCCCCTGAAGCCGGGTCCGTTGGACCCGGCTGTTTTGTTTATTCACTATCCCACCATTCGCGCGAATGGTGGGATAGTAACCATTCGCCCATTCGCGCGAATGGGTCCAACACTGGCGAATCTTCATTTTGAGATGTAGGGTTTAGGTAGGAATCGCAACGAGGACGCAAACCATGATCGAAGCAGCTATCCCCGACCGACTGACCATGATCAATCACGTGGCCGCCCGCTACGAAGGAATGGGCGTCGCCAGCACCATGTTCCGCGAGAATCTCGAAGGGCTCGACGATGAGGCGCTGAAAAAGCGCTACGGCATTGAACTCCGCCGTTCGGAAGCAGCCGAGGCCGCTCGTCTTGCGCACGAGACATTCTGCGCCTACCAGGGTGTGCTCGAAGAGTATTTCCCCGGCCAGCAGATCGTGATCAGCGCGCAAACGGGCAGTTTCCTGATCGGCAGCGACGATGATGAACTTCGCGCGTTCGCGAATACTCTGGCAAAGGACGACATGGTTCTCTGTCAGCGCATCGGCCATCCCTGAGCCTGCGATTGTTCCGCTTTCCGTACCTGCCGGGTCCTCCGTTGGACCCGGCCGTTTCGTTTTGTAATCGTTTGTCATTCTGTACCAACTCCAGTAACTTATCCAATTGGATAAGTTACAGCAGTGGTTGTATGGAAGATAACCAATGCATCACTGGCGAATCTTCATTTTCGGGCGTAGGATTTAGATATGTGGAGTTCCCCTCTGACGTATATTCTTTTGACGGTAGGCGCAATTTTCCTCACATACCAAATGTTTCAGTTACCGAAGAAACACGTCGGTTCCGATTTTGACTATGAGTTCACGCGGTACTATTCAACATTTGGACTCGCAGTCCTACTTCTACCGATTGGTATTCTCGGGATTGTTGTAACAGTTTTTGGAAAAGAGACTGATGTGTATTTTCCCTATATCGCGTGGGTCATTGCGATAATCTTAGTAACCCTTGGAATGTTGTCTTGGAAATCCGAGGGCTTTCAGCGTGGCTTCTGGACTGTTTTTTGGAAAAAAGACGTCAATCTTGATAAACGATTACTAACCTCGTATCTATTTGCAGCGGCCTTTGTATTCGCGTTTCTTGGATATGTGTTTCACCCATACTTCGCGGGTATTCCCAACTAATTCCGTCGGTTTCGTTTACCGCCCTAAAGGGATTCTGCCCGGAGATGCACCGCCTAATGCGTCACTAGCGAATCCTTATATTCGGAAGTAGCATTGGGAGATGAAAAAGAAGTCAGGAATTCCTTTCCAATTCGAAGTGGAAGAACGAATCAAATCACTTGGGTTTGAGACATTTCCGGACAGAAGTTACATAGATGACGTTGAGCTGAAGCCGCGCGATATTGATATCGTGGCGATTAAGAAGGTTGAATCGTATAAAACGCGTGACACGCAACTGGCGCTTGTGGTGGAGGTTAAATATCTTTCCGATGATGCTATTGCATACATGCGCGACAACCCCAGGGACGAGACCACTTATTTTATCGATGGGTTCGCGTCACGAGACCTCGACTACGCAAAAAAAGAATTCCACTCGTACACTACACCTCAGGTCGCCATAAATATCTCCGATAAGGATATAAGTGGTGCCATGCTTCAAGCAATTAAGGCCTTGTTTTATTTGCGAACAAAGCCACTTTTGTATCAAGCGGGCATGTTTTATCCAATGGTAGTTTTCAAGGGAAAGAAGCTGAAGAATCAAAATGGCGAAGAGCTCAAATCTGTTCTGCATCACAGAACTTACGAATGGAGAAATCCTGAAACTGGGAAGATTGATTCGCGATCTATATACGTTGATGTAATCCACGAGTCGCTGGTAGAAGATTACGTTACTAACATATACGCGACGCAATTTGAGACCCTTCGAAAGGTTATCTATTTTCAGCAACGAATGCAGGAAAATCAGATTGAGCGATCTAGACAAGATCGGCGGAACTCAGCAATGTGACCGCACTGCGATATTTGGATGCAGTTCTAGGCGCGAGCGAGGTGGGTTCCGAGCCGTACTGAATGTACGGTGAGGGGCACGGCGATGCTCGCAACAACGAAATGCGGCAAATAGTTCAGTCCATCGTGCTAACAAAAAGCCCCTCTTCGGGGCTTTGTTGTTAGTACGATCGGAGTTGTTTGGCTCGTTCGTGGAAGCGGATTCGCTCCAGTGCCTTGGCTTCAATCTGACGAATTCGTTCGCGGGTTACGCCGAATTCTCGGCCCACCTCTTCGAGTGTGTAACAAATTCCGTCGTCAGTCAGACCGTTTCGCATTTCCAAGATTTTACGCTCCTTGGGTGAGAGCTCATCGAGGATGCCCATCATCTGCTCGCTTAGGATTCGGCGCGAAGCATCCTGGTCCGGAGCGGCAATCGTGTCGTCGGCAATGAACGAGCCAAGCGTTGAGCGCTCGTCGTCGTCTTCGCCCACCGGGCTCTCAAGCGATACAGTGTCCTGATTGATCTTCTGAATGGTGTAAATTTTGTCTACTTCGATACCCATTTCTGCGGCAATTTCTTCCGGAAGCGGGTCGCGGCCCAAGTGCTGCGAGAGTTCGCGCACCTTCTGCTTGTACTTAGCGATGGTTTCCACCATGTGCACCGGGATGCGGATGGTGCGGCTCTGGTCTGCAAGCGCGCGGGTGATGGCCTGGCGGATCCACCAGGTAGCGTAGGTCGAGAATTTAAAGCCCTTGGAGTAGTCGAACTTGTCTACGGCCTTGAAAAGGCCCAGGTTTCCCTCCTGAATAAGGTCGAGGAGGGTCAAATCGGGGCTGCGGTTCACGTATTTCTTGGCGATAGATACCACCAAGCGCAGGTTGGAGCGCGCCAAAATAGAGCGGGCTTCGTCGTCGCCAATCAAAATGCGCTTTGCGAGGTCTTTCTCCTGTTCACCGTTCAAAAGCGGGTATTGTCCTATCTCGCGGAGGTACATCTGCACGGAATCGTAGTTGGAATCAGAGCGTCGGTTCTGCAGCTTCTTGGAAGCGAGCACGGAATCGGCCGAAGTGTCTTCGAGCATGCCGCCGCCTTCGAGCACATCGATGCCTGCGGTCGAAAACCGCTCGTACATTTCTTCGAGCAGTGTCATGTTGTCTTCGATGGTCGGGAACTCGCGGAGAATTTCGTCGAAGGTTACGTAGCCGCGTTCTCGGCCGAGTTTGATGAGCGCCTCTACCTTGTCGGCCGACTTGCCCTTTATCATGCCGGGCTTTGCGCCCGCCATCACCTGCTTTTTTACTTTGCCGCCTTTGATCTCAATTTTCGGCGCAGCTGCTGTGGGGCGTTTGGTGGAGTTGCGTCCGGCGCGCGAGGTGGCGCTCGTGCGGCGCGGCTTTACGGCTCGCTTCACTGCCTTCTTTTTCGTCGTGGCGCGTGCAGCGCGAGCAGGCCGGTTTTTTGTACCGGTCTTTTTCGCCTTCTTCACTTTCGAAGCAACTTTCTTTGCTGCCTTCTTTTTTGTTTTCGCCATGAGAACTTTGTTTATATTTATAATTTTTGTCTGAAAATTGTGTGAACCCTCCCTATATATACAAACGTGCAGAAACAGCTCCTCTTTCAGGAAGCTGCCTTTTACAAATGGCTAGGCCTTATGTACTTACCTACCTAGTGCCTAACATGGATATTCTATACCCCCCACTATATCTGTGCAAGTCTCTCGCGCAGCTTCTGTAACGAACCGAACAACTTGTCCACTGCTTTCGCGTCTTTGTTCATTTCGGCTTCGCGCATTTCTTTTGTGAGCGCGGCAATTTCTCCCTGCAGGCGCACTTTCAAAAGATTGGCCGACATCTGAGCAGCCTCCCGCTTGAGCTCGGAAACATTTTTGAACATGTCGGTCGCCAAGAAACGCAGTGCTTCTTGATCGCTCAGGGGCGAATTGCGCAATTCGTCGAACACATTGTTGCCCACGGCTTCGCGGAGGTCTTTTTCGAACTGTTTTGTATCGATATCCTGCGCTGGCATACTCTCCTGCCAAACTAACAGCGCGTATGCCTGGCGTACTTTGTCGGCCACAAAATTCTTCTCTCCGGCACTTGTCTGCTGCTCCGGCGCTTTCTGCACGGGTTGTCGCGGCACATTGCTGAATGTTTCCATGACCGCTCCTTCCGACACGTTGAGCCTGCGTGCTATTTCGCGCACATACTGCTCGCGTGCAATTGGGCTCTGCACGTCGGCCAGGAATGGGAGCACGACCGCTTCTACATTGCGGCGAAACTTATCGCGCTCGGGAGCATGTGCAAAGAGCACGTCCAAGAGGAACGTAATAATATCTTTGCTATCGCGTATCGCTGCGCGCCATGCCTCTACTCCTTCTTTGAGTATCAAATCAGCCGGGTCGCTCCCGGTAGGCAATTGCGCCACCTTTACGTTCATACCGCCTTGCAGCGCTGCGCGCGCCGCCTTGCCTGCCGCCTTTATGCCGGCCTGATCGGCATCGAGCGCAATGACCAGGTTCTCCGTCATGCGCTTGATGAGGGTTACATGCTCGGGTGTAAAAGCGGTACCCGAAACTGCTACCGTATTGCCCCACCCCGCCTCGTGGGAAGCCAGGAGGTCCATCTGCCCTTCCACCAAAATAGCGAAGTTGTGTTTACGGATACTCTGCTTTGCCTTGTCGAAGCCGTAGAGGATTCGTGATTTATGGAACAGCGGGGTTTCGGGGCTATTCAGATACTTCGGGGCTTCGGGTGAAGCGTTCTCGCCGAATATGCGGCCGGAGAATCCCACGATGCGGCCCGCGGGGTCAGCAATCGGAAACATGATGCGATTCCGGAATTTGTCGGTGAGCCCGCCGCGCTCACTCTTCTTTGCCAAACCCGCTTCGATAATTTCGTTGTCGGAGAACTTTTTACTCTTAAAATATTCCGAGGCCTCGCTCCACGCATCCCCCGCCCATCCTACGCGGAATTGCTGCACCGTGCCCTCCGAGAGCCCGCGCTCTTTCAAATACTTCTTCGCATCGTCTGAAAGTCTTGAGGAGTAGAAAATGGTGGCAACTTCCAAGAGTTCAAATGCGCGGTCGCGTGCATCACGCGCCTCGGGCTTTTCGTAGCTTATTTCTACCCCTGCTTTTTCCGCAAGCACTTTGAGTGCCCCCTTAAAATCCAGACCTTCGATGGCTTCGATGAATGAGAAAATGTCGCCACCCACGCCGCAGCCGAAGCAGTGATAGGTGCCGCGATCGGGCGAGACGTGGAAGCTTGGCGTCCGCTCCGCGTGGAATGGGCACCTCGCGCGGGTGCTGGAGCCCGCCTTTTCCAACTTCACGTACTGCGAAACCACATCCACGATGGAGAGCCTGTCTTTAATTTGTTGAACAGTGTCTGATGCCATAAGGGTTTACCCCGTTGGAAGCGATAGCTTTCCAATGGGGCCATTATGCCTCTGCCCGAATAGAAAAGCGAAAGCCCCGGCCAAACGCGGCCGGGGCTCGGTCATAGAACAATGAACTACTGTAAGACCTTCTCAAAGATGATGCGGGTACGCGAACTGAGCATCGGTCCGAACTGCGAAGCAGCGATACAGACATCGCCACTCGGCAAATTCCGATATACGCTGAAATACGTATATCGTCCTCGTGCCTCCGACGGCCGCACCGCCAGTGTACTCAGGCGATCCGGAATCGACGTCGGCAGAAGATGTGCACATTTCTCCGCGAAGACGAACATCGCCTCCTCCGGGACCGGCTTCAAGCCCACGGTCTCCGCCCGTTCCACCACGAAGCGCTCGTCTACCATCTCGTCTTGCGGAAAGCCCAGGTCGCCGACTTCCAGGATTGCGATGAAACACTTACGCCGATTTGCTTCCAGAGGAATGCTTTCCTCGTGAAGCATACGCTCGAAATCAAGACTTGGCGCAACCGAACCCATGTTCTTGAAAGGGTACGGCGCGTTGGCCGCGAAGTGTCGTCGATAGGCCCTCGTATGGCTACCCTTGTATGTGCCGAGCACGAGATGTCCGGCGGCGCCAGGCGTCACACCGCGAACAGGCGACATGAGACCATAGAGTACTTTGCGCACCTCCGCAGGATTGCTCACGAGTTGGCTCAACCGATCGCTCGAGAGCGGCGGTAAGCTGGTCGCCAGTGTAGCTATTAACTTACCCAGTCGGGGATCATATCCTTGCGACATCGTCTTCTCCTCGTAGCCAGAGGGGCCGGCGCTACCGGTTGCCATGACTGACGGCACTATGCAATATTCAATTCCTCACGTCAAAAGCAAATATAAAAAGCATGGGGAGGTCCGAATCGTCGGACCTCCCCTCATTTCTCTTGGCTATGTAGTTCGACCGTCTAGCCCTTGTCGAACTTCCCTGCGACCAGTTTGATCTGTACGCCGTCGATCACTCCGATGTACGACACCTTGCCCTTGTCCTTGCCGATGAGCTTGGTGAGCTTTGTAACACGGATCTGATCGTTGCCCTTGAGAGTCAGGCACTTCTCGTAGACTGTCTTGTCCGCGGGCGTGCCGACGTAGCTCAGGTCGCCGGCGCCCTTGGCCGGAACGCCGAGCACAAAACCGCACTTCAATTCATCCGGTTTGTAGCTGATCCTGCCCTGCACGAAGCCGGGGCCGAGCTTGTCCATCTTCACATTGGGCTCGACCCACTCGCAACCGGTAAGCAGCAGTAACGCGGCGATAGCCGCAATTGCGCGAAGCATTCGCATGGCTCATCTCCTCTGTGGGGCATTTCGCCCGGGCCGCAAAAACAGTACGTGAGCCGCACCTGCATGTCAAAAGCCGGACGAGGTCACTCGTCCGGCATCGGTTCGTTATGTCCGCGTCGTTCCGCAGAGCTCGAGCTCTTCGCCACCGGCGAATCGCACTATCAGGTGCCAGTCGGCGAAGTTGAGCGGGTCGGTGATCTCGAATTCTCGCAGAACCTTCACCTTCCGATGCTTTTCCCTGAGCATCGTTCGCACCCACTTCTCTGCTTCGCCGACCGTGAGATCGCGGTCACGGGCTTCCCTCAGTTCGTCCTCGATGTCGAGAACCAGCGTATTTGAGCTCAGTCCCTCTACGGTGTGAGTAGGGAGCTCGGGTTGAAGACGTGCTTCCATCTGCTCCTCCAGCCTCTGGCGCCATGCCATACTCATCTAATCACACGTGCAGAAAAACAACAGAGGCGGCTCATGGCGAGCCGCCTCCCAGCGATAGGACTTATTTGCCGAAATTACGCGTCTGCCGGCGATACCAGGCGAGTGCTTTTTTGAACTCGTGCTGGTCGAAGTCGGCCCACAAAACCGGTGTGAAGTAGAGCTCCGCATACGCCATCTGAAACGGCAGGAACCCTGAGGTGCGCTGTTCCCCGCCGGTACGAATCGCGAGGTCTACCGGCGGCACGCCGCCTGAAAGCAGATATCGCATGGGATCTCTGCGCACCTCCTCGAATCCGCGTGCGTACAGCTGGTCCATGAACTCACCGAGTTCGTGCTGGATTTGGCCCGAATAGTTCGTGGCGACATAAATCACAAAGTCATCGGGTGCAATCGGGATGCTTTGGAGCTTGCGCAACCTATTGTAAAGCTTTTTGTATTTCGCTTTACCCTCGAACTCGTTGAGTTTCCCGAACGGACGAACTTTCAGACCGGAGTCGATCGCCATATCGCAGAATTGTATGGCACCTTCCTGCAGAGCATCCAATTGTTTCTGCGGACGACGTTCCATGTTCTCGCACGACAGTCCGAAGACCGACATGCGCATCACTCCTTCTTCCTGCGCCCACCCTGCAACTTCGAGGGCACGCATTGCGCCGGTCGAATATGAGTCGCGGAACGAGCGGTGCTGTCCGCGCGCCTTACGACGATTGCCGTTCGGTGTGAATGCGATGTGGTGTGGTACCCCGTTTTTATCTGTCATCCGCGTTCCCCGTTTTCTTGCCTCGCGATACAGTACGTGAGCGTACGGTAGCGTCAAGCAAACCCCTAAAGGGATTCAGCCCGGCAAAGCATTGCCGTGTGCATCACAAAAAAGCGCCTTTCGGCGCTTTTTTGTCGAGAGTAACCGAGCGGTTACTGTCGCATTGTTTCCGAAACGGGAGCTTCGGGAACCTCTACCGGGGCCATGGCTGCGAACTGTGCCTCCATGTCCACAATGTAGCCGTGCTTCTTCGAGCCCTTGAATCCGGTACCTGCCGGAATGAGGCGACCGATGATGACGTTCTCCTTGAGGCCTACCAGGCGGTCGATCGAACCGGAAACCGCTGCTTCTGCAAGCTTACGCGGAGTGTTCTGGAACGAAATTGCCGAGAGGAACGAAGCGCGGGTCAACGATACTTCGGTGATACCGAGCAAGAGCGACTTTGCCTTTGCCGGCTCGCCATCCACCTCTTTCTGCACCTTGTTGATTCGGTCGAGTTCGAAGTCGGTGATGATCTCCCCTGCGGACACGCCCGTGTCGCCGGAGTTCGAGACCTGCACACGAGAGAACATCTGCTTGACGATGATTTCGAGGTGCTTGCGCGCCGTCGAAACTCCCTGCAATTCGTAGATGCGCGTAATTTCGTTGATGATGTATTGCTGCGCGATCTCCTTGCCGCCTAAAAGGAAGAGTTCTTCCAAGTCTGCCGAGCCGTCCGTGAGGAACTGTCCCTTCACCACCGTGTCGCCCACCTTTACGTGGATGGTTCTGAGCGGATGGATGCGGTATTCGGTCTCCTTCTTTACGCCCTTCGCGGTCTTCGCGGTCGAAGCCACGTCGGCAAGAATAACAATGACTGTTTCCTGACCGTCCTTAATGAGGTCGGTTACGACACCGTTGATGCGCGAAATTGCAGCCGGGAGTTTCGGAATGCGGCACTCGAAGACTTCTTCAACACGCGGGAGGCCCATTGTGATGTCGCCGCCTGCGGTTGCTACGCCTCCGGTGTGGAATGTACGCATGGTCAGCTGTGTGCCCGGTTCACCGATGGCCTGTGCGGCAATAACGCCCACTGCCTCGCCCACGTCGATGAGTTCACCGTTGGTGAGGTCGACTCCGTAGCACTTCTGGCAGACTCCTCTCGCGACTTTGCATGTCATCGGAGAGCGCACCAAAATTTCCTGGATACCGCTGTTTTCGATCATCGGAGCTTCGTCGCGTGTGATCATGTGGTTTCGCTTGAATACCACCTTGTCGCCGTCGAGTGCGTCTTCCGCAAGCACGCGTCCTGCTGCACGGTCACCGAAGCTGCCTCCGATGTTTTCCTTGCCCGGTCGCGGGATAAGCACGCCTTCGCGCTGTCCGCAGTCTGCTTCGAGCACCACCACATCGTGTGCAACGTCGAAGAGTCGTCGTGTGAGGTAACCGGCGCGCGCCGTGTTGAGTGCCGTGTCGGCCAATCCCTTACGAGCGCCGTGAGTAGAAATAAAGTACTCGATGGGTGTGAGTCCTTCTTTGAGCGAGCTCGTGATCGGGAATTCGATGATCTCTCCGCGCGGGTTCGTAATGAGACCCTTCATGCCCACCATCTGGTGGAGCTGCACCACGGAGCCTCGGGCGCCGGATGTGATCATGTCGTGCACCGGTCCCATGTCGTCGAGTGCTTCGACCACATGCTTTCGCAGGTCGTTGGAGGTCTTCGCCCAGATGTCGATGGTCGAGCGGCGTCGCTCCACTTCGGTCATGAGCCCGTTGTTGTAGTTGTCGAGCTCCTTTGCGGCAGCATCGAGTCCGGCCTTAACCATTTCATGCTTCACCTCGGGGACCACGATGTCGGAAATTGACCACGTGATACCGGCGTGTGTAGCGTAGCGGAATCCGAATTTTTTGATGGCATCGAGCACCTTCGGAATACCGTCGAGCGAGTAGTGAGCCACGAGGCTGTGCACGAGCTGACCCATGCGCTTGTTCGTGATCTCCTCGTTCATGTACGGGAAATCCGACGGGAGAACGGAGTTGAACAGCAGTCGGCCGACGGTCGTTTCGAATACCTTACCTTCGTACTGCGTGTACTTGGCCGAGTCTGACGGAAGCACCTTGATCTTTGCGCGCAGGTCGATCGCACCGAAATCGTATGCGGTGATGGCGGAATTGGTTGTCGGGAATGCCTTGCCTTCGCCCTTCAAACCGTCGACGGACTTCGTCATCCAGTAGCAGCCGAGCACGATATCGAGGAGCTTTGATGCAACTACCACATCGCCTGAGCCCGGCTTCAGGATGTTCTTGTTGGCCGACATCATGAGTCGCGCTTCGAGCTGTGCAGCTTCAGAGAGCGGTACGTGAACCGCCATCGCGTCGCCGTCGAAGTCGGCATTATATGCAGGACAAACCAATGGATGCACCTGAATAGCATTGCCCTCGATAAGAACCGGGCGGAATGCCTGGATGGACTGGCGGTGTAGCGTCGGTGCACGGTTCAAGAGTACGTACTTGTTCTGAATTGCTTCTTCGAGGATCGGCCACACTTCCGGTGCCTCGTCTTCGATAAGACGACCTGCGCCGCGAATGTTGTAAGCAAGTTCTCGCGCGAGCAAACCTTGGATGACAAACGGTCGGAAAAGTTCCAGCACCATGTGCTTCGGAAGACCGCACTGGTCGAGCGCAAGGTCCGGTCCGACAACGATGACTGAGCGGCCCGAGTAATCCACTCGCTTACCGAGCAGGTTCTGTCGGAGGTAGCCGTGCTTTCCCTTCAGGTAATCAGCGAGGCTCTTCAGTGCGCGACGTCGGCCTCCCAAGATACCAAGCACGCCTGCTCCGCGTCGCATCGAGTTGTCGAGCAATGCGTCGACTGCTTCCTGCAAGATGCGCTTTTCGTTTCGAAGGATGACTTCCGGCGCGTGGATAGCGAGCAAACGCTTGAGGCGGTTGTTTCGGTTGATGACGCGGCGGTAGAGGTCGTTGAGGTCGGACGATGCGTGGCGACCGCCTTCAAGGGCGACCATCGGGCGGAGTGCCGGCGGCACGACCGGGAGTCGTGTCTGGAACATCCATTCAGGGCGGACACCTGCGCGCTGCAAGGCTTCTGCAAGACCGAGTCGCTTTCGCACCTTGTCTCGCTCTGCAGCACCCGCCTTCTCGTAGAGCTCTTTCAATTTAACAATCAGTTTGTCGAGGTCGATCTGCTTGAGGATCTGGTAGAGCGCTTCTGCACCGATCGCTGCACGGAACATTGCGCCGTACTTCACGGCGAACAAGTGATACGCTGCTTCGTCCAAGACCACGCCTTCCTTGATCGATTCAATTTCTTTCTTGGCCTTCGTAGCCTTTTCTTTGAGTTCAGTTTTAACGTCTGCGTTCGCTGCAGCCTTGTTCTTGGTCTGGAACTCCTGTTCGAGGTCTTTGAGAAGTTGTGTGCGTACGTCTTCGTCCACCTTGGTTACGATGTAGCCGGCGAAGTAGACCACCTTCTCCACTTCGGCTGCAGAGAGTCCGAGCATGAGCGCGATGCGCGACGGGATGCCGCGGAGGAACCAGATGTGTGCAACCGGAGTTGCGAGGTCGATGTGACCCATGCGCTCGCGGCGCACGATCGCGCGCGTAATTTCAACGCCGCACTTTTCACACACGATGCCGCGGAAGCGGATACCGCGGTATTTACCGCAGTAGCATTCGTAATCCTTCTCGGGACCGAACACGCGCTCATCAAAGAGTCCGTTCTTTTCCGGTCGTTGCGTTCGGTAGTTGATGGTTTCCGGCTTTGTTATTTCGCCGTACGACCACTCGAGCACACGCTCAGGAGAAGCAAGTCGCATTGCGACGGCTTCGAACGATGCGGGGATGATGTCTTTTTTCTTTTGGAGTGACATAGAATTGAGTGATTATCGTGCGATTAAAGTCCCGGAGATGATTCTAGGAAGTCGATGTCGATACCAAGTCCGCGCAAGTGTCTGACCAGGACATTGAACGTGGCCGGTGTGTTTGTTTCTTCGATGCGCTTACCTGAGACGATGGCGTCGAATGCCGCTGAGCGCCCGAGGATGTCGTCTGATTTGATGGTGAGAATTTCTCGGAGGCTGTATGCCGCGCCGTAGCCGAGGAATGCCCACACTTCCATTTCTCCCACGCGCTGACCGCCGTTCTGTGCCTTTCCGCCGAGCGGCTGCTGCGTGGTAAGGGAGTACGGCCCGATTGAGCGCATGTGGATCTTGTCTTCCACCATGTGGTGCAGCTTGAGCATGTACATCACACCTACGGAAACCGGCTGTGCGAATGCTTCGCCGGTGCGACCGTCAAAGAGGATGCGCTTACCCGACGGGTCTACGCCTGCCTTTGTGAGTTCGTCGCGAATTTCCACTTCGGTTGCGCCGGCAAATGACGGCACAACCGCTTGGTAGCCGAGCATTTCTGCTGCGAGTCCGAGGTGAAGTTCGAGAATTTGTCCGAGGTTCATACGAGACGGCACGCCGAGCGGTGTGAGGATGATGTCTACCGGGTTACCGTCTTTGTCGAACGGCATGTCCTCTTCCGGCAAGATGCGTGAAATAACACCCTTGTTGCCGTGACGGCCTGCGAGCTTGTCGCCCACCGAGATGGTGCGCAGCTGTGCAACTTCGATGTGCACGCGCTTGATAACGCCGCTTTCAAGCTGGTCTCCTGTTTCGCGTGAGAAGATCTTTACCCCGATGACGCGACCGCGCTTACCGCCTTCCATGCGGAGTGATGTGTCTTTCACATCCTTGGCCTTTTCGCCGAAGATGGCGTGGAGCAATCGCTCTTCCGGAGTGAGCTGTGTCTCACCTTTCGGCGTGACTTTGCCCACGAGGATGTCGCCGGGGCGCACTTCTGCACCGATGCGTACTACGCCGTCTTCGTCGAGATTGCGGAGCTTGAATTCTGAAACGTTGGGAATGTCGTGGGTTGTTACCTCCGGCCCAAGCTTGGTGTCGCGCACAACGCACACGAACTCTTCCATGTGAATGGAAGTGAAGCGTGCTTCTTTTGCGAGCTTCTCGGAAATAACGATAGCGTCTTCGAAGTTCGCACCGAACCACGGG
>CAYQQI010000017.1:0-19010 GCA_964419595.1 uncultured Candidatus Saccharibacteria bacterium
CGTTCGATACGCAAGCCGCTCTGAAGCAGGGGTACAAAGTTACCTACGGCGCGGGCACCGCGAATTCGTTCTCCGCGGACCAGGGATATTCGGAACACCAGCTCGGTACAACGCTTGATTTTACGATGCCGGAGTTACATGCAGGACTCGTCGGATTCGATAAAACGACCGGCTACACATGGCTGAAAGACCACGCACATGAGTACGGATTCATATTGTCGTACCCGAAAGGCAACGGGCACTTTGTGTTCGAGCCGTGGCACTGGCGATACGTTGGTGTTGAGCTCGCAAGTCGCCTCCATGCGGAAGGCAGGTCATTTTATGACCTCGACCAGCGCCTCATAGACACCTACCTCATATCATTCGGCGACTAAGCACTTCCATTATAGGCGGCCTCAAGTGCAGCGATGTCGATTTTTTTCATCTGCATCATCGCTTGGAACGCGCGACCGGACTTTTCGGTGTCGGAGGAGCTGAGCAATTCCCCCATTCGCTTCGGAATGATCTGCCACGACAAGCCGTATTTATCTTTCAACCAGCCGCACTGCTCGCTTTCAGTGACAGCGGACATGCTTTTGAAAAAGAAGTCGGTTTCTTCCTGATCCGCGGTTTCTACCGAAAACGACACCGCTTCGTTGAAGCGGAAATCATGTTCCGGTCCCGCATCCATTGCAGTGAACCATTGCCCATCGAGCATGAATTCCTCGAACATAACGCCGCCTTTCACACCTCCCGGCATGCCTTCCGGGTATTTTGCAACCGTACCTATCTTTGAATTTGTGAACAGCGACGTGTAGAACTGTGCGGCCTCCTCTGCCTTGCCGCTCGCCTCTTTGGTGAACATGAGCGATGGAATGATGCTCGGACGCGGCTCTCCCTCGGGGTTCGTAAGTATGAGCTGCCAGTTCACGCCGAATCTGTCTTGTACCCATCCGTACATTTTGCTGAACGGATATTCCTGCTTGGGCATTCGAACCGTGCCTTCCGGAGAAAGTTTCTCCCACATGGCATCGAGATCCTTGGCGGCATTCGGGTTCTTCGATGGGTCGAAGTTAACCATGAATGATACGGCCGGTGTGAACTTGAAATACGGCCCGCCGTCGAGCGCTTGGAATGTAAGACCGTCGAGTTCAAAAATAGCGGTCAGTATCTTTCCTTCCATACCTGCCGCCGGGCCCTCGGTGATGCCTTCCGGATAGCGTTGGATACTCTTGATCTTTGAATTCTGAAAAACGGTCGTATAAAAATTGACGGCTTCCTCACAGTTCATATCGAACCAGAGGCATGGGGTTATTTTTTGCATTTGCGAAGTGTACCGCGTTTTTATTAAGTTCTACTGAACGCGGGTGAATCGCAGCATATTGCCCCGAGCTATATATGTCATTTGCAGTTCCTCCGGTGTGACCTTTTGAATACTGAATTTGAGGTCCTCTGCCCGATTTGCGTTGTAACGTATCACGACGTATCCGACACCTGCGGCATAGTCGCCGCACATGTCGGATGCTTCGCAGTTGATCGGCTGACCGACGAATGCCGACCATCCACCCGAGGGTTCGTCTTTGTCGTCGTAGCTGTCGACCACTGTCTCGTCGTGATTAAACGTGCGGACAAATAAAGGGTCATCAACACTTTGCCATGAACCGATCAAATTTGACCGCAATGCGGCGGATGCATCCTGTTCTACTCCCGCGCCTTCCGCGGGGTCGCCCCAATTAAACGGAGCCATTTCCTGATTCGGCACCGGCTCGCAATTAAATTCTGCCTCCCCGTGATAGTAGAGCTTCACACTCTCGCCCGTGCCGGTAAGTACCAAACTCGCTCCCGTGAACCGCGCGCCTTCGCCCGCTTGAGCTTCCGATCGAGCGAGCAGATTGCTATCTGAGTCGGTCGCAAAACGAAGCTCAATGGAGGACATATCGGGTGCCGGCGTAATGGAGAATGCCATGCCGTCGTTACAGGCGTACGGATACGTTCCCATATCATCGACAATGCGAACCGCACCGTCACGATTGTTGTGGGTATAGAGTGCCGCTCCCGAAAGCGCGACCACAAGGAGGAGAACCGCAAGATAGCTCGGCTTCATATACATGAAGTATGAACCCCGAAACCTTCATATGTCAAAGGCCCCGGTTCCCCGGGGCCTGTAGACTTTATGCTCGCTTTTTTGCGGCACGCGCCTTGAGCATCGTAGCCTTTGTTGCAAGACGCTTTTTCGTCTTGCGAGACTTTGATTTTCGAGGAGCGATCGGTGAAATTCGTCCCATAGAGCGATTGTACACTCCCGCTTGTCCGCCGTCTAACACTTACCCGCGTTTTTTCGCGACTATCTTTTTTCTCGTTTTCTTTGCCGGAAGCGACGCGGCAATGTCGAACAGTATCCCCGACAGATCTTCAATCGATGAAAGCTGAGACTCTTCCACGACGTAATAGGGTTTGGAGCCCGGGTACGCCTCGCCTTTCTCGCACTGTTGCTCAAGCGCCGCACTTGCGGGGAGTATCTTTACGTACAGGAGGTCGTCGCACACGAACGCAACGGTCTTTCCGCTCGCGTAGAATGCATACTCACCGAACATAGCGCGAACGGTGAATCGATTGTCATTGAGCTTTTCCAAAAGGAATTCGACAGTTTCTTTTTGCGTAGCCATACGAGAATTAAAATTCGTGCAGTTTGTCGGCAAAGTCCACGATGCGATTGTTTTTATCAACTTGAATTCCCTCTTTTTTGTAGAGCGCCATTCGTTTTTTATGATATTCGGGCGAGGTCCAGATCTTACCGTCGCTATACACGATGCGGTGGAACGGAATTTTCTTCTCACCCTTCTCCCACGCCTTGCCCAAGATCCCGGTAATACTTCGCGCTGCCATACCGCCGCCGCCTGCAGCGCGCGCCAGCGCGGCATACGTTGTAACGGAACCGGCCGGGACTTTCAACGCAAGCGTAACAACGCGTTCGCTGAAGGTTTTCACCGCACTGTGCTGCGTGAGCGGACGCTCTTCGAATAAAGTCATCCGAGCAGTATATCCCGCACCACTTTTTTAAAAAGTGGTGCGGATATACTAAATGCGGCAATTACTTCGATACCGTGAATACAAAACGATACGACGAGTCAGGTATGGTTTCTCCGGAGTTCTTTCCCGGGGTGAGTTCAGTGAACGTAATGGTGTAGCCGTCTTTCTCGATCGGCTTCCCAATTTCAAGCGTCACATCTGCAGTGCTCTTCGGTGTTTTAATAGTTACGCGTACATGCACCGTGCCCGCCCAGATGCACTGCACGTCTGTCGGACATCGACTGTCATCAACTACTTGTCTTGGTGTTATTGAAACGTTGAGCCCGCTCATTACCTGTCCCATCGTAGTGCGAATGGTTGCAGACTTCGCTTCAGCGGGTGGACATGCCGTGAATTCGCATTTCGGACCCGTGCGTCCGACAACGGAACCGTCCGGGCAGACTTTGCCGTCACCGTCACATTCATATGAGGTTACCGGGGATTCAAGTGTGGTCGTAGCGGCCGTAGTCGTGGACTGCGGCAAAGACGGACGTGCAGCCGGGTTAATACTCCCCCACACGAGCCACCCTGCGATAACGAGTACACCTCCTATAACGAATGCCGGGATGAACTTTTGCATTTCGTTGAGACGTATGACGGTTTCGACACTTACACCGATACTTACACTCCTTGGACGTCGAAGAGATTACCGATCATGAACGTTGTGAGCATCGCGAATGCACCGCCCGCTATCATGCGCAGCGTTACGTGCCCGACACGTGCACCGCTCGCACGGGCACTCAAAACTCCCGTTATGATCAGTGCAAGGAGTACCGAAGCGAAGGTAACGGCAACTTTGTATTCAGGCGGCGGGACAAGGATGGCCGTCAGCGGAATGAGCGCCCCGACGGTGAACGACGCCGCAGAGGCAAACGCTGCCTGCCATGCGCTCGTGAGGTCGTTGGGATCAATTCCAAGCTCCGCTTCCACGTGTGCGGCAAATGCATCGTGTTCGGTCAACTCGCGCGCGACGGTCTCTGCGGTCGCCCTGCCGAGTCCTTTGCGCTCATAAATCTTAGTCAGCTCCTCGAGTTCCTCTTTCGGAAAATTCTCAAGTTCGTAGCGCTCTTTAGCGAGTAGGGCCTTTTCCGTATCGCGCTGCGAACTGACGGATACAAACTCTCCGACCGCCATCGAGAGTGCTCCCGCGAGCAACCCCGCGATACCGGCTATGAATATCGCACTTGCCGATGACGTCGCACCCGCCACACCGACCACAAGTGCCGCTACGGAGATAATGCCGTCATTCGCTCCTAAGACCGAAGCTCTGAGCCAATTAGTGTGTGAGAGTGAGTCCACATCATGCGGTTCATGGTGCGCGCCGGTGGCTGTTGACATATAGCGCCAGTGTATCATTTCGCGAACTTCTCTCGTGCGAACGATGCTCCTACCGTGAGCCCGATGGCGATACCGATGAGCGCACCGGCAACGAATTCCGAGAACCAATGAATAGAGAGCGAAACTCCGATACCGATGTAGAGCGCGTATACGACCGAGTAAAATCCGAGGTGCTTACTCTTCGGAAAAAGCGAGATGAGCGCGAACGCCATTGCAAAGGCAATGGTTGTGTGCGAGGAGGGCCATCCCCAAAAAATGCCGTGCTCAAAAAACCCAAATTGAAATCCGCGACTCGAATCGACCGCCAGGTTCATAAGATCCGGTTGCAGGCGCCCGGTAAGTGCTTTGAGGCACGATGAGACAATGGAACCGATAAGCGCCGCCTGTCCGAGCGTCCAGCCGATGAGTTTGATGCGCGGCGCATTTCCCACTGCTCCGGCTGCGATCAGGTAGAGCGGAACGGAGACCGGAACGAACCCGCCGATGATGATCGCCGGGAAAAACATAGCGTTCAGTGCAGGGTCGCGCACCGCCAAAAAATACTGCCAATCGATCCCCGTTTGCACGATGAGGAATGTGAGCCCGTAGGCGCTGAGATGAAAAAATATCTTCTTCCCCTTGAAGCTCGCAATGATATTGCGCGGAAGTGTTGATACGAAATGTCCGAACATACATTGAGTATACGTGCAGTATAAATGACGGACTCAGTCGATGTCGCTCAATTTCTTGTCTCTGAGCTTCTTTTTGTTCTCTTTCCAGCCCTCAACGAGCTTGGTCCACCCGAGTATGCCGATGGCATTGCGCAGCGCCTCCTGTTCTCGCTCATCGAAGGGGTGTTTTTGAAGTATCCGGGTCAATACCTCTATGGTTTCCTTGTCTTCCATAGGGAAATTATACCCCGCACCGTTTTTTTTTAGAAAAAAAGCGGTACGCGGGGCTCTCCACACCCCTCCCTATGCCATATGATGAGGATGTCATACTTACGGTATACGAGCGGTCGACTCGTCTGAAAGACAAGTTCAACACCACACTATCTATATGAAAGCATTGCACATGGTCGCATTTATTCTCGCGATGGTCGGCGCCCTCAACTGGGGACTCGTCGGTATCGGCGGATTCATGGGATCGAACCTCAACGTTGTGAACATGATACTGGGCTCCATGCCGACGATTGAGTGGATCGTATACGTACTCGTCGGGCTCTCCGCGGTCCTCCTCGTGCTTACGCACAAGAGCGATTGCAGACACTGCTCCTCGGGCGCACCGCAGATGTAAATTGCTGCAAAACAAAAAAGACGGGCTGTGCCCGTCTTTTTTGTTTTTAAATCTTACTGAGTGTTGAGTACGGCGCGTGTGTTCTTCGCCACATACCCCGTCTGCGGAAGCCCATGTTTGCTTTGGAATTTCTTCACTGCCGCCTCCGTCCCCGTTCCGTAGTAGCCCGTCGGTTCCGCTTTTAGGAATCCGAGCAAAACAAGGCGCTTTTGCAATTCAAGCACATCCGGATCATCGTCGCCCACTCCCATGAAGTGTTCAAACACGTAGGTGCTGTTGGAAACACTCGATAATGCCGGAGCAGATGGCGCGGTGCCGGCAAGCGAATTCAATGCAAGCCTCGTACCCGGTCCTACCGCGCCGAGCTGATCAAGACCGTGCGCGGCCTGGAATTTCTTGACCGCTGCGAGCGTGGAAGGTCCGAAGTAACCGTTGGGCACAACGCTGAGGAACCCCAGCTTCGAGAGCACCTTTTGCAACTCCATCACTTCGTCGCTCTCGCTTCCCTGTTTCAGATACGACGTGAAAATATAACTGTTCGACGCTGATGCGGGTGCAGCACCGGTACCAAGTTGTGCCTGCAGTGCGGCAAGTTGCGCCTGCAATGCCGAAACGCCGCTGTTCGAAGTGGTAGCTGCCGTTGCGGATACCGGTGCCGGAGGGAGCAAGCCATTCTGCCCCAACACGTTAATGGTGACCGTGGTGCTCGCGCTTTGTCCGTACGCGCCGACTTGCCCGGTGATGGTTACCGTATGCGTTCCCGCATCCGAACCGGACGGCGACCACATAAATAGTCCTGAAGCGCTGATATTGCCGTTGGAGATCGTGGAAACACCGGGGAATTTGTCATAAACGGAAAAGCCGGTCGGAATGAACCCTGCGGGTGTGACCGAGAAATTTATCTGCTGCCCGGGCGAGATGGTGGTGGTTAGATTCGACGGAACAGATAGCGTAGGGCCGGAACCGACACGGACAGACACCGTTGCCTGTGCGGTATGCCCGAGTGTGTCACTGGCATAAATGGTTATCGCATGGTCACCGTTTTGCGATGCGTTCGGGGTCCAGCTGAAATTCCCCGACGAATTTATAGTGTTGTAGTTGGCCGTGGAGCCCGAGAATGAATCACCCACTGAGAATGTCGGGTTTGTAAACCCGGGAGAAGTCACCGAGAAGGTGAACGGTGCGCCCGGTTGTACGGTTGAACCCGGAGAAACTGATTGGATGGTGATAGAGGGCGGAGGCAACACCGTAATGGTTTGTGTAGCGGTCGAACTATTACCGGAGCTGTCCGTTACCGCGATGGTGATATTGTGCGTGCCGATGTCAGAGACATTCGGTACCCACTGGAAATTCCCGCCGAAGTTCATATTGCCGGAATTAATACTCGTACCCGGGAATGAATCAGTCATCTGATAGATGGGGATGGTGAATCCCGTCACCGACATGGTGAACGTAACACTTGTTTTTGCGAGCGGTGTAGCGCTCGAAAGATTTGCGACCGATGCACTTGCAGCACTTGCTGATGCGGGCACCGCAAATACCGCGACCGCGAGAACTCCGAATAAAATTTGTTTGAGCGTATTCATAGGGGCAGTATACCCCGCACCACTTTTTTAGCGAAAAGTGGTGCGGGGTATACCGCATGCAATATTTTCAAAAAATCCTCAAGCGCGGAATATCTTGAACACGCACATCGGAAGCGGACAGATGTAAAGCACCTTCTTTTCCCTATCGTAGTAGGCTCCGATCCAAAAGTCGTACCAGAGGAAAGCGAAACGCACCTTCATAGGGAAACTACTTAAATGACATGAAGAGGTGTTTTGTTGCAAACACAAGCTCACCCTTGGATGTAAATTCGTATCTCGTAACCTCGGAGAGTGTGCTTGAGAACTCCGCTTCCTGAGAACCCTCGCAGAACATCAACGTGGAAACCATTTTGCTGAATGCGATCGCATTCCCCTTCGTTACATATTCCCCGCCGATACTGTTGCAGTCGGTCGTTGCGGAAAACGTGTTGTCGTCCTTGAACGTGAGCGTGAACTTCGGAGTTTTGGGCACAGACATGATCGCCCCGCCCCCGTCCAATGTGTTTACCCAATTCCACGCCTTCATATTGAGCTTCATCGTATTCGGGTCGGCTTCGCCTTCGAAGTTCTGCACTACTTCGCCGAACTGCATGGAAGCGACATCGAGTTTCAATACAATGCTTTTCCCGACCGACGGCGCAACCGTAAAGCTTTCCCCTCGCTGCCTATCTGCGTAGTTCACCGTGAGTTTACCGTCTTTGATCTCGGTGGTTTGCGGCGCAATACGGTCGCCAAGCAATACCGCATCGGTTCCCACATATCCGCCGTCCGCTCCCTGAATAGCTCCGACAACGTAAAAGAACGTTCCGCTGCCGCCGGTTGACTGCGTGAGGAGGAACGCAAGGTCGGGAATGCCGTCCCCGTTCAGATCACCCTTTGCCTCATTGCCGAAATAGGTCGTTGTTGTTTTAGATGCCGAACCGGGAGCGGATTCCACTTCGGCTACCCCGTCTGTGAGCGTGACACGCTGACCGTCTATCGTATACGTTGCATTCTTGTAGCTGACAGCCTGAGCGATGCCGGGAGCCGGCTCCTGTTTCGAGGCGTAGTGATACGAAGCCACGCCCACGAATCCGATAACGAGAAGCACGGCAACAAGCGCCAGGTTATTTTTCATGAACGCATTCTACCCTAGATCGCCAACAACACACTCGTCTTTATGCTGCCGTCTTTTGCAGACTCGTCGTAGCGCTCAATGCGGAATCCGTTATTTTGATTGAACGCAGCAAGGCTGACACCGGTAGCCGCAAAGTAGCATTCGACCTTCCCAAAGAATCGCTTTCGTTCCTCGAAACCTATTTCATTCTTCGTGGCTCCCGTGCATCCATATGCGGTGCCGAGTTCGTAGCTCTTGGTTTTGCCGTCCTTGAATGTGACCTCCGCTGCAATTTTTTGCTCATAGAAACGAGAGTCGTCTTCGTTTGTAATAGACGGGTTCGCCTTCTCAATTTTCCACTCTATCTTCTCAACCGCTGTAGCGTCGCGATTGAATAGCGGATTGAATGAGCCGCCGGTGATAAACCAACCAAGCATACCCACCCCCACGAACGGCGGTGCACAATCGTCACCTCCCTCCACGTTCTCAAGCGGCACATCGGCGCACCCGTAGCGAATGACGCTCGCAACATAGCGAACACCGAGCAGGAGCCCGATCACAACGATAATGAGTGCGATGCTCTTAACGGTGCTGTTCATACGCTTATTCCTTAAATTCTAAAATTTCACCCGGCTGACAGTCCAATGCCTTACAAATGGCTTCCAGGGTTGAAAATCGAATAGCTCGGGCTTTTCCGTTCTTCAGAACAGAAATATTCGCCATCGTAATACCCACTTTCTCGGTGAGCTCGGTAACGCTCATTTTTCGCTTTGCGAGCATAACGTCGATGTTGATGATGATGCTCATACGCTCTATACGGTGAGGTCGTTCTCTGATTTAAGCTCGATAGCACTTTGGAAAAGTCGCTGCAGCACCGCCGCAAAGACGCCTACTACGAGTGGTGAGATGATACACATGAGACCGAGCACGGCGGCGCCCGGAGCATCGTCCAAATCTGCCAGATAAATAATGAAAGGCATCATCAGTGCGTAGAGAACGCTAATGGCAAATGCACAATACTCTATAGTCTTTATCTGCGTGACCGATGCGTCTGAGAATGCGATATTTCGTTCAATGGAACGAAGGAGAAGTATTCCCTGATAGAGCGCATACAAGAACGGTATTGCAGTCAGAAATACGCCCATGAGAAGCGGCCAGAATATTCCTGCATTCCCGGAAACAAACGTACCGAGGATGATGACACACACTCCGATCGCAACGAGTGCCAGGAAATAAATCACCAGTTTCAAGAAAAGTGTTGAGCCTTGTTTCATGCAGCGCGCTTATATCGTTAATAGTCTCAGGATATCCTCCATTTATCGTTTGTCAATATATAATTATCGATATGTGGGTATAATGAAGGAGTGTCAAGCCGAAAAACACAAAGCCGCCCTATGGGCGGCTTGTTGCGAGCGGCTTTGTGAACCGCTGTTTTGTTACCCGTTGTTGTACGGCCGATTTTTGTCTTTCTTCGGCTTATCTTTCTTTGCCTTCTTCGTCTCCTTCTTTTTATCCATTCCTTTTGACATATATGATCAGAGTATCACTTTTTTAAGAGTACGCGGCTACCCCATCATAACCACAACGAACGCGAGTGCTTCGAGACATGCGAGTGAGCCGAAGGCCATCACCGCGATCTTTTTCAGTATCCAGCCGGGTGCAGTCCCTCCAAATATTACCGCACTTATCTGCGTGGGCACTACGAAACCGAGCCAGAAGAATGCGGCAAGCCCGTAGCGATTCCAGTCAGACGGGAAGCCGTTCAAAAGCAGCACAAATACGAACGACGTTACGAGCGTACCGATGAACTGCACCACGAGCAGCGGAAGCATTCCTTTACGCATTTCAGCCTGCACTTCGGGAGCTTTGTTATCAAAGCCGTGTATCCGACCCCACAGGCCGCCGAACAACGGCATGTACCAAATTGCACCGATAATGAATTGCAATACTGACGCCACTAAAATAGCTACATAATTGATGTCCATATACTCACAAGTATACTCCCGGTTTTTGCAGGTGTCTCCTCTCGGCTATCGCTTCGCTGATACAGTCTGTTTTTTGGCACGGTCGGAGAGTATGCCCTTTATGGAGGGGCTGATGGCTTTGTCGGTACGGTGGATACAGCCTATCCAGCAGCAGGGCCTGCGCTTCCCTTCTTTGAGTTGGCGCGTTACGCGCTTCACGTGGTCTTTTCGCGTTTCTTCCTTCTTGCATGATACGGTCCAGCATATCCATTCGTTGCGTGCGAGCGGTGTAAGACCCTCCCAGAGCGCGAGCGCCTTTTTATCTGCTGCGAGCGCCTTTTTCATATCCGACGGCAATGCATGCACGACACCGGTTGCGATTGCTTTCATATCTTTAATAATAGCAAATCTCATTATTAATTTTTTAAATCAAACGCCGCCACAGGCACTCCTGTGGCGGCACAATTCATCACACCCAACATGGTTGAATTTTGGTTCTGCCGGTCCAATCATCGAGCCTCTCGAAACCGAGGTGCTTGAACGCATTCACACGCAGGCCCTTGAGCAACACTTTACCGGTCAGCGCTCCCCGTACCGCGTGCGGCATCATGTCGTGCATCGTCATGTGTACGACTTCGATCGGTTCGCCGACTGCCTGCCCCTCGTCCGCACTCGCCAACATGAACGGGAGCGGTTTGTTGGCCCAGTAGCGGCGGCGCAGAAAGTCGAACAGGCAGTACCAACGAACCAGACGACTCTTCGGATGATTCGTTGCAATGCGATCAATCTCGGTAGAGAACTCTTCAAAAGGCGTCATGGTAGCCCTCCTGAATATTGGATTCCCAAAAGAAAATTACACCCCTTCCCCTACCAAGTCGAGGTAACTACGTTGCCCTATTTCAGGCGGACCAGCTTCCCCTTGCGCTTCACGATGTTTTTGTAGTCCCATTGAATGGTCTTGGCTTTTTTGAGCCAGCGCTTCAGGTCTTTGGTATTCACCTCTTTTGTATCCGTATAGAAAACTTGTGCTGCTTTGAACGAGCCTTCCTGTTTCAATCCTTTCTCAGCGAACGATTGACCGCTCCAAAAAAGCAGCTGCACACCTGCTTTTCGCTTTGAATACCCGACGACTGGGTTCCCTTCCAAGAACCACACTGCGGTTCGGTGCCACACCTTGCTCTCCGCTTTCCTCAAATTCGCATCTATCTCTTTCATCAACAGGTTCGCTATCTTTTTATCCGCAAGCGACATCGCTGTGTTGTATGCCTTTATATCTTTGTTCATGAGAAAACTATACCGTACCTACGCTGCCAACGGATGGACAATGGTGGGTTCTGAAATGGGCTTTTTGTTGCGATCAAAGAGCGGGTTCGGGGTTCCGCGCCCCGTGAGCTTCCAGATGACCAATTTGAAGACTGCCCGCGATATCGGTCTTAACTGCGACGAACGAGCACGCTCTTGAGGAACCGGACTTGTGGCGGACGAGGTTTTTAAATATCCGCGCACCGGCCCCCAATTGTTTTCGAGCGATGCCTTGTCTGCAATAAACGCGTGGAAAAGCGCAATGAACGGAACTCCGGGCGACACTGTATTCCCAATGGGGGTTTTACAGCATTCGGTGTACCACCGATGCATTCCCTTCTCGGTCAATCGAAGGCAACGTACCTGCTCGATACCCTGCGTGAACTTGAGGTCGCCGATAGGCATTTGAAAATTGTCCGCACCTCCCCACTCATCCAGGTACTTCTCACTACCAATTTGAACGAGAAACTCCCTGCAGTCGCTGCAGTAGCACACGAGTCGTGTACCGCTCTCAGGAGCAATATTGTGCGCTACCGCTCTCACTTTGCCGCAGCTACACTGCAGTGCTAAATCTTTCATATGGTACGTATACTCTCATACTCTCGTGCCATCGAACATGAACTCCGCTGCAGCATGACGCAGCTATGCCTTGGCCGTATAATGCTGCTATGACACTTGAACTGCTGCCCATACATAAAGACGGCACCATAGACGGGGTCGACGTGCACTCGGACCCGAACCTTGTAGCCGTTATTCCCGAGAACATCGCAAACTACGAGCGCGAGGGCTATGAGTTTCCGTGGATCGCATACGCTGCGACCGAAAACGGAACCGTTGTCGGCGCATGCGCTTTCAAAACTCCGCCCGCGAACGGGCGTGTGGAGATCGCCTATTTTACGTTCCCGCAATTCGAAAATCACGGATACGCTACGCACATGGCGCAGTGTTTGGTACAGATAGCCGAGGATACCGACGACAGTATTCAGGTAATTGCGCGCACGCTTCCAATCATGGGACCCTCCGCCAGCGTGTTAAAGAAGTGCGGATTCCAAAAGACAGGCGAAGTGCTGCATCCCGAAGATGGGCTTGTCTGGGAGTGGGAGTACCGGAAAAAGTAGCCATTGTTTCGGAAACAAATATATCCAAGTCGTCTACCCTATAGTGTTAGCCAATCTCTCGAAGCAAGCGCTCCACGCGTCGAACGCTTGCTTGTCGTATGAATTTTCCGGTGGAATAGAGGTAAGGGTCAACCTTGTTTGTCCGCTCATCGCTTCAAATACAATTTTGAATCCGGCTTTTTCTCCGGCCGTATCGCCTCGGGAATAGTCAACGACCATGAACGAAAGTTCTTTCTGCGGTGCAACGGTTACGTACGTGCCGGTATACTCGCCTCCTTCCGGCTGGTTAGGATCGGCGAATCGAAACTTCCCTCCCGGTCGTACATCAAGCTCACGCACATCCATCACGACACCGGGTGCGAACCACCGCGCAATAAGTTCCGGTGTGATCCACGCCTGCCACACGCGCTCGCATGGAGCCTCGAAGACTTTGGAGACGACTAGTTCGTTATTCATATCAGCATTCTACCTGTCCTGTCGGCACGTGGGAAAGATGATTGAACTCAATAATAAAGGAAGAGGCCGCATCGAACGTAGATGGGTCTCCCCTCTATCATTCGGTGCGGCCCGGATCTCGGTCACGTACAGAAGTTGCGCTGCAATGGCGGAGTGTTTCCGCCAAGCCGGGCGTGAAATACGCGCCGGTTATCAATAATGACTACCCCACCGCGATCCCACCGCTCCTCGAGGATCATGCCATTGCACGTGGAAACGACCTCTCGCATTACCTCATCGGCCGTTGCACCTCTCATGAGATACCCCAAGATTCCGAGACGCACTGCTCGCCGCACTTCTGTGCCGGGCTCATTTCCGGCGAGAGCAGAAACTGCTGCTTCGTAACCGTTCTCGTCGTCGAAGCAACTGTCATACTGCTCCCTTGTGATCAGAAACCGAACATCGTAGCTTCGCTCGGCGCCGATGCGCTTGCGACGCGCTGCGTCTTTTATCCAGCTCTCAACGTGCGGCAGAACGCGATCCGCAACGCTCGGCATCATGATGAGCGTTTTAGAACCACGGGCACCGTCCCATCGCTTCGAGAGCATAAGGAATCGCCGCCGATCGCCCGTGGGATCAAGATGATCTTGGTGAGGTAGAAGCGAAAAATTATCACCGCTCGACCTACCTCCGAAGTCGGGAATCGCGTTTGCGACCTCCGTTGAGTTGATTCGCACAACGCTCGCATCTTCTTCGTCAAAGACACGCCGCAGGCTTTGAGGCAGTTGGAGGACTTTGTAGCCGCCGACCACGTCTTCAACGACGGGAAATTCGCAGGTCTCAAAACTCACAAGCTTCGGAAGATCCAAGGCACTGTACTCAACTCGAGCGTTCGACACCGCATGCACTCCTCTGTTTGTCATCGCGCCCTATTGGCGCTCCCCGGCGAGTATATCAAAATGCGCTTTCATTAATAACCGGACGAGCTCGGCAACTAATTTCACATCTCAGAAGAAGTTGATACAGTCTCCTCTGGCTATTCGAGAACGGGAGAAAGCTATGAGCAATCGCTCAAAAACTGCTCCCAACACTCGTTTGGGAGAGGTATCTTGGTATTGCGATGAATTTTACGGGACGATGCTCTTCGTATGCCAGGGACTACTCGGAATGGGTCAGAAGCCCGATGAGAAGTTCCTTGATACTCGCGGAAGTATTACCGATTTGCTGGAATTTCTTTCGGAACACGAGGAGAACGGCATGCTGTCCTTCGATGTGTTTGCCGACCGTGACTGGCACACGTGTGTACTCGCGTCGATTGAAACGACTATTCCATATAAGGAGTGGGAGGAAAATCCATTAGATGAACAGTTGATCCGGAATTTGATCGAGGACTTCAAACACCACGTTCGCTCACTCCCGCTCTGTGACCCCGACAAACGAGAGGGCGCACTCTGGACCGACGAAGACATCGAGCGCGGCTACAGCGAAGCTGCCGCCAATGTGCACCAAGAGGCATGGCGCCAGATCGATGAGGTGTACGAAAAAGTGCTTGCGGAGCTTTCAAAGAAAACTGATGGCGACGAGGGAGGGTCATTCTGATCCTCCTTTTTCTTTTTTGTTGACGGAGTGTTTGGCATTTGATTGGAGTCCCGTCTTTCATTTGATATCTTTACCCGATTGGACTCAATGAGTCCGAACATTGGGGGATCGTCTAATGGTAGGACTCCAGGTTTTGGTCCTGGCTATCTTGGTTCGAGTCCAAGTCCCCCAGCAAAGAAATGAGCCCCGCGAATATCTTTTGCGGGGGCCTCCGACAGGGGTCGGATAAACCAGTTGCATATCCCCTCACGCGGGCTATTATGAGGCAGTTGTCGGGCTACCAGCCCGATTTTTGCGTTCATCCGGAGGGTTAACGAGATGGCAAAGAAACCTACTACCAGCTTTGTGGCCCATGGCCCGAATAAACGCTTTGGCTCCTTGAAAATCACAGTCGCCCGTACCATGGACGACTTCCTCATCAAGCCCGCGTACTCGAAGTATCCGCCCGGCGAAACGATCACGAGTTCGTGGATCACGAAAAACGTGCCCATTCTCGTTCCTGTTCTCTCGGCGCCGATGAAAACGGTCACCGAAGACGCTATGGCCATCGCCATGGCAAAAGCGGGTGCCGCCGGCGTTATCCACTACGATATGACGCCCGAACAGCAGGCGAAAAAGGTTGCTCGCGTGCGCTTCGAACAGCAGTGCTACATCGCATCGCCGGTTCCGGTGTATGAACACACGACGCTCGCTGAATACCTGGCCCACAAGGAAGAGTGGGCAAAGAAAGGCAACAAGAGTTTCGACAAGCAGCATGTTCTGAACAGGGACCAGGAGGTCGTCGGTTTCATCGCCGAGACCGACCTGCAGTACTGCAAAGACAAGAGTCGCAAGATCGGCAAACTTATGAGGCCGCTTCGCAAACTCGTGACCGCCAAACCCGGAACTACTCAGGAGGAGGCCTACAAGATCATGCAGCGGGAGCGTGTTTCGTCCCTGCTTGTCATGGGGCGTAATCGCAAGAACCCGGGCATGTATCTGTTCAAGGATCTCCAGCGCCGATTCGAGAACGATGATGCGGGCTACAACGTCGACCGTAGCGGAAGGCTCATCGTCGGCGCCGCAGTCGGCGTGAGCGACGCAGAGTTCGAGCGTGCCAAGTTGCTTGTTGCAGCAGGTGTCACCTTCCTTGTGATCGACTGCTCACACGCGCATACCGATGCGGCTCGTAAGCAGCTTCGGCGTTTCAAACGAGCCTTCGACGTCGACGTGATGGTCGGCAATATCGCAACTCGCGAGGCGGGAATCTTTCTCGCCAAAGCCGGTGCCGACGGTCTCAAAGTTGGCATCGGTCCCGGTTCGATCTGCACAACGCGTGATGTTGCGGGAGTCGGCGTGCCTCAGATGGACGCCGTGATGGATGTGGTTGACGGTGTTCGACGCTTCAACATTCCCGTGTGTGCCGACGGCGGCATCAGCAAGCTTGGACAATTCGGCAAATTACTTACATACGCGGATAGCGCAATGGTCGGCAATTACGCGGCCGGCACCACGGAGGCAGCAGGTGGCGTTATTGTCATCGACGGCGTCGAGTATCGTGCATACAGCGGTATGGCTGCGCCGAGCGTTATGCGTAGCGAGGCCGGTGCGCTTCGCTACCGTCAGTCCAAGAAAGTTGTGCCCGAAGGAGCGGATGGGGGGGTGCCTGATAAGGGTCCTGTCGGCGACATCATCAAACAGATCGGTGGTGCCATCCAGCTCACGCTCGGTTTGGTAGGTGCTCGCACCATCGCCGATCTGCATGAGCGCGCTCGCCTCGTCCAGATCACCCATGCGGGAGCCATCGAGTCGACGACGCACAACATCGTGGTCGCACGTTCGTAGACAGATCTTCTTCGTCAGAGACGGCCGCCGGGCTATTCCCCGGCGGCTGTTTTCTTTTTTTATATTAGTTGCGTACGAGCACGACCGTGCCGATGGGGGTCCAGTCGTAGAGCAATCTCGCTTTTTCCGGCGGCAGATTCACACAGCCGTGTGAGTGCTGCTGCCCGAAATCGTCGTGCCAGTACGCGCCATGTATCGCCGCCCCGTCTTCCGTAAAATACATCGTCCACGGCACACCGGGTAGATCGTATTCATCTGTCGTTACACCCGGTATCGGGCCCTGCATGTAGCGGCTGGGCATTTTTCTGAAAATATTGTATGCGCCCTGCTCTGTCGGGAGCCCGTCGAGTCCGGTCGAGACCGATGCTTCCATGAACAAGTTGTCGCCCTCGTATGCGTATAATTTCTGCTCGGAGATATCAACCACAATATGCTTCGATGTATCAATAGTGGCATTCGCCGCCAGACTCACCGGAGCCTCACGTGCAAAACTCTTTACTGCGTCACTTGCAACATAGAGCTCGGTTCCTAAACGCTCGGGGTAGCGCACAAATTCGTCGAAGGTAACTTTGTACCAGTCTCGATTCTCTTTGCGGACGGTTTCAGCGACACGCAACACGACCCCGTCACGCAATTTCAGCACCGACTCGTATTCCGCTCCCGGGCCGGTGCGCACATTGGTGCACGGCCCGCCGTACGATGAATTGCATCCGTCTTGTGCTTCCACGTACACCACGAGCGAGGCGTCGCTCGGCTTGAGCGGCATGAGTGAAAGATTCGCCTGCTGTGCAGCGTGCGCGTCGTTCTCAATAATGGTTATTTTTCCGCCGCTCCTGGAAATGCGGAAGGCGTCAGAATCTTCCCGCTGCACCTGATCCAGAAATGCCACCGCACCGAATACAACGATCAATACCACCACAGTTATGAGGAGATTCCGAATGGAAATGACCGTTGTTTGCTCCATTCCGAAAGAATAGCAGGTCGATGCGAGGGTTTTTAGTCGCGTACGGTCACCGGTGTGCCGATATCGGCCCATTCGTACAATTCCTTTGCTTTCTGAGGCGGTAAGTTCACGCATCCGTGCGACCATTGTTGTCCGAAACTGTCGTGCCAATACGCACCGTGTATCGCGCCTCCCTCGTGGGTAAAATACATCGTCCACGGCACACCGGGGAGATCATATACATCGTCGTCGGTGGTTATTCCCGGCACCGGGCCCTGCATGTACCGACTCGGCATTTTACTGAATATCTTAAAGTTGCCTCGCGGCGTGGGTGTACCGTCCAGGCCCGAAGAAATATTCTCTTCCATAAAAAGCACGTCATTCTCGTACGCGTAGAGTTTTTGCTCTGAGCGATCCACGAGAATTCGTTTCTCAGTTACAGGGGGCGCTCCCTCTTCGAGCACTTCCGGCGGTGCGTGCTCAAACTTATGCACAATATCCGCCGCAACAAACCACTCTTTTGCAATGCGGTCCGGGTATCGTACCCATTCATCAAAGGTAACTTTGTACCAGTCACGCTCATCGGTGTGGACCGTCTTCTCAATACGAAGCACCACACCGGTTCTAAGCGTTGCTACTGCCGGGTATTCGGTACCGGGGCCCGTACGCACGTTCACACAGGCCCCCTCGTAGTGTTCCGCGCAACTCTCCAGTACTTCAAAATACTCGACAGGCTTCGGCGGTAAAATTTCGTGTACCGCCTCGTTTGCCGCAGCAGCCACCTGCTCAACCGCGTTCGCTGTAGCAACGACCATCGAGTGATCGGCAGTGAAGTAGAGGAGCGGCATGACGATGGCAAGGCCGATTGCAGCCGCGAGCCCGACCCTTCCTGAATGATTGAATTCCATGCCGTCGACACTGCTTGTGTCGGACATTCTTAGCATATCACCCCACCTATTTCCAATAGATGTTTATGAAGATGCCGCGGTGATATCGATGATCGCGAGTTCGAGCGGCAGATGCGGTACGGCCGCGTATGCCATTTTTCCGTACGCATCAAGCATCGCACGCAATGTATCCGAGTTCACTCCCGGCTCTTTCGAGAGTTCTGCCGCGACTCCCCGATCGGCCTCGGTCAATTCTTCTGACAATTCAGCAGCCAAATTCGGTGCGTAGCGCATCAGCAGTATCACGCGCAGGCGATGTATCAAAAGTTTTGCGAGCGTGCGCGCATCCATATTGTCTTTCACTGCCTGCTGCATGGCTGCGAGCGCGGACGGTGCATCTTTTTTTCCAATGGCGACGAGGAGTGTACGCACAAGTTCTCCTCGCGGAGCGCCGGAAACCTGCTCCACATCTTCGATTGCGATCTTCTTTCCGGAGGAAACTGCGAGGACTTTTTGCAGGATTGACAAGGCGTCGCGGAACGACCCTTCAGCAAGCAGCGCCACGAGTTCCGCCCCGGCCTTATCAATAGAGAAG
>CAYQQI010000018.1:0-18497 GCA_964419595.1 uncultured Candidatus Saccharibacteria bacterium
ATCCGACGTCTACCTCGCACTCGTTACCGCCCTTCTTACGAGCGCCTACCTGTTTTGCTCTGAACTTACGCGTGCAAAGTGGACGCTGAATGGTCGCCCCGCTCAGCCCATGCACGAGGTGGTGGATCGCACCATGACCAAGTTCTTCGGCGTGCTGCTCGGCATTTCGTTCATCTTTTTCCTCGTGTGGCTCTTCCCCGCGTATGACAGCGCGATAAACCTCTCGCGCTTGCGCGAGGCGCTCCTCCCGACGCTCGCCTTTGTGATACCCGCGTCGCTCATCCTTATATTCATTACCGAATACATTCTCGGCGAGAAGCGCGACGGCACCTACCAGTTCGGCTTGATTGTGCGATTCAAAACGCGCGAGATAGATTGGAAAATATTTTTTGACGGTGTGCGCGAGTGGCTCTTGCGATGCTTTTTCCTCCTCATTAACTTCTACGCGCTTGTGTGGTACATCGCGTATCTGCGCGTGAACGGTCTGCCGAACCTCGGCGGCGACTTTGTGGAGTTCATCACGCGGCTGGACCTCGCCATCTTCGGCATGATTGTTGCATCAATTTTGCCGGGATACATTTTTGCCTCACGCCTCATTGAAACGGAGCTCAAAAAAGTGGACCGCACGTGGTTTGCCTGGGCAATTAACCTCTGTTGCTACCCGCCCATCAACAGCGCACTCTTCGGCGCCTGGGTGCGCTACGTACCCGCCGCAGAAACGGCATCTGTATATCAGGGGGTTCCGCCGTGGGCATATCATACTGCTCACTCGCCTGCGCTCATGCTCACTATCGCGTCACTCATCATTTTCTTTGCCATCATCCACCTCTGGGGCGAAGCCATCGTAGGCATTCGTGCGGCCAATATTTCCATGCGCGGCATTATTACCACCGGTCCGTTTTCATTCACTCGTCACCCGATCTACGTATCAAAATGTTTCCAGTGGGGACTCTTGTACTTCCCCGTGCTGAACGCGGTAGGTATCGTGAACCCCGTTCAATCCGGTATTTTGTTCCTGCTTGTATGCGCCATCTACGAAGGCCGTGCACTCGGAGAAGAGCGATTGCTCTCCACCGATCCCGACTACGTGAAGTACGCGCTCTATATGGACGAGCACAGCGTATTCTCATGGATCGGAAAGAAAATCCCGTTCATGTCGTACAAGTGGCGCTACGACTACTGGGTGCGCAACAACATGTTGCAGTATTAAAAAATATTAAAAGTCCGAGGCGTCTGCAGTAAAGCAGACGCCTCTTGTCGTAATGTCCAACGGACAGATGTGTGCGCTAGCGCCGCGACGGCGAGTAGGCGAACACGATCCACCGGCCCGGATGCCACATGCCGTTGCTCAGCCTGCGGGGGGCATACCAGTACGCCATGCGAGGAGATCCCATCTTCCGCGAGATCGCGCCGCAACGCTCGTAGAAGCGGATGCCGTTGTTCTGCCACGCGCCGGCAGGTGCCGTGTCCTTCTGGTCATAGCTGCTGGCGAACCAACGCCTGTCCGGACAGTCAGCCCACTCTTCCGGCGTCATACATGTGGTCATGACGACTTCGTCGCCGCAGGAGTAGGCGGCAGGCGCCCACGCGCAGTAGTTATCGGGAGTGATCTGCGGAGGTTCCGGAAGCAGCGGCGGCACCTGGTATTCCTGCATGCCCTGAGGCGCACGCTGGAAAACGCCGACGCCTGAGCGTTGAGCCGATGCCGAAGTGACAAAAGCGGTAAGAATCATCGCGGCGCATGCCGCGACGAGCAGTCCAGTACGGGTGCGCATCGATGATGTCCTCTTCACGCCAAACCTTGATTGGTCGGGGGTGCTGCCGTGAAGCTACAACTGGTCGGCTGAAGTGTCAATGAATCCTTCATACGACATTTTGTAGGCGCTTGACATCATTGTATTAGATGGTACTGTTGCGGCCTCATAGATTTTTAGTAATTTTTGAGGTTTACTCACGATTCAAATCAATCATTGGTATGGCAGAAGCAGCTCAGGAAGTTCGACCCACCGGTCCGGTACGCAAGCCGGGTGTTATGGCCAATGTGCTTGCCATCGTGGGGTTCATCATCCTCATCATCATCGTCATCTGGGGCCTGCTCCATATCATCTCCCTCTCCTCTCCATGGTTCTCAGACATGTTCAAGAGCTCCAAGAAGGAAATTGTTGTGACGGCACCGGTAAAGGTGTCGGCAAATACTCCGTTCAATGTTTCGTGGAAATATTCCACAAATAGTCGCGGCACGTACGCAGTGTTGTACCAGTGTGCACAGGGACTGAAAATGTCCGTCGACGGTAATGCAATTCCGTGCGGCGCCGCCTACACCCTCGGCAATGCAACGGGTAGCGTTTCGATGCTCCCTACGCTCACCGCCACCACCTCGGTACAGTCCGGGATCTCGGTGCTATTCATCCCCTCCGCCGCAGGCACAACCGGACCTGAAGCAACCGGTAGCGTGAGCGTGAATGTTGTCACCGGTTCGCTCGATACTCCTATCGTAGTGAAGCCTGCGCCGGTTGTTGAAACACCCACTCCGACTCCCCAGCCGAAACCGACTCCTACCCCGAGCCCGACTCCAAGGCCCGTCACTCCGGCAGACCTCTCGGTACGTGTCATTGCAGTCGGTGTTATCGACTCATACACAGGCGCATTCTCCGCTCGCGCACCGTACTCTCCGAACGAAGTTTCCGCAGTACAGTTCGATATCCAGAACGTTGGCGGCAGTCATTCCGGTTCGTATACCTTCCAGGCACAAATTCCGACATCGCAGCCGTACACGTTCTCGTCGCAAGTTCAGCCGTCGCTCGCACCGGGTGCGCATGTGGTCAACACACTGCGTTTCTCTCCGGCTATGAGCGGCACTTTCTCGGTGCAGGTATCCGGAAGCGACAGTAACAAGACCAACAACTACGCATCAAGCTGGGTGACCGGTGCATACCAGCAGCAGTACCCAACATACCCCCAGTATCCTCAGTATCCGTACGGTTACTAAAGACTACTCAGATTTCAAACCGAACGGGCGCCATTAGGCGCCCGTTCTGTTGAGCATGTCGATGCGTTTGATTATCTCGCTCACCGGATGAAAGAACCCCACATCGTCCTCTTGTCCCGTTATCGGATTGCGACAGGTGGAGACCGCAAAAAATTCCCCTGCGAGCGTGAGCACGCCGTTGTGAAGCATCCAAACTTTTGAACCCGACATGCCGCGCGCGCGAGGCACGTTTTCCCCGGGAGCGTTCCTCGCTTCGCCCGGTGGTAAGCGGATCATAAAGGAATGCGCAAATTGTTCTATCAAATACGGCTCGGTATCCTTCGGGAATTCTTTTTCAACCATACCGCGTGTCATACACACCGCTTCACCGGCATATTCTTGGAATATTTTCTTGCCGTCCCTGCTTGGCTGAATCCCCTCAACAAAAACCGGGGAGCGATGGATGAGGTCATCGGTCAGCGACGGGTCAAGGCGTACCACCTGATCGGGTTGCGCCTCCATATCCGGCGGCGGTTTCAAGATTGTCAGGTCGCGCGCCGTCTTTTCTTTCGGCAGTCCGCGCATTGCGTCGTACACATGCTGCGCCGTCACGAACCTGTCTTTGCGTACAAAAAAACCGTTCGCGCAGCTGCCGGTCACCGGAGGACGACTGCCTGGCCGTGCTGTTCGGAACGATACGCGCCGCTCTCCGTCGGTACCCGTGCCATATGCCAGTTGTACGCAATACTGCTCTCGTACTGTGCGAGCATCGTACTTCGTTCCCTTTAAGAGTTCCGGGTCGATGGATTGTTTCATTACGCTCAAAAGCCGTGCCATGGGGTTTCTCCCTTTTCCTTGAATGGCATCGCGCATATCGGGCGTATCGGCATCGCGTTTGAATGTCGCAAATCGCGCATCAAGAAACGCTTCTTTCTCCGCTACCGACATCCGCTCCGGGTTTGCGGCGAGGGCGGCATCGAGCTTCACGATGGATGGCGCCATCGTGAGCGCCGCCCCGCCAATGACCGCTTTTCCGATAGCGCCCAGCGCAAAACGTCTGCCCTGGTCAATTTGTTCAACTGGTTCAGCCTGCTCAGTCAGTATCTGCCGATTCTGTTCTTCTTTTTTTATTTCGCGAGAGCGACGAATCACTTCCGACATCGCTACAGTATATCTTGAGCTTGGGCTTTAAATATCCAACGTAGCTTCTTTTGCGTGGGATTGGATGAACGACTTTCGCGCAGGCACGTCCGTGCCCATGAGCATGTCGAACACGATATCGGCTTCCACCGCATCTTCTATCGTTACCTGTTTCAATATGCGACGAGCCGGGTCCATCGTGGTTTCCCACAACTCCTCCGAGTTCATTTCTCCCAAGCCCTTGTATCGCTGTACGGAAATTTTCGACGCTCGCTTTTTCTTTACCTCTTCCGGCACCTCCTCGCCTTCCACCTCTTCCGGCTCGGCGCCTTCCGACTCTAGTGGCGTATCTGCTCCGGCGTATTTAATGCGCTCAGCATCGGAGTATGCGTAATACACTTCCTTTCCCTTCTTTATCTTAAAGAGCGGCGGCTGGGCGATGTACAAAAAGCCGCCGTCCACCACGGGGCGGAAATGTCGATACATGAGCGTGAGTAAGAGCGTACGAATGTGCGCACCGTCCACGTCGGCGTCTGTTGCAATGATTATTTTGTGGTAGCGCAGTTTTGAGAGGTCGAAAATATCGCCGATCGCAGTTCCCATGGCAACCACAAGATTCTTTATCTGCTCGGAAGCGAGCATTTTATCCAATCGTGCGCGCTCTATATTCAATATCTTCCCGCGAAGCGGTAAGACCGCCTGAATGCGACGGTCGCGCCCCATCTTTGCGGTGCCGCCAGCGGAGTCTCCCTCCACAATAAATATCTCAGACTCTTCCGCCGATTTGCTCTGGCAATCGGCAAGTTTGCCCGGCAGTGTCATGCCGTCGAGCGCTCCCTTGCGCAGGATCGAATCCTTGGCAGCTTTTGCGGCCTTGCGCGCCTTCATGGCGAGCGTGATCTTGCCGATTATCGCTCGCGCCTCTTCGGGGTGCTCTTCGAGGAATGTATTGAATGCTTCGCCGAAAATTGCTTCGGTCGCGCCGCGCGCCTCCATGGAACCGAGCTTTCCTTTTGTTTGTCCTTCGAATTGAATTTCCGCAAGCTTTACGGAAACAACGGCAGTCAGTCCTTCGAGCACGTCGTCGCCCGTAAAGCTGTCGCTATCTTTCCCTCCCCCGTTCTTTGCATTCAGCGTGCGCGTGAGGGCAGTCTTAAAACCGGTAATGTGTGTACCTCCCTCTGCGGTGTAAATGTTGTTGGCGAACGCGGAGATACGGGAGGAAATATCGTCTACGTATTGCAGTGCAACTTCTACCTGCACACCGTCCTGCTCTTTCTCCACATAGAAAATCGTCTTGTGCACGGGCTCGAGGTGATGGTTCTGGAATCCGACGAGCGAGCGCAAACCGCCTTCGAAGTAGAAGGAGAAGCTCGGCGCATCGAGCCCAAGCTCGCGCAGGTATATCACGTCTGCGTGCGGCACTTTTCCTGCCTGCCGAAGGTCGTACATCGCCACGCGAAGCCCCTTTACGAGGTAGGCCTGCTGGCGCATGTGCGAAACGATGCGGTCCCAGTTGTATTCGATGACCTGAAATATGGACGGGTCGGCCTGGAACACGGTGATGGTGCCGTGGAATTTAGAAGCGCCGATCTTCTTTACCTTTGCGATGGCTTTGCCGCCGTTCTTGTATTCCTGCATATGGCTTGCGCCGTCGCGGTGCACTTCGACGCGCGCGTAGGTGGAAAGCGCGTTCACAACTGAGGCGCCGACTCCGTGCAAGCCGCCGGATACTTTGTATCCCTCGCCGCCGAACTTTCCGCCGGCATGCAGCGTGGTCATAATTGTTTCGAGCGCGGACACTTTTGTTTTCGGATGGATGTCGACAGGAATACCGCGGCCGTTGTCTACGACGCGCACCATGTTATCCGGCAAGAGCGCTATTTCGATGTCGTTTGCAAAACCACCCATCGCTTCGTCGCGTGAGTTATCAAAAATTTCCCAAATAAGATGGTGCAAACCGTCGGGACCGGTGGTCCCGATATACATGCCCGGTCGGCGACGGACCGCTTCCAGCCCTTCCAATACTGTAATATCAGCGGCTCCGTAGGAGCCTGTCTTTTTCGCCGATTGACCTTTCTTTTCAGCCATATTTTAGTCGTTTGAGTATATCACCCCGTTAGAAATTTCGGAAGCTGAAAACATGCCTAAACATGGCTTAATAGAGGCACATTTGAGACGTTGAGGCCATAGAAGACGTAGTCGGGAAGTGCTGCTTCCTATTTCTAACGGGGTGGAAAAAACGAGCCCCTTGCCTACCTGGACAGGACAGGTATAGAGTTGTTTTAGGAGGGCCATGAGAGCCCTGTTATGCCTCTGGAGGAGGACCTATGCGAGGACTGCGGAAACTGTGGAGGAAGGTGTTCACCTACACCGTCATCGTGAATACCGTCACGGGCATCATGGCGGGATGTGCCGGGGTGCTTGGCTGGGGATACTTCCAGTCGGACGTGGAGACGCGCTGGACCTACTGCGACGTCGACACGCAACAGAAACGGGTGCTTATCAGCGGCGTCAAAAAGTGGTCGTCCAAGACCCTGTTCTGCGCAAAATACACCGTGGTTATCGCGGTGAAGCAGGACGAGCCATTGCCGAAAACGCCTGATTCCGTACTCGAGAAGAGCGCGTACCTTTCGTGCTCCTACGACGGGGCTCGAAATCTGTTCGGGCTGTTCAAGGAACAAGTCATTCGTGACAGCGTCGATTGCCAGGATGCAACCGTCTCGCATGAGGCCGTCTGACCCTCGCCTATCGTTGAACAAGAAGACCCATCCGCTGCGATGGGTTTTTTGTTTGCATTCTGTTTGCATTCATACGGCGGCGCTTATAGTATTTCTAGAGAGCAATATCGCTCGCCCTTCGCGTGAGGAGTAGTCGATGTCCATTCGCTGCATCTCTGTCGCATTTCTGTTTTTGATATTCGCACCGACTTTTGCACATTCGCAGGTGGTTCGCATCGCGGATGACCGCGGCGGCCGCATCGGGACCTACGTCGACAAGTACCAGGGGCTTCGCACCTCCGGTGCATTGGTCATCATCGACGGTCTGTGCGCTTTGGCGTGCACCATCGTGCTCGGTGCCGTGGAACACGATAAGATTTGCGTGACATCTGCGGCGAATCTCGGCTTCCACGCCGCATGGGATTTCGGAGCGAACGGTCGCGCCGTTACCAACACCGAAGCGACGCGGATGCTGTTTTCCATGTATCCCGCTCCGGTGAAGCGCTGGATTTTGCAGCGTGGCGGACTCACAAACCGCATGATCTTCTTGCAAGGCAGAACACTACAGCGCATGTATCGGCCCTGCCTCGCACAGCCCAAAACGTACGCGAGCGCTGCACCACGGTAACGCGTGCCGATTCAAAAGCAGGCCCCCGCGAAGCGGGGGCCTCTTGCTTTTTGATTGCACGTAGCGCGGTGCTCCGATAGATTGCTCAGAGGAAACAACAGCGAGGTTACGCAATGCGTGCCGTTCTGTTCATTATTCTCATCATCGTGGACTGCATGGTAATGGCCTCGCTGGCAGTATGGGTCGGCATAGAGGGTGAGATCATCACGGTTCAACCTGCGGACAAGGATGCACAAGAGAGTGAAGCAACATTCGTGAATATGGCGCTGAGCTCATCCGCGGGAGAGCTGTCCATGGAGCAGCGGCACGCGCTGATCGCCTACGTCTTCGGTGACACTTGTCGCTACCCAATATGCCGGATAACGGAGAGTGAAGGCGGTGCCATGGAACCGTTCCTGCTCGCGGGAGCGGTCATCAATACCGAAGAAAAAGGATTGCTCATTATTGACGGTCCGTGCGCATCCGCGTGTGCACTCGCAGCGGACCTCGCCCGCGACAAAACGTGTATCACGGAACTCGCAACGTTCGAATTCCATAAATGGCGCACGTCGGATTCGTTTGAGATATTCGGATGGCAGATCTCCATTGTCACGGAATACGGGGACCCGCTGCAGTCCGAATCGATCGATGCATGGGTGCAGACACATGGCGGGTATCCCTACGCCGGGACCCTGGAGATGCCGAACGCGGAAGCTCGCACGTTTTGGCGACAATGCAAAGCGCTGCTTGCCTCAGCTCCCTGACAAAAAAGGCCCCCGCCTTGCGAGGGCCTTTTGCTTTTAACGGATCTCAAACCCCATATCGCTGAGCGCTGAGGTAACTCCCGACATAACGGCGTTCACTTCTTCGTCGGTGAGCGTTTTATCGAATGATTGAAACACCAGGCGGAATGCGAGCGAGGTGCGCTCGCCTTTTACGAATGTGTCGAACAATTCCGTTCGCACGAGCAATTCCCCACCGCGAGCACGCAGTAGTTCAAGCACGCTCTCCGCTGTGGTGCCCGTAGGCACCCACATAGCGACATCGCGCACGATGAACGGGTAGCGCGAGAATGTTTTGTATCGCAAAAGTTTCGAACCCTCACCTTTCGGATATTCCGCAGGCGCAGGAATATCTGAGAGCGCATACTCTTTTATCTCCCCTTTCTCTTCGGCAGTTGCTACACGCAACTGTTCTCCGTCTTTGGTCCAAACGGTACCGATCTCGAACAGTTTCACTTTTTTGAGTCCCAGTCCGTCTTTGATACGCACATTGCGCTCAAGCGCCTCAGAAATACCCGGGACTATGCTCGTGCGCAAATACGGCTTATCGCCACCCACTTTGTTCTGCACCTGCACGTCACCCGTGTCGGTAAAGACAGATGTGTACACCTCGGAGTAGCCCTCGGCGGTCATGTGTTCGCGTGCGTATTCGATACGCGCAAAATTCTCGTTCACTTCGGGCTTCGCGCTCATGGGAGGCAATTCCGTCTCCGGCACTTTGTCGTAACCTATAATGCGGCCTATCTCTTCCACCAAGTCGTCGGCTATCTCAAGATCGAGTCGCTCAAATCGCGGTGTGACCGTGAGCGTTTCGCCTGCACTCATATGAGAGAGGTCGAGGCGAGTAAGCGCTTGCTCCATCTCACTCTGCGGAATATTCGTACCGAGTACCGCATTCACTTTTGAAACAGTCACCGAAACCGCATCTATTTTCTGCGGCATCGGATACTCGTCGACAAACCCTACGAGCTCGCCGCCTGCAAGCTCTTGGATAAGCGCTGCAACGGCGCGCATGCCGTGCGCGGCATACTCCGGTGAAAGTACTTGTTCGAACCGTGCGGAGGCATCGGTGCGGAGCTTGAGCGCGGCGGCGGTCTTACGAACGGACACACCGTTAAAATTTGCCGCCTCGATAATGATGTCGTGCGTATTTACATCCACCGCGGCGGGCAACCCGCCCTTCACGCCTGCAATGCCTGCGGGAACTCCCGCATTCGCATCTCCCACAACAAGCATCGTCTCGTTCAATTCATACACTTTGTTATCGAGCGCGGTTATCTGCTCACCCGGTTTGGCTTTGCGCACTTCGAGTGCATATTTCCCCTCCGTGGCCGTAAGTTTTCCAGCGTCGAATGCATGCAGCGGTTGCCCGAGGTTGAACATCACATAATTGGTCGCATCCACCACGTTGTTGATTGAGCGCTGACCTATTGATTCAAGTGCGCTCTTCAACCACTCCGGTGACTCACCCACTGTTACCCCCTTGATGTAGCCGGCTGTGAATCGCGAACAGAGCGCTGGCTCCGAAATGCGAACCGGCACCATATCTGTTCTCGGCTCAAGCAATACCTGCAACTTCAGCGGATCTTGTTTCATCGGCACATCGAGGATGGCAGAAACTTCTTTTGCGATACCGCGATGCGACAAGCAATCGTGACCGCGGTTTGCGGTTATCTTTACGTCGAGCACGTCGTCGTTCCCTACTTTTTCTACACCGTCGATCTCGAACGCATGGAATGTGAGTGCGTGTGAAAGCGTGTCCGCGTCGGGGAGCGGTTTGTCGAAATATGTCTGGAGCCAGGCTCGTGAAATTTTCATAGCATAAAGTATCGTGTCTCGCCGCTTTGCATAACACGCTTACGTGCCTTGCCTTGCGCCTCCAGTTCTCTCCACACCTGCAGAGCCTCGTGGTGAGGATTGACAGAGGAATAGAGCGTGGAAAAACACCGGGTCTTTGAAAGCTCATTCACCGCATCCATGCGACGCGTTATCAGTTCCACCGATTCACGACCGGCGGTGGGTATCGTGATCTCGACGAATGTTTCGTTGTCCGAATCGTTGGTATAAAATTCGTTGTATTGCGAAGTCTCGTTCACTGCAAGCCCACTCACGGAATTGTTGTCTTTTAGTATTCGGACTGCGAGGTAGAGCTTCTCACTCGGATCGGTAGTTTCCAGCATCACATCCGTAATATCCTCATCCGGATAACCAAAATCGGAAAAAATCGGACCCTGTGATGCGCTCAAGTGGTCGATGGCATTACGGAGCGGCAGTGGAAACTCCCGCGGATTGACCGGCACGTCGCGCAGGGTTTCAAGCGGCACATTTCCCGCGTATCGGATCTCCTCTGGCTTGTTTTTCTTGATTCTTTCGATCATACATCTCTAACGGTCTAAAACTGATTGATGAATCGCAGGTCAGCCGAGTGCATTAAACGCACGTCGTCGATCCCCCATCGCAAAAGCGCCAGGCGATCCAGCCCCATACCGAATGCGAATCCCTGATACTTTTCGGGGTCAAGCCCGGCGTTCTTCAGCACATTCGGATGCACCATGCCCGCGCCCATCATTTCTATCCATTTATCGCGCAATTTATCGGGCACATCTGCGCCCACCAATCGCATGTCTACTTCAACCGAGGGTTCCGTGAACGGAAAGAAGCTCGGGCGGAAACGAATTTCCACCGATGCGCCCTGAAACAGTTCGCGGAAAAACCGTGCGAGCGTGCCTTTTAAATGCGCGAGTGTTACGCCTTCTCCCACCACCAATCCTTCGATCTGGAAGAATTCCGCCTCGTGTGTCATGTCGGTGGCTTCGTTGCGAAATACTTTGCCGGGCACAATAACGCGATACGGCGGCTGCACTCCATCCTTCACCATCTTCTCCATGTAGCGCCCCTGCACATTTGATGTGTGCGTGCGAAGCACCATGCCGGGCTGGTCCTTTATAAAGAACGTGTCCTGCATGTCGCGCGCAGGATGGTCTTTGGGGAAATTGAGCATGTCGAAGTTGTAGTGCTCGCTCTCGAGGAGCGGGCCTTCGGCAAAGGTAAAGCCCATACCCTCAAATATCCGGCTTGCTTCCCGAATGAGGTGTGAAATAGGATGTAAATGACCCTTCTCCATCTGGGCCAGTATAGCCCATGACACATAGAAGCGAGCAGAGCGCACCGAGGCGAGACCGTATGCGTGAAAAAGGCCCTTCACAGCCGCGACGGGGGCGAGAAGAGCAGTTCCGCCAGCAGGCGGAAACGCGTGCCTTTTGAAGGCATCGGTCGAGCCGAGGGGTTGGAAAAACCCTGATTTTCTGGCATAATATCGAACTATGTTCGGCGAAGGGATCATGTATACCCTCCTCTTCATTTCCCTCTATTTTGAGGTCTTTTTGTTATTGGCCTACCTGGAGCGCCGCTTTACCAAGGTTACGGCCACCGCAGTGCCCCCCATTGCCGAGAGCGCGCTCCCCACCGTGGCAGTGGTTGTGCCCTGCTTCAACGAAGAGAACACCGTGCAGCTCACCATGAACTCGCTGCTCTCGCTGGATTACCCCGCAAGCAAACTTGAGATCATTGTGGTAGACGACGGTTCGACCGACAAAACACTCGCAAATGTGCAAGAATTCGCCACCGACTCGCGCGTAAAAATATTCCACAAAGAAAACGGCGGCAAACACACCGCCATGAACTTTGCGCTCGGTCACACGAGCGCCGCTATCATAGGCTGCTTGGATGCGGATTCCGTGGTGGAGCACGACGCACTGAAAAAGATAGTGCCGATATTCTTGAACGAAAAGATAGCGGCAGTCACGCCGGGCATTCATGTGCGCAATCCGGAAACTATGCTGCAGCACATGCAGAACGTAGAATACCGCCTCTCAATATTTAATCGCTGGATATTTGCCGCTATCGGGAGCGTGTTCATCACCCCCGGGCCGTTCTCGTTCTTTCGCGCAACGGTACTCCGCGAACTCGGCGGCTGGCGCGACGGCCACTCGACCGAAGACATGGAACTCGCGCTCCGCATTCAAATTGCCGGCCACTTAATTGCCAACGCGCCGAAAGCGGTGGTGCACACTGCAACGCCTCGCACTATCAGAAAGCTTTTCCGACAGCGCGTGCGCTGGACCTACGGCTGGCTTCGCAATGCAATCGACTACTACTACCTCATCGGTAACAAAAAATACGGCAACCTGGGGCTCATTGTGCTTCCCACCGCCATCATCTCCATATTCACCGGTATCTATTTCTTTCTTCGTATCGGCTTCTACGCCATTAAAGAACTTGTGCAGGTGGTAGAGCGCGTCTACTACGGCGGCGTGCGCGTTCCCCATATGTCGTTCGACCTCTTTTACGTGAACACGAGCGCGCTGTGGTTTTTGGTGTGGGTTTCCGTTGCACTCATTCTCACCCTTATCTCTATCGGTTCCATGATCGGCACCGGTAGCTCCAAACCGCCCAAATCCACCCCGCTCTTCCTGCTCTTCTACAGCTTCCTCGCTCCGCTCTGGCTTGGCACCGCTGTAGTTCGCGCTGCGTTTAAAACTGGAGTACGCTGGAAGTAATCATATGGAAGACCCAGTTGTAAACACACGCGCCGCGAGGCTCTCGAGCTACGTGGTCGCATTCCTTATCACTGCATTTATTTTTGCGACCGCGCTCTACGCCTCGAACTACTTCAACAACCGCCGCGTGGTGGATATTCAGGCCACACAGGATAAAATTTCTATCGACATTCTCTCGCTCGAAACTCAGTTCGACTTGCTTGCCGAGCACTCGTGCCGCGACATCTCGGAGAACTCCGTGCTCTCCACCGAAATTCAGCCGCTCGCGCAGCGCCTCTCCTACTTGGAATCACAATCGCAGGTGAACGAAGATGAATTGATGGGCCTGAAGCGCTACTACACGCTGCTCCAGATCAAAGACCTCTTGCTCATGCAGAAGGTAGCCGACAAGTGCAAATTGAAGCCCGTGTTCATTCTGTATTTCTATTCCAACGCGGGAGACTGCAAGAACTGCGAACAGCAGGGCTATGTGCTCACCGGGCTCGCACAAAAATACCCTACGCTGCGCATCTACTCGTTCGACTACAATCTCACGAACCCTGCACTCCGCACACTCGTCGACATCAACAACATTCGCAACGAAATGCCGGCACTCGTGATAAATAACGAGGTGTACTACGGATTGCACACCATGGACGACATCGAGCAGGTGCTCCCCGAACTCGCCACACTCAAGCAGGCCACGAGCACTGCTGCGACTACGACGAAGAAGAAATAATATTAAGAAATACTTTAGCCGGGCACTTCTGCCCGGCTGTTCGTTTGTACTGTCGCCATGTGGCGAGTCGCTGTTAGAGTCCTTCGAGGTGTTCCTCGAGATCGACGAACGGAAATTTCCCTGCAGGCCGGAACTGGATCGCACCCGGTCGTAACCAATCCGTTTGATCAAATCCCTTCCGCTCCTTCTTGAAGCGGTGCCCTTTTGGCCGACCGCGGTCAAAAGAGAATACTGTGCCGTCCGGCGTCTCCACGATCGCCCGTGCTCCGGAACTCGTAAACTGGGCGAACGACTCTGCAGGGGGTTGATTGTGCAGGATATTCTTTCGCTTCTGCATCGAATGCTCCACGTTCTCGCAGTCGGCAAAGTAACACGGGAATTCCGCGTTGTCACAGTACCGCCCGCCTTTCTCCACGGGAAACTAATACATTCCGGACAAGAACCTCTGGGAAACCCACGGTTTTCCCAATCCTTCCTCCACGGGGAAACTACAGTTTCCCCGACCCCCTTCGAGTTCGAGTCCGGAAAGCGTGCACAAAAAAGAAAGGCCGGCTCGTGCTCTTGATGTTGTGATTTATCTGACGGGAGCCGCATTCCTCCTTGGAAACCCACGGTTTTCCAACGGCCGAGTACGACCTGCCTTCCTCCACGGGGAACTACCGTTCCCCGACCCCCTCCCGGAAAGCGCCTTCGCGTTCACTACGTTCACTTGGAGCCGCTTTCCGGACTCGAACCGGAGACCTTCGCTTTACAAAAGCGTTGCTCTACCAACTGAGCTAAAGCGGCTTGGTACGCACGACAATACTATGAATCCTTCGATTCATCGACTTCACTTCCGTCATTGCGGAAGTCACTCACGCCCTTCAAAAACTCCGACTTTGTCTCGCGGCGCTCGAAATTGCGCTTCGAGGCTACGAAGTCGGCAAAGCGGTGCGCCTGCTCTTCGAGCGTGCGAGCTATCCCTGCAGCGCCGAGCGCGCCCTTATGCGCAACTTTCATCCCCTGATGCGCTACTTCCGGCGGGAGCTTCTCCATGTGCACACGAGTCTCGTCGAGTGCGTCTTTCAGATTCAGTGCCGCGTTATCGGCGAGCTGCCGAGCGTTTTGTGCAAACTTTCGTCCGCGGCGCTCCTCGAAATGGCGCACCACAAAAAGAATCACGATGAGTGCGAGCGATACGAAAAATACGATCGCAGCGAACATCATAATTTATTTAACCGAGAGGCGCTCAAAGCGAACCACTTCCACGCGCTCACCGAACTTCTGCACAGCCTGGGCAAGGAGTTCGCGAATGGTCATGTCTCCGTTTTTTACGAACGGCTGCTCCAAGAGTGCGCGCTCAGCAATGTATGCATCGAGCTTGCCCTGGATGGCGATCTCTTTCTTTGCATCCGGCACATTAGCCGCTTCGGTGGTGAACACTTCGCGCGCTGCACGAATATTGTCTTCGGTCACGTCATCCTTGCTCTTGAACACCGGCTTCATAGCAGCCACGTGCATTGCGATGTCGTAGGCAAGCTTTCCGAAATCCTCATTCTTCGATACGAAGTCGGTCTCGCACCCAAGTACAACCGCCGCTACCACTGTGCCGCCTGCGTGCACGTATGCCGCAGCGATACCGGCGCCCAATTCTCGGTCTCCTTTTTTGCTCGCAATTGCTGCGGATGTTTTGCGAAGAATTACCTTTGCCTTCTCTACGTCGCCGCCTGCCTCTTCGAGTGCCTTTTTAACCTGCATTACCGAGATTCCTGTTTCGTCGCGGAGCGCCTTGATCTGTTCTGTTGTGATTTCTGCCATACAATTTGTATTATACGTTATTAATTTTCTGAACGAAAAAAACGGCTTACCGCCGCTTCAAAGGTGCGGCTGTATCAGCCTCGCTACACTGTTGTCTTCGCGGGAGCCTTCTTACCTTCGGAAATCGCAGCAGCAACTTCCTCAGCAAACAAGCGAATGGAGCGGACCGAGGTGTCGTTTGCGGGAATGGGATACTGCACGAGCGAAAAGTCGCAGTCCGAGCTCGCAAGTCCGACAACCGGAATTTTGAGCTGATTTGCTTCTGCAACCGCGGTGAATTCGTGGCGGGAATCAACCACAAAGAGTGCGCCCGGAAGATCGGTCATGGAAATGAGTCCGCCGAAGCGCGCGGTCAACTCATCAATCTCGCGATCGATCATGAGGCGCTCGCGCTTGGTGTACTTGTCCAGTTCACCTGCTTCGCGCTCTTTCATGAGCTTCTCGAGGCGCTCGAGGCGCTTGCGGATGTTCTTGAAATTCGTGAGTGTGCCGCCGATCCAGCGTCCTGCCACGTAGGGCATGCCGATCTGTGTTGCGAGGCTCTCTACGGTCGAGATCGCTTCGTTCTTACCGCCGACAAAGAGAATCTGCTTGCCGGTGCCGGAAAGTGCGGATACGAATGCCTTGGCGGTTTCGAGGCGCTGTTCGGTGAGTTCGAGGTCGAAAATGTCGGTTCGGTCTTTGGTAGAGAAAATGTAAGGCGCTGCGGTGGGGTGACGGCGTGCGCGAGGAAAACCGAAATGCGCGCCGGCTTCAAAGAGAGTCTTAATATCGCTTGCTGACATAGATTACAAATGAAATGCCGGCTTCACCGGCGTTCTGGGATACTAACAAACCAGGGCTATTTTAGCAATACAAGAGGCTTTACGGGGTCTGGGCAGCCGATTCCACGGCCTTTTGCCGAGCGGACCGCACGGCTTCCGTAAAGACTCCGAGGACCATCGGTATAACGACCAGGCAGAGGATACCGACCACTAGAACAATCATCACGACCTTTGTGGTCGATTTTTTCTGTGCGGGTGCAACCACCTGAGCCGTGGCCGGTTGTACCGGCTCAGTGGGTGTCAATGGGATCTGACGGTCTTGCGATGAACCCGCCGGTTGCGCACCGGTGTGTACCTGTGTGAGCAGTGTATGGCAATGCACGCATGTGATTGCGCCGGGCGCAGCAGGTTTACCGCAAGAAGGACATGTCATATCAATACAAACAATTAGAGCACGCGATGCGTGCAGATAATACGCCGGTGGGGATTATTCTTCGTCTCCCATCGTACCTTCACCGCCTGCCTGCGCAGGCAGGCCTTCCGCTTTCGCGAGCGCTTCGAGGATGGGGCCGAGTCGGCCTTCCATTATTGCTTCGATATTCGACCAGCTTTCTTTGATGCGGTGGTCGGTCACACGGTCCTGAGGGAAGTTGTAGGTACGAATTTTCTCGGAGCGGTCGCCCGTTCCTACCTGGGCTTTTCGGTCTGCCGCACGATCACGCGCCTCGGCTTCGTCCTGCATCTGCTGTAATCGCGACGTGAGAAGCTGCAAGGCTTTTTCGTGGTTGGCGTTCTGGCTTCGCTCCGAAGTAGAGCGAACGTCGATGCCGGTCGGCTTGTGAATGAGGCGCACTGCCGTTTCCACTTTGTTCACGTTCTGTCCGCCTGCACCGCCCGAGCGCGAGGTTTCCCGCTCGAGATCAGCCGGGTTGATAACAATTTTTGTGCGCTTGTAGAGCGGCATGATCGCCACCGATGCGGTGGAGGTGTGAATGCGCCCTGCTTTCTCCGTGGCCGGCACACGCTGCACGCGATGCACGCCTGTCTCCCACTGCAATTCGCGATATACATCGAGTCCCTTTATTTCGAATTGGGCTTCTTTGTACCCGCCCTGTGCGCTGCGGCTCTCATCGAGCGATTTGAATTTCCATCCTTTGCTCTCCGCATAACGCAGGTACGCACGTGCAAGCTCTTCTGCAAAGAGCGAGGCTTCGTCGCCTCCAACACCCGCGCGAACTTCGAGCACAATTTCGTTCGGCCATTCACGCTCATTCGGATTTCCCACGATCTGCTCGATTTGCTTCATCAGACTCTCCTTCTGCGCTTCGATATCGCTCAACTCTTTCTCGGCAAGCTCTTTCATGGCCGGGTCCACCTCTACCAACTCTTCGGCATCCTTTTCAGACTGCGAGAGGCGATTCCACTCCACGATCAAATACGAAACCCGCGGATCATCCGCGTAGTCTTTCGGGTCGAAGGTGTTATCTGTCATACAGGTAATTGAAACATACAGCAGAGGCCCGCTTCGCGGGCCTCTGCTGTTATAGAGTCGTTATTTCGCTTTCTTCGCGATGCGCTGCTTGAACTTCTCAACGCGGCCTGCGGTGTCGATGGTCTTCGAGGTGCCGGTGTAGAACGGGTGCGAGGCACTGGAGATTTCTACCTGGAATACCGGGTATTGTTTGCCGATCTCCCCTAAGCCACCCTGGTGGCCGGGCGAGCCGTCTGCGTCGGCTTTAGACCACTTGTCGGTCTTTTCGGTCGCGATGGTGGAACCAATGAGAAAACGCTTCCCCGAAGTTACGTCTTCGAAGATGACCATACGATAGTCTTCCGGGTGCAGATCCTTTTTCATGTCGCGGCAGAATACCCCAAAATATCGGTAATTACAAGAGGGAGCTTGACCGCATTGCCACGGAATGTTTAATGAGGGCCGCGCTCGCTTCAGGGCGATTCAAGGAGGCCAACAATGCGTGTCACAAAGTTCATGGCCCATGTCGGACTGATTGTTCTGCTGCTCGGCATACTGCCTGCCAATGCGCAAACTGCGCCTCCGGCAGCTCCCGTGTACTACACGAAAACGGAACCCGGCCAGTGGATCATTCGGCTTCGCAAGGGCGGCATTACCTTGCAGGACACGAAGTCGAATACCCTCGGCATCGTCCAGGGCATGATTATGAACAAGGACAGCACCGTCCATGCCTACATCGTGAGGCACGACACGTTCTTGAGGTTTGGCGGCACGTACGCCGCCGTCAGCGCCGGCTCGTTCAGTCGCACGCTCGACGACTCGAAGTACATCGACAACTTCACGCTGCAGTCGACGCCGGAAGCACTGAAAAAAGCTCCGGTCTTCAGCGACCAGAACAAATAGCTTGTGGTGTAGATTGCACACACTCCATGGCCAGGAATTCGTCCGGGCCATTTCGTTTGGTATCGACC
>CAYQQI010000019.1:0-17752 GCA_964419595.1 uncultured Candidatus Saccharibacteria bacterium
TAGTATGAAAAAGATCCGACGCCGGTTTCAGCCGGGCAATTTCAAATTGGACGTCCGCCGGTCGAAGAGCGGAGGCAGAGGCATGTTTGCCGGCGAAGATATTCCGCGCGGTTCCTGCATCATCGAGTATACGGGCCGGAAGCTCACCGTTGCCGAGCAGGATAAAGACGGCAAATACTTTTTTTGGACAAGCTCAAAGACAATGATCGACGGAAATATTCCGGAGAACCGTGCCCGATTCATCAACCATTCGTGTGTGCCGAATTGCGACGTCGAACTCAAAGACCGCCGTATCTACATTTTCGCACTCAAAAATATAAAGGCCGGTGAGGAGCTCAACTACGACTACGACACCGAGTACTTCGAAGCACACATCAAGCCAAAGGGGTGTATGTGCTCGAAATGCGCGAAGAAACGCGAGAAACAGACTTCCTGATGCCCTGCTATCTATAATCCCCGGCGGTGATACTGTTTATTGTGTTGCAGGGGAACCCTTCCCTGCTTGAGGAGGAAACGACGATGCAGATCTCTGAGTCTCAGAAGGCCACCCTCGGGGTGGTGTGGAAAAGTGCTCTCGCCGGAATGGTGCTGATTGCAGTCGCCGGACAATGGTATCCGGGCTATATGCTCGACAGCAACGCAACGCTCGCGGCGAAGCAGGCAAGTCAATCGGCCGTTGACGCGAGTGCCGCTCTGGTCTGCGCGCAGATCTATCAGGCAGCACCGGACAGCGCCGCAAAGCTCGTTGTGCTGCGTGCAGGTCAATCGTACGCCGCAAGCCAAGATGCCGGCATCGCAGCGGCCGCTGACAAGGCAGTCAAGGCCTTCGCTGACGCGAAGATCACACCTGCGCCGTACGGTTACGCAGTTCGATCAAGCTGCGGCGAGCAGTTGTTCAAGCCGCCGGCAAAGGCAGCGTAGTCCAAGATCTGCACTGAGTGCTAACCCCCTAAAAAGCCGAAACCGCGTGAACGGGAGTAGGCTATTTTTTTATATCAATTCGTGAACGGCGATGTGCTCGGAACAACGTGCATCCGCTCGGTAAGCCCGATGATACGAGTGCGCTTGATGGAGTACGCGAGTGCAGGGAGCTTCATTCTGCGCGAGGCTTCGTCGACGATCGAGCGAATATACGTACCCCCCGTGACGCGTACACGGTAACGCGCGAGCGTGTATACACCGTCCGGGAAGTCGTTCCACGAAGCAAGCACCTTGTCCTCACGGAAGTCGTTCCTCGACGGTCCGTGCTCGTCGTATGTGAGCTGCCCGACACGACGCAGTGCTTCTGCACGCAGCACGATACCCGTCATAGTGCGAGAGCCGATGAACGCGGCTTCTTTTACGGTCATGTCGCGCGTCGGCACTCGAATATCGCGCAATCTGTCTTCGAGTGCGAGGCGGAACAAAGGAACACCGCCGACTGTTTTTGAAGAGAACGCCGGGTACGGCAGCGTGTTGCTACCCTCCCGAATTATTTCGTCAAACGGTACGGCCGGCTGGATCGCGGAGTATTCTGTGATAAGTCCGAGCACGTCGCCGGTGTCAGTGGCTGCGCCGAAAAGTATTTCAAATTCATACTCCTTATCGTGCCCTGTGTAGGAATCGCGCTGCTTACACGTCTCTCCGATAAGTAAGAGTAATTGTCCGCTTGCCATCGGGTCGAGCCGTCCGGCATAGGTTATCGGTACGGATCGGTCGATGCCCTGCACGTGACGGTAGGCTTCAAGGGCCTGCAGGGGTGTTTGTCCTTCCGGTTTCTGTACCAGGGCGATACCTTGCATATGCCTGATGGTACTCCGCATAGCGCGACTGTAAAGTGAGCGACCGATATATGATGAATTCGAAACTTTATGGCTGCAATGTATACTACTCCGCATGAATCCCGTTAGAAATCGCGAACGCGCTCTTCTGGAGACATACCGGGCCGATCTTATACACCATAGCAAAATAGAGTTCGACGACATGTCGTTCGCGTTCTATTTCTAACGGGATGAAAGAAAGCGACCTCAAAAATAAACTTTCGCCCGCTCAGGTGAGCGTCATGCTTCACCGAGTCACCGAACCGCCCTATTTCGGCAGTTTTTGGGACCACTTCGAAGCCGGCGTGTACCGTTGCGCTGCCTGCGCCACCCCGCTCTTTTCCTCGGACGACAAGTTTGATTCAAAGACCGGCTGGCCGTCATTCAAAAAACCGCTCAGCGAGCGTGACCTGCAATTCAAAAGTGAGAGCGGACCCGACGACAAAGTCGAGATACGCTGCAAGAAATGTAAGTGCCACTTAGGGTACGTGATAGCGGGAGATGCACCCTACTACCGTATCAATTCAGTGTGTCTGCTTTTCGTATCTTCAACGCCCGCCAACTCCGCAGAGATCGCAGCGGAAGGCGCTCCTGTAAAAAAAGAACCGGTCGTATTCCCTTCTGCAGCGGCACTCGAAGTCGCGCCGCCGCAGGATACCCCTTCGAATCTGCGCCCACTCGTTCTCGGCGTTATACTCGGTGTGCTCCTCGGCGCTGTCGGTACATGGTATTACCTGACACGCATACAAAAACCCGGAACCATTCCGGATACCGCAACCACGACAGCCGCAACGACTTCTGCAGAGACCACCCTGCCCGAAACACCGACGACCGTCGAAGAGGAACCGCAGGTGCCCGATGTGAGCAACATCGAGCCCGTACTCTCGGACACCCCACCGGCTGATTCAGGGGCTACAAGCACACAATAAATCAGGGGGGCTATCCAGTGGCTCCCCCTGGTATAGTGACCCCCTCGAAAGGGGTCACTATATATGAACAAGTCGATCATCGGACTGCGTTCTTTTCTGCCCCACAGGGTTGATTTAGGCTACTGGACCCTCACTTTTCTCACCTTCCTCATCAGCGCAAAACTGGGTCAATTCCTCTACAGCGACCTCGGCACCGCGCCCGCCCTCTTTTGGCCGCCGACCGGTGTGGCGCTCGCAGCGGTATTCCTCTGGGGCAACCGAATGATCTCTTCAATAGCGCTCGCCGCGTTCGTCGTTTCAGCGAGCAGCGGTGCCCCGGTACAGCTTGTGCTCGCCTCGACCTTCGGAAATGCACTGCAAGCATTCGCCGGCGCATACCTCTTTCGTCTGTTTGAATTTCGGCCGTATCTCTCTCGTCTCCGCGACACGCTTCTCCTTTTCGGAGTTGGTCTCGTTATGTCTGCGGTTGTTCCGACGACGATCTATATCATCAGGCAAACGTTCGGACCGCTCGTTGATAATCCGGGTGATCTGTGGCGAACGCTGTGGTCGGGCGGAGTTTTGAGCGTCTTCATACTGACGCCCTTTATTACGGGGTACATGCAAGACCGTCGCATCAGGCCCGAGCGCATGGTCGAGCACACCATCGCTATCGTTGCCGCAGTCGTCGTTGCGTATATTCAATTTTGGACTTCGACGGGAATGCTTCTCGGCATACCCCTCGTGTATTTCATGCTTCCGCCGTTTTTTTGGATAGCACTACGCTTTTCGCCACGCTCCACGGCGCTCGCACTATTCCTGGTATCCGTGGTCGCTATTTCAGGCGCCCTTACGCACGCACCCGAATCCCTGGCACTTGGTCAATGGCTCTTCCAAACTCAGCTTTTGCTTGAAATATTTGCCGTCATCTTCCTTATCCTTTCTTCTGCAGTAGAGGATCGACGTACCGCGACCGAAGAATTGCAGGCGCACGTAAGCAGATTGGAGAACACTGTCACGAAGATCAGCGAACAAGACTCCGCAAAGAGCGACTTTCTTGCAATTCTCTCCCATGAATTGCGCAACCCTCTTGCACCGGTGCTCTCGACGCTTGAGCTCTTGCGTTTGCGCCGCGACCCTCACGAGGAGGAGGCCATCATTTTAGCCGGCGCAGAACAGCGCCTGCAAATGATGGGGCGACTGCTCGATGACCTACTCGACATGTCTCGTGTGTCGGAAAAACGCCTGAAACTGCAGAAGGAATACCTGAGCCTGTCCGACATAGCGAAGCGGTCGGTGGAGAGTGCGCGTCCTCTGGTCGAGAAATTCAAACACGAGCTTGTGGTGTCCCTTCCTTCTCAGGATGCGTATCTCTTCGCCGACCCGATTCGTATCGAGCAAGTGCTGGTGAACGTACTTAATAACGCGGCAAAGTACACGTCAGAAGGCGGAAAAATTGAGTTTCGCGCCGAGTCTATCGGCTCAAAAGCCATCGTGACCATTCGCGACAACGGCACCGGCATCGAGCACGAGATGCTGGAGACCATCTTTGAACCGTTCATTCAGGTTTCGAATACGAAGTACGGCACCTCCGGGGTCGGGGTGGGACTGGCGCTCGCAAAAGAACTGGTCGAGCTACACGAAGGCAAGATCAGTGCGCTTTCCGCGGGACTTGGGCGCGGCAGTACATTTGTGATCGAATTCCCGACCGTGGAGGCGCCCGTTGCGGTAACGCCCGCAGTACCCGCGAGTGCGGTCCGTGAACGCTCAACCCGTTCGCTGGAGATCCTTATCGTCGATGATAACCAGGCGGGTGCGGAGGCACTCGGACGCCTGCTCACGTTCCGCGGGCACGTAACGACGCTCGCCTTCTCGGGCTCAGAGGGAGTGGAAAAGGGAGGCACAGATACCTATGATGCGATTCTTCTGGACATCGGACTACCGGATATAGAGGGCTATGAGGTTGCGCGGCGGCTTCGCTCGATTGATGTCAAGTCATTCATCGTCGCACTTACCGGCTACGGTCAGGACGAAGACAGAAAAAAGGCACTGGATTCCGGGTGTGACGGCCATCTTACGAAGCCGGTCGGGCTGCAAGATATAGAAACTGCGCTCCGAGCTAGATTCGGAATATAAAAGCCCGCCACAAATGAAAACGGCGACCCGCGAGGGTCGCCGTTTTCCGTTTCGGCCTTTCGGCTTTACTTCATGTGAGGCGAAACGATCTTTGTCATTTCGAACATGGTTACTTCCTTCTTCTTGAAGAGGGTCATAAGCTTGTCGTCAGCAAGAATGTTGCGCTTGTTAGCAGGATTCTGGAGATCATGCTTCTTGATGTATTCCCAGAGCTTCTTCACAACCTGTGAACGAGGGAGCGGGCCCTTACCTACAACAGCCTCAAGTTCCTCCGAGAGATTCATCGGCTTCAGGAGGGCAGGATTAGCTTTTCGTACCATATAAAGTCAGTTTTGGTGGTTTTATAAATAAGTAATTATGCGCACGTTTCGACGCGCCAATTATATACCAGGGAACCCCCGTTGTCCCCAGGGCAATGCGTAGTTCGTATTTCCCCACATATGAGCATATATGACAAGTATCGTGCATTAGATGACGCTACACGATCTGAATGGTCACCGGAATCGCCGCAATAAGAATCGCTGCAAGACCGGTTGCGAGTGCACTGAGTTGATTCCGCAGCGAAAACATACGCGAACAGCGTACCGAAGGTACGCTGTAGCGTGGATGAAGATGTCCGGTCTCCTTCTACATTCTGTACGCGGTCTCACCGTGAGTAGCGGTGTCCAGCCCCGCCTCTTCATCGATGGAGCTCACGCGCAACGGCATGAACATCGATATTACCTTCAGCAAGATGAACGTTGCGAGGAAGGAATACGCAGCCGTAACTGTAACTGCTACTATTTGGATCCACAGTTGATGCGGATTCCCGAAGAGCGCACCGTTCTGGCCTGCCGCGTTTATCGCTTTTTCCGCAAATACGCCGGTCAATATCGCGCCGGTGAGACCGCCGATACCGTGCGCCGCCCACACATCGAGCGTGTCGTCGATGCGGATCTTACGGCTGCGCAGATACACCGCTACGTAGGTCACAACGCCGGCAATGACACCGATCGCGAGCGATGCAACCGGTCCCACGAACCCTGCTGCAGGAGTGATCGCAACCAATCCGCACACCGCTCCGATGCAGCCGGAAATTGCAGACGGCTTTTTTGTTTCAGCCCACGAAAGTGCTATCCAGGTGAGCGCCGCTGCCGCTGCCGCGGTGTTCGTAACAACGAATGCGCTCGCCGCCAGTACTCCTGCACCGAGTGCGGAACCGGCATTGAATCCGAACCATCCGAACCAGAGCAATATGGCTCCGAGAATTACGAACGGTACGTTGTTTGCTGTCAGCGTAGGATGCGAATCATCCAGTCGTCGCCCCACGAGCATCGCCGCGGCAAGCGCCGAGAAACCGGCGCTCATGTGCACCACCGTGCCTCCTGCGAAATCCAGCGCGCCGAGGTCGCGAAGCCATCCGCCGAGCGCCCACACCGAGTGGGCAATGGGGTCGTACACGAGTGTGGTCCACAAGAGCGTGAATACAACAAGCGTAGAGAATTTGATGCGTCCGACGAACGCCCCAATGATGAGCGCCGGTGTAACGATGGCGAACATCGCCTGGTAGATAACAAACACCAGGTGCGGAATTGTTGCGGCGTAATCAGCGTTCGGCGCAAACCCGACATCGCGTAGTCCGAAGAACTGCAGGTTCCCGATGATTCCCCCTACATCCCCTCCGAATGAGAGCGTATAGCCGATGACGACCCACTGCACCGATACGAGCGCCAGAATGATGACCGACTGTTTCAGGACCGACACGACATTCTTCGACGAAACCATACCGCCGTAAAAGAACCCGACGGCGGGTGTCATGAGCATGACGAGCGCAGCACTCATAAGCATCCATGCGGTGTCACCTGAATTGATAAGCGCCCCGTCATACTCACCTGCGGACGCTCCCGCAAAGAAAACAGAAAGGTATCCGATGACAAGGCCGATCACGCTCCAGAGCACTACGTGCAATAGAAACCGCGAACGCGCCCCGGGAGTTAGAAGCTGTTCCATAATAATTGATTCGTTACTTCGTGGTGATAAACAACCTCGGTACGCTTTACGGTCGTGCCGAGTTCTTTCGGCGACCGGTCTGCCGCCATTTGCTTGTAGCGAATAAACTTTTCTTTACTCTCCTCGCCCATCACGTCGGTCATGAATTTGCTCGACTTCATCCCCGCGATGGCATCGTAAATATTGTCCGGAAGGAATCGAAGCCGGTCTCGTTTGTTCTCGTCTTTCTTCAGCTTCGTTCCATCCATACCTGTTTTAATGAGCGTATAGAGTACGAGGTAGGGATTCGCATCCGGTGCAACGGAGCGCACTTCCAGTCGTGCGGTCTTCTCGTTGCCGACCGGGATACGTATCATTGAGCCGCGATCAATAGCGGAAACCTTGATCTGATTCGGAGCTTCGAAATGCGGGTCCAATCGTCGATAGCTGTTCACCGAGGAATTTAAGACGAGGCACATCTCCGGGGCATGATTCAAGATCTTCAGGATAAAGTCCCATGCGATCTTGGAGAGTCCTTCTTCCCCTTTCGGGTCGTAAAAGATGTTCTTACCGTTCTTCCCGAGTGAAAAGTTCGTGTGCATGCCGGAGCCGTTGATACCCATGAACGGCTTCGGGAGGAACGTCGCTGTCATACCCATATTGCGTGCAACCTGACGCGCAATGAGCTTATAGAGCTGAATATTGTCTGCAGAGCGCACGACATCCGCGTAGGAGAAGTTCATTTCGAACTGTGACGGCGCGACCTCCGGGTGGTCTTTTTCATTCTTAAAGCCCATCGCGCGCTGCGCTTCCGCCGCAGCATCGATGAACTGACGAAGCTTGTCCATCGGCAGCGAGTGGTAGTACCCCCCTGATGAAATGAGCTCAAACCCGGTTGCCGGGTTGAATGTCTGTTCCGCGTTCTCGCCCGCCACAACGAAGCCTTCGATCTCGGGCGCCGCGTATGCGGTCAATCCTTCCGTTTTTTTAAGCTCCGCGGCGTATGCCTTGAGGCGCCCTCGAAAGTCGGAAAAGTACGGGGTGCGATCACGGTTCAAGACCGATGCGAAGAAAATGACCTTCCCCGGACCGAATACATCCGCCGGCATCCAACGAATGGAGCTCCAGTCCACATCAAGACGTAGGTCACTCTCATGTTGCGGCGTAAAACCGCGAATAGAGGAGCCGTCGAATGTGAGATTCGACAACGAATCCAAGAGGAACTTCTTGTCGTAATCCAGCATGTGCAGTCGTCCTTCGATATCGGAAAAGCATATCGTGACCGCTTTTATCCGTTTCTCTTTTTTCAAGTACTCCACGTACTCCTTCTCGAGTTGCTTGTCCGTCTTTTTTTCCGCATCTTCCTTCGCCCTGAGGTTCATATCCTCAAGCTTTGCGTACGGAATCACCAAATAGTCCTTAAGTTCCATATAAATACTGTAATTCCAACGATAATTAATATAAATTCGTGACTATTTGCACTATACATACGAAAAAGGTCCGCATTTTGTGCAGACTGGGGACATTCTGTGGACAAGTGAGGAATATTCCTCTATTCACTCCCGTGTATGGAGTATGTGCCGCGCTCGTTGAGATACACGACTTCTCCTACTGCGGCGACCTGCGGGTCGAGGAACGGGTGCACTGACGCTTGCCCCGGTGAAGGTTGGATAGAGCTCATAAAACCGATGCACAACGCTAGAAAGATGATACCGATGATACCGCCTACCATATTGCCTTCCATGACGTGATGGTACACCCCGCACCACTTTTCACACAAGCGGTCCGTGGGCATACGCGGTTATAACCACATGTACGTTACCAATGTTCTGGGGATGCATTAAAAGTGGTGCGGGGTACACTATGGAGATGAAAGTACTGAAGGTCAGCGCCGGCATCGCACTCATCTTGATCGGATTCCTTGCGCTCGTGACACCGCTCACCCCGGGGGCATGGCTCATGTTCATTGGGTTGGAACTCATCGGCGTGCGACTCGCCGCATGGGATAAAATTAAGGCATGGATCGCGAGGCGTAGAGTTCATACAAACACCATTCCCCCGCGTGATACTCATTAAGTAAGAACGTAACAATAGTAATACCATGCTCGCACACATCGGCTTCTACGTGAACGATATCGAAAAAGCAAAAACGTTTTATATTGCGGCATTGAAACCGCTCGGATACGAACTGTTGCGTGAATTTCCTGAGTGGTCGGTCATCGGATTCGGCGCCGGCGGCAACGCCGATCTCTGGATATCACAACGGGAAGCGACTCATAACGTGCACATCGCCTTGAACGCTGAGTCCAAGCAAGCAGTGGAGCAATTCTATGCGGCGGCGCGCTCGGCGGGCGCGTCTGATAACGGCGCTCCCGGCTATCGCACCGATTATGCTCCCGGCTACTACGCAGCCTTCGTGACCGACCCCTTCGGCAACAATTTTGAGGCAGTATTCAACGATCCTGATCCCACCGACTAGAAAACGGCACAACTGCGCCACTGCGGCGTCTTCATGATTCGTTCATGCGGAATCGGTAGACTACCCGTTTAATGGCTGACTCTACGGATACGATAGATACTGACGACTCAAAGAAGCCGGCATCACTCGCTCCCCTTTTTGATTCCCTCGATGAGGGGGTCATCATATGGACGGCCGACCGGAAGCTGTTCTTCGCCAATAATGCAGCACGAAGAATTACAAAACTCGAGCTCGTGCCGGGAACGCCACTCCCACCAACGCCGATGAGCGTGCATGTGCTCGATCGCAATGATCAGTGGGAGAAAAGCGATGCGCTCCCGGTATATCGCGCATTTGATGGTGAGGATGTGCAACGGGAAGACATTCGCTTCATTGACCCGAACGGTATGCACCGGTGGCTTTCTGTATCTGCTCGGCGCATACACGACGAGAACGGAGCCCTCGCCTATGTCATGTCTGCGCTCCGTGACATTTCGGTGCGAAAATCGCGAGAGAGTAAATTGGAATTCATGGTTGAGTCCGCAAAGATACTGTCGCTCGACTTGGATTTTAAAAGTCGACTTACCGAAAAAGCGAAGCTCGCGGTCCCTCATCTGGCAGACTGGTGTGCGATCGACATTGTAAATGATGCGGGTGAACTTGAGCGCGTCACCATCGTACATCAGAGCCACGACAGGATACGCCAAATTGAGGCGTACGAAAAGAAATATCCTCGAGATGATAGTCGTCCCGATAGCGTTTACAACGTCATACAGCGACAGCAGCCCTGCTTTATAAAGCTCGTGACTGAAGAGATGATCCGTGCCGGGGTCAGTTCGGAAGAACAGCTCAATGAGGTGCTCGCGCTACAACTTAAATCGGTCATGATCATCCCCATAATTTCGAACGACAAAGGCTTGGGTGCCATGACGGTTGCGTATGCTGAAAGCGGCCGCACCTACGACGAGAGTGATCTCGCTTTCTTTCAGGAGTTTTGCTATCACCTCTCCGTCGTGTTCGATAATGCTCGCCTCTTCGAAGAAATTGCAATGCGTGATAAATCGAAAGATATATTTCTTGCAGCGCTCTCACATGAACTGCGCAATCCGCTTGCGCCCATCAAGAGCTCGCTTGAACTATTGAAGTTGCGCGAATCCTCGCAGGACATTCGGGAAGAACTCGACATCATTGAACATCAGTTCGATCACATGTCGCATCTTCTCAACGACTTGCTCGACGTGACACGATTCACGCAGGATCGCATCTCTCTCTCATCACGCCCTGTTGAACTTCATCGCCTCATTGATCGCGCACAGCGCGCAACTGATGCACTCGTTCGACATGCCGATATAACACTTCACTTTGCCTACCCGTCGCTGCCGCTTTCGGTTAATGCCGACGAGATGCGGCTCGAGCAAGCGGTCAGTAATCTTCTTTCGAATGCCGTTAAATTCACCCCTGCAGGTGGCTCAATTTGGGTCGATCTCGAGCGAGACGACGACCACGCACTCATCCGAGTTCGTGACAACGGAGCGGGAATAGAGCCGGCTGATCTGCCGAATATTTTTGACATGTACTACCAGGGTGTGAATAGCGGTCCGGTGAACAGCGGGCTCGGTATCGGACTGCTTCTCGTGAAGCGAATCATCAACATGCACGGAGGCTCTGTGGAGGCAAAAAGCCAAGGCCGTGGCTCCGGGAGCGAATTTATCATCCGTATGCCGCTTGCCGAAGCCCCCGTGCCGGAAACAGAGAAACAATCCGGCATGAGCCTCGCACACAGTCTGCGTATCCTTGTTGTGGACGATAATGCGCCCGCAGCGGACTCACTGGTACGCCTGCTCAACAAACTGGGAGCACGCGCGCAAGCGGTCTATTCTGCGCACGAAGCGCTCGGCAGCGAGCGCCTGAACGAGGTCGATCTCTTTTTACTCGACGTCGGTATGCCTCACATGGACGGGTACGAGCTTGTTTCCGCGCTGCGCAAACAAGGCATCTCCGCCCCCATCGTTGCGCTCACCGGCTACGGACTCGCCGACGATAAGAAACGCGCGCACGATGCGGGCTTCTCCTCTCACCTCACCAAACCCGTCGGTATCGCTGAGTTGAACGACATATTCAAGAACGTGCTGCCGGAGAGTGTCGAAATGGTGGCATAACAAAAACAGACCCGTTCGGGTCTGTTTTTGCTTTGGGATATCGGACACTACGCCTGCTTACGTCCGAGGTAGAAGGCACCAAAAAGTGCGATCAAACCTGCGAGCATGAGCTCTGCGAGGAGTACGATGTTTCCGCCGAGACCTGTGTTCGGTACGCCGGGGGTCGTGTCACCGGAGGCCGGAGGTACCGGTGCGGTACCGACTGCGGTAACGACGGTCACTCCGGAGGTGGAAGCCGGGAGACCGTTCGGTCCGGTGCCGCCTGCAGGAACTCCGACAGGTGTGACTGCAACACCTGTTGCAGCGTTCGTTACGGCAACGCTTGCAGGGTTGATCGAGGTGGTGAATGTGCTGCCTACCGCCGTTGCCGGCTGCAAGCTGCAAGTGAGCGCGAACATCTGGGATGTTCCCGCAGCAATCATCATGGGCACTGCGAGATTGAAGGTCGTCGCACTTCCGTTAACGATAACTCCTACGTTCGTGAGTGTGCCGGTAAGATTCGAGGCGTCACGAATGGCACAATTCGACAAGTTCGAAACTGAACCGTTTGAGCTTGATGTGATCGTGAGTGGAATAGAGCTCACGTTGTAGCTCGCCCCTGTCGAGCCAAGCGAGATATTCGCGATGGTCACATTCTGAGATCCTGCCGGAACTGACGGTGCAGTATCAAGGTTCACTCGGAATACCGGTCCGAAATTCGGTACGCCCGCGTTGATCGTGAATACTGATCCGTTCACCACGTTGCTTGCGACATCGCATCGAACCGAGAGCACAACTGCTCCCGTAGACGGAGTTACCGAGAGCGGAGTATTCAACACGAAGCTGTTCACTCCGGCAACGGTGTTAACGATATTGTTACCGGTGAGCGATGTACCTTGGTTGTTATACACCTGACAGTTCGAGAGATTGCCGAGCTGGCCTCCGTTACTTGCGGAGATGGCGATCGGAAGTGACGAAACGTTCCCCCCGCCCTGAACGCCCGAGAGCGTTACGGTACCAAGGTTCACGCCCGTTCCCGACGATACAGACGATGTGACCGGTGACGATGTCACGTTCACGCTGCCGGCTGTTTGAGCAGCGGCGCTGCCTGCAACAAGAAGAACAGTAAGCGCAGAGAACTGAACGATTTTCTTAATTGACATAGTTTTTCTATTAATTACTAATCGCGGCCACATCCCCTCGTATGCCGGGACTGCTTGAGGGCAATAGCCTCGGGTCCGCTCAAACGAGAGCGCCCGCAGGCTCAGCCGCGTAAGGACAGTAAACACAACCGCACGTGTAGGGTTCGTGAAGATGTTCATGAGAGCGCCACGGTACCACCGACACCCCATGGACGGGGCATTTTTACGGTGTAGTTGCTTGTGATGCGCGGTACCCTCGCGGCTATGGGAGTAGTCGGGGTTTAACGTACGCAGCGCCTCATCTCCACGTGATCGTGTATTCGTAACGTCCGCGTGTATCTGCAGCCGCTTCTACGTTGCCTTCCACGTGTGCTGAATGGAGCCACTGCTCAAAGAATCCCTGGAAATGCTCCACCGGGTAGTCGTTGTTAAACATTGTGATGCGCACGGTTTGCGGCCCCATATCTTCGGAAACAAATTCGATACCGCGAAATACCCACCCGGCTATCTTTGATGACTGCATCAGTAAAAATTTCAGGTTCGTGCCGAATATCTGCTGCAAGAGAGTCCACAGCGATGTGGTCGAGAAATTCCTGAAATGCAATCTCCCCGCTTCGAGCTCTCGCTCCGTCTCCGATAGGAGGACCGGCGAAGTTATATCGACGATATGTTCGAGTAAATTCACTTCATCCGAGACCGGAATATCGTCGGTGCTGGAAAAATCAATCGGGCGTCCGAATCGCTTTTGCAGTTCGCGCAACCCCTCTCCTCCCCGCTCGTGCTCGAGCGCTCGAATGTGACTGTTCACGAACAGTCCCTTAATGGTCGGTCGCGGCGTCGGTTCCATAGAATGCTATTTCCCTGCTATCTCGTCCGGGTATCGCTTGTCTTTGTCACGAACCCACGGATCCGGTTTTGATTTCTCGTTGATATGCGGCAGCGGGTACAAAACCCGCAACGTAGTGCGCACCACCTGTTTTGGATTCACGACCATCAGTATGACGGGGCTCTTTGCTTCTATGAGATTTGCTTTGCCGTCAATCAACGTACCGTCAGTCAAGGGTAAGTCGTTACCGGAATAATCCGACGCACGCTTCAAACACCGGCCGCATACGCGACCGAAATGCATGTCTCGCGAGGTGTGTACTTCCTTGCCGTAGAGCTCTGTGCGATTTGTAAGATCTTCGGATGGGAATGAACCGGCGAGTGCCAGTATCTTGAGACTCCGTGCGGATGGTCTTGTGGCATACAGCGCTGCGAGCGCGAGCATTTCGGCATGCCCTTCCTGTCCCTTTCCAACCGGAGAATTTTCATTGTGCATGACTGCCTTGTGTCCGTGTTCGGACACGGCAACAGCTCCGGCCAAGTATTCTCTATTTTCGCTATGTCTGTATGCCTCGATTGCATCGAATGCGGCTGCGCGTTCCTCTTCCGGTAGATCTTTAATGTTCCAAAGTTCCGCATCCATGTCTTCAAGTTTAACCAGCGGGCCTCTTTCTTTACGTTGCTCTACAGATTCGCCATTCATGCCCACATACTACACCACCCCCTCTACGGCATTCCACAGGTCTGTTACAATAACGCGCAATGAACAAAAAGATCCGCAAAGCCATTATCCCGGCTGCCGGCTACGGGACACGCTTTCTCCCGGCCACCAAAGCTTCTCCGAAGGAAATGATGCCTATTGTCGATAAGCCGGTCATTCAATACGTGGTGGAGGATGCGGTCTCCGCCGGCATCGAAGATATTCTCATAGTCACCGGTGCACAAAAACGCTCCATCGAAGACCATTTTGATAATTCTTTCGAATTGGAGAAACGACTCGAGGAAAGCGGCAAAACAAAAGAACTCAAGCAGATACGCGATATCGCCAACCTCGCGAACTTTCACTACATCCGACAAAAAGGACCGCTCGGCAATGCGACACCGATATGGAATGCGAAAGATTTCGTCGGCGACGAACCGTTCCTTGTTCTCTGGGGCGACGATTTTTTTGATGCGACACCGTCGCGCTCACAGCAGTTGATCAACGCCTACGAAAAACACGGAGGGAGCGCTATCCTCTCTTCCATTCGCGCAACGAAACCCGAGGACTACGCGCGCTACGGATTCGCTACAGGCAGCGAGAAGGCACCCGGCCTCATGCAGATAGAACACGTGGTAGAGAAACCGGGCGTCGGAAAAATTGACTCCGATTACGCACTCGTCTCAGGATACCTGTATGAACCCGTTATTTTTGACGCCATTGCCGAGGCAATGAAGCGCCTCGAGAAAGAAGGCTCTGGGCGAGAACTCGTGTATGTGGATGCGCTCAATATATTGCTCGAAGATAAGCACGAACTCTTCGCGCTCGAGATTCAGAACGGCACCTACTACGACTGCGGCAATAAACTTGACTATTTAAAGACTGTCGTGGAATTCGGTCTCAAGCACCCCGACACAAAAGCCGGATTTACTGAGTTCATCAGGACCCTCCAAGGCTAAATAGCGGCACGGCTTAGCGGTAATAGCGCCCTTGCGCGCCCGTCATATGAAGTACATCATGAAATCTTCATCTTGTATCTTCTATCCTTACGTAATGGTTTATGGGGTTTAACAGTAATTAAACCAACATCACTATGAAAATTCTATTGGTTGAGGATGAACAGAAGCTCGCTACCGCGCTTGTGCGCGGATTGGGACTCGAAGGCTACACCGTTGATCATATCGCCGACGGTAAAAAAGCCCTTACCCGTATCTCACTGCACCGCAGTGATTACGACCTTGTGATACTGGACTTGATGCTCCCCTCGCTCGACGGATATGAGATCTGCAAGCAGATGCGCGAAATGAACATTACCGTCCCGATACTTATTCTTACCGCTCGCAACGAAACGGACACGAAGGTGCAGCTCTTGCAGAGCGGAGCGGACGACTACTTGGTCAAACCGTTCTCATTTGCGGAACTCACTGCGCGCTGTCGCGCATTACTTCGTCGACCGAACGAAAAACTTCCCGAAACGCTGAAGATCGCGGATATCGAACTGAATCCCGGCGAACGGCGTGTAAAGCGTTCCGGTCGTGATGTTCCCCTCACACTCAAAGAATTCGGACTGCTGGAGTACTTTATGCGCCACCCGAATCAGGTCGTGAACCGGGAGGACTTACTCAATCATCTGTGGGATTTTAACTATGTCGGTTTTAGCAATGTTGTCGACGTCCATGTCAAAAACCTCAGACGCAAACTTGATGCTAACGGTGAAAGCATTCTGGAAACGGTTCGTGGAATCGGCTACCGTTTGGCTGAATAGCTACCGCTACGACCCCTTCTTCCGCACAGAGATAAACGTTATCGGGCTTCAGGTCGCCTTTGGGCTCGTTATTCTCGGGCTTATCGGCACGGCCTACAGCCTGCTCTACCACGACATCTCCACCGCCATACTTCAGGGTGTGCGGGACGCCCGGAGCGTGAATTCTCTCGAAGGAATTGCTCCGTCGATCATTAAGTCGACGGAGGCAATTCGCACACTCAATCTATTGGGACTGATTGGCGCCATTATTTTGGTGACGGTACTCTTCGGCTACATTATTGCGCGCGTAACACTCTCGCCGGCGCGCAATGCGCTTGCCTCTCAAAAGCAGTTCGTGGGCAACATCGCGCATGAGGTGCGCACACCGCTCTCAGTCATTAAAACAAACACAGAGGTTGCGCTCTTGGGCGACGGAGTGAGTCAGGATATGCGGGAAACATTGATGAGCAACATCGAGGAGCTCGACCGTATATCCGAGATCATCAACAACTTGCTTTCGTTATCCGCACTCGTTCGTCCGGAGCGAATGGAATTCGCCGCGGTGGACCTCTCTGTCGTGGCGACCGATGTTGTGCAGAAATTCTCGCAGCTTGCGCGCCGAAGCGAACAACAGATAACCCTTCGAAAATCCCCTGACTGCAAAGTCTGGGGCAACAATACCGCGCTCACGCAGATAATCGGCAACCTCGTAAAGAACGCCATCGTATACACGCCGCGCGGTGGCCATATCCGCGTTACCATCGAGCCGGCCCCGAATAATCATGTCGAGCTTATTGTGCAGGACAGCGGCATCGGCATCGCACGCAAAGATCTCTTCCGTATCTTTGAACCCTTCTATCGGGCAGACCCGTCGCGCACCAAGGGCGCAGGCGGCTCGGGCCTCGGCCTTGCCATCGTCTCAGAGCTCATCAAAACGCATCAGGGGCGCATAACCATTCGCAGCGCGGTGGGCAGGGGTACAACGGTTTCCGTTCTCTTCCCCGGCGTACACAACAAAATGAAAGTCGGTCAGGAGGCTGACAATCGCGATAGCCTCAACGAAATAGCAGTGGATTTCTCAAAGTAGGAGGTTATCCACTTCGGTGAGAACGCGATGTGCTGTACACTGGCTCGACTATTAGTTTACTTAGTACAGTATGCAAACATCACTCTATTCCGTTATCTATCCGCCCATGATCAAAGCTCTCGAGGCACTCTCCGAAGTGCTCACTATTGCCGAATCCCATGCAAAAACGCACAGCACCGAACAGCGCTCGTACGAAGCGTCCCTGCTGAACGATCGGATCGTTTTCGATCAATTCCCACTGGTACGACAGGTACAGATCGCGACTGATCAAGTTAAGAACTCGGTGCGTAGGCTAACAGGAAAAGACGTTCCGGTTTTCGACGATACCGAGACCACATTCGCACAGCTTCAAGAACGCATTAAAAAGACGCTCGATATCGCCCGTGCTGTTCAGCCAGCAGACCTCGACAAGTCGGAAGAGGTTCGCGTATCGCTTCCCTACTGGGACGGAAAGTCACTCTCCGGATTTGAGTATGCGACGCAGTACCTCATACCCAACTTCTACTTTCACGTAACCACCGCATACGCTATCATCCGCAAGAACGGCGTGGTGATCGGTAAATCAGACTTCACGGGGCCGCTTCCTCTACAGTAAATAAATAATGGCAATGTACAAACACTTTTTCTTCGATCTCGATAAAACGCTCACAAAAAGTCGCTCACCGATGGACGATGCACACATTGCAACGTTCGACCGCCTTTGCAGTGAGCGTGACGTCGTTGTTGTGACCGGTGGCACCGTGGCTCATATTCGAGAGCAAGTCACGCCGCGTTTCGACGGGCGTTACACTGCCCTTGCGCAGAGCGGCAACCACGCCATCGACGAGAACGGAGAAGAGTTATGGTA
>CAYQQI010000020.1:0-17457 GCA_964419595.1 uncultured Candidatus Saccharibacteria bacterium
AACGAGAAGCTCCTCAAAGAGATGATCGCTACAAAAGACGCCGATAAGGTGGGTGAGTATTCACTGACCGACAAGCGTCACTCGCGTATCACGAAGTTCATGGCCGAAACGCTCTTCGATGAGAACATGGGCGGCCCGTTCGGGAACACCCACATTGCCGTCGGGATGTCGTACCGCGATACGTATGCGGGCGATGTAAGCAAACTCACGACCAAAGAGGCCCAGGCACTCGGATTCAACGACTCTTCCGTGCACACCGACATGATATCTACAACGGATAGAACAGTGACCGCGCACCTCAAGAACGGAAAGAAAGTCGTCATCTACAAAAAGGGACAGTTCGCGCTCTAGAGAGGCCATGAAAACCGTCTACCTGGTGCGACACGGGGAAAGTGAAGCGAATGTCGCCCCCGTCTTTCAGGAACCGACTTCGCCTCTGAATTTAGACGGTCAAAAACAGGCATCGCGTATCGCGGAGCGTGCAAAAAACATACCCTTTGATGTGCTGATCTCGAGCCCGTTCACGCGGGCGCGCATGACGGCAGAAGAGATTGCAAAAGCGACCGGTAAACAACCGGAATTCTCGGAACTGTTCGTCGAGCGCATAAAACCTTCAAGTATCAACGGAAAGCCGTATTCTGACGAACATGCCAATGCCGTATGGCGCGAATGGGATCAGAGTCTCTCGACACCCGGTCTCCGGGTCGAAGACGGTGAGAATTATGAGGACCTCGTTGCACGGGCCGATCGCGCACTTTCATATCTACACGAGCGTGCGGAGGAAACCGCGCTTGTTGTTACTCACGGATATTTTCTGCGTGCGATCATCGCGCGCGTGCTTCTGAAAGACGCGCTTACGCCGCTTGCGTTCAAGAACCTGCAAATGTCCGCGCGTATTCAAAATACCGGTATCACGGTACTAAAATTTGAACCCGGCTTTGAGGCACCACCGGACTGGAGGCTGGAAACGTACAACGACCATGCCCACTTGGGCTAGAAGATGAAGAACTTCATCTTCATTTCAGGGTAACGCCTCCATACTGTGTTCCTAGACGGACTCGTCCGGGTCGAATTTATTTTCAATAAGAGGGGTTGCGGTATGCTTTTTGCATTTGCAGCAATTTTGTTCGCACTGTGGGTCGTGGGAGTTCTTACTGCCACGATGATGGGTGGATTCATCCACCTACTCGTGATTCTTTCCGTGCTCTTGGTCATTGTGCGAATTATTCAAGGCGAACACGCGCGCTGAAACACAGCCTCGGTTCGTGCGTCACTCATGTATACACCGGTATGCACTTTCTACGTTCTAAAAAACTTCATCACGCTATTGCGTTCTGTGTCGGAGCCGGTATCGGTGTGCTCTATTTTATGTCGGCGATCGCCGCGAACGCGGATACTGTAGCCGGAGTATCCATTGCGGCGAACGGTCAAACCATCGTGCGCGGCGCCCGAGTCACCCATGTTTCAAAAGACGAGATAATTGCCGTTTCGGAATGGGGAAAGGCGACAATGCAGTGGAAGATCGAGGTCTCCGGTACTACCAAATTCGCTCCGGCACGTGTGGGCCAGCTGCTCACTGATCTGGTTCGCGTCGGGGAGACGATCGGATTCTCGGGTTTAATGGATGAGCGCACGGCTGTGCCTACCTTATATGCCTCGATGATACGGAACGAGACGGTCATGCAAAGTGCATCAGTGCTCGACGGTAGCGTTGTAGGAACTGAGGGCGGGCGAGTGCTTGTGGCGACGGAGACGGGCACAAGCACGATATTGATCGGCACGGGAACAATCATGACAAAGGACGGAAATCATGCAGACATATCCGACCTGAATCCCGGGGAGACCGTAAAAGCGTTCGGCACGTTCAACGCCCGTGAGCGTGAACTCCAGGCGGAGCGGGTCCTATTGCGCTCGCTACCGGAGATACCAAATACGGGTTCAGCAACGAAGCGAAGTGTATTCGATAGCATTGTGGCGTGGTTCAGATCGAAGAGCAGTACGCTTTCTGTGCGCTGAGAGGAATGGGGTATAATCGTCCCGATGCATCACTTACTTGAAACACAACAGTTCGACCGCGGCGCTTTAAAAGAATTGTTTGAGCTTGCCACAAGTATGGAGAATCACCGCGACGACTCTCTGCACGGAAAGATCCTCGCGTCGCTTTTTTATGAACCGAGCACCCGCACCCGTTTCTCATTTGAGTCCGCCATGTTCCGACTCGGCGGGCAGGTGATAACGGCGGAGAATGCCAACGAAATGTCGAGCGCCGTAAAAGGAGAAACGCTCGAAGATACGATCCTCGTACTGAACAACTATGCGGACGCAATTGTGATTCGCCATCCCGAAATAGGTACAGCTGAGCGTGCGGCCGCCGTTTCAAAAGTTCCCATCATCAATGCGGGAGACGGAGCAGGGCAGCACCCGACGCAGGCGCTGCTCGATCTCTACACCATTGAGCGTGAATTCGGGCGCATCGACGGTGCGCACGTGGCGATCGTGGGAGACTTGCGATACTACCGCTCGGCACGTTCACTCTCGTACCTCTTGAGTAAATTTAAGGATGTGACGATCACTGGCGTATCAATGCCGGAACTTACCATGACGGAAGAATTGAAGGCGCACCTCAGGGAGAACGGCGTAACCTACAAGGAGACCGATTCACTCGCGGACGCAATGAGGGATGCCGATGTGATATACCAAACCCGTATTCAAAAGGAGCGACTCTCTCCCGAAGCGTATGAGCGAACACGCGGTCACTACGTGATCGATAAACCGCTCGCAGATTCGATGAAGGAAGGCGCTATCATTATTCATCCTTTGCCGCGCGTAGGAGAGATAACGCCAGAAGTCGACAATTCTCCGCATGCGGTGTATTTCAAGCAGGTCGGCTACGGCGTCATCATACGCATGGCGATACTGCGATTGCTGTTCGACACTAAAAATGCAGTTATGTAAACCAGAGGTGTGCGGTGTATATTCAGATATATGGATTGGTTCCTCCGTATCTGGCTTCCTATTGCAATAGCGGTAACAGGACTCTGTGCCGTATCACTCTGGACGGTGCAACAGGTCTACCGTCAATCGCTGAACGACCCGCAGGTACAAATTGCGGAAGATATCGCCACGGCGCTCGAGACCGGGGCAAAACCCGCTTCACTCATTGCAACAAGTACGAAAGTCGACGTTGCAGCGAGTCTTCGACCCTATACCGTTATTTACGACAAGGATCTCACGCCGCTCGCGTGGTCGGGAGAGTATCAGGGTAAACCGCCGATGCCGCCGAAGAGTGTGTTTGAAAATGCCGAGGGCCCGGAGGGAACCGGACTCGGGGAGAATCGGGTAACCTGGCAGCCGGAAGAAGACGTGCGTTCGGCCATTGTGGTCGTGCATGTGCTAAAAACCGGAGGCTTTGTACTATCGGGCCGCAATATGCGCGAAACTGAAGACCGTATTTGGGATATGCAGGCGATCGTCGGGCTGGTCTGGATACTCACGCTCGCTGCGACGCTTATTGCTACATGGCTCGGAGCGCGCTATGCCGCAGGGAAGACCGGCATCATCTGGTGAGCTACTTAAGCGCAGCGTAACCGGAGGCCAGGATTTCAGTTACCGCAAGCGTCGACATCTGACCGTCGAATTCTGTCACATCGTCCGCCATATTTGCCGCGACAGTGATACTGATGGTGGTATTGCGGGGGATGTAGAGTGCGTCGGTAAATTCAACCGTATGGTCATCGTCGAGCGCTCCATCGGCCAACACGACCCCGTGTGCATCCAAGAGCACGATATCTTCAAATGCCTCGTCGTCGGCCGGGCCGACGCGCACCACCGTTATCTTCTCGACGACGATATCACTCCCGTGAGCAGTGAGGTCAAATTTTGTAAAAGGGACATGCAGTGCTCCTGACGGAGCGATACCGGGTACGGGTTGTGCCGGTATCGTGATCTCAAGTGTTGATAGGGGAACGAAGGTGGTAGTGGCGGCGTACGACACTACGGCGAATGTACACAGAACGGTTCCGGTAATTAATGCAAACGATTTGCTTTTATTCATACGCGCATTGTATGCACAGCGGTCGTGGTGTCAAGTAGTTGCAAACAGTTTGCGTTTATATATACTGGTACATATGGAAGATCTCAAACAAATACTTCACTCTCGAGGCTTCCGAGCAACGCCCGGCAAGATCGCGCTTCTGCGTGTGCTGCGATCGTCAAAACGTTCGCTATCGATAGACGAAATCGGACGACGCCTTGAGCTCAACGTGGTCACACTCTACCGAGCGCTGAACGGAATGGCGGACGCGGGCCTTCTTTTGCGAGGAAGCGGGACAGGGCGAGAGATGCGTTTCTCTTACGAAACGAATCACCACCACCATATGATCTGCGCGGACTGCGGGTATTCGTCTCGGTGCGCAGTGTGCTAACTATGGCGGCACTCATCATTTCGTGTTTTGTAATCATGCTTGCGTCCCTCTCGGGCAAGCTGCTTGTGTGGCGCGGGGCGGGCGAATTTATAGAGCGAAATCTGCACCTGATGGTGACTTTTGCCGCGGGAGTTTTCATCATCTTCGCTTGGCAGTTAAGCGCGGAAGTGTTTGAGCATCTGGAGCCACTGTGGGCCGCCGCGTGGATCGTCGTCGGAGCGATAGGTATAACCTTGCTTTGTAAATGGTTCCCGCACGGACACGAAGCACATGAACATGATGCAGAACACCATCACGAACATGAGCATGTCGATGCCCACCGAATGCTCATCAGTGATTCGATACACAACGCGGGAGACGGAATATTGCTTGCCGCGTCATTTTCGGTCGCACCGGCGGTCGGATTTGCCGCCGCTCTGAGTATTTTCATTCACGAAGTAGTGCAGGAGATTGCGGAGTTTTTTGTGCTGCGTGATGCCGGCTACTCGGTGCGTCGCGCACTGGTCATTAACCTTGCAACATCGTCCGCGATACTCATCGGTGCTACCGGAGGCTTTGTATTACTGGGAATCTTTGAGGCCCTTGAAGGCCCGTTGCTTGCTATTGCGACCGGGGGCGTGCTCTCGGTGATTTTGTTCGACCTGCTTCCTCATTCTGTTCGCGATGCGCGCAGTCGCTCTTTGGTTCCCCAACACATATTTTGGTTCGCTCTTGGGTGCATCTTAATGTTTGGCGTCACCACTCTAGTGCCTCACAAAGAACCAAATCATGAAGAAGTAACCTCGAGCAAGGTACTGTATCTATCATGAAATATTTCCGAAGCGTATACTCACGCAGATGATATTGCGACGCATACCGACTCTCGTGATGCTAATCGGCGTACTCTTGCCGTCGACTCTTTTTGCACAGGAGCTTGTGGCGGATACGAGCGTGACGATGAAGGCCCGGGTCGTTGACGTATTGTCTCAGGAGCGCCAGGAGATACCGGGTACCGGGGTAATGGCCACGTATCAAACGGTCGAAGTCGAGATATTGGACGGACCGGAGCGCGGCAGAACGATCATCGTAGAAAATGACTACCTCGTGCTCGAGGAAGGAGACGTATTTTATCTGAACCATATTACTAGCGGTATCGACGGTTCCGAGTACTACTCGGTTTCCGAACCGTACCGTCTGCCCGCATTGCTTACGCTCACGATCTTATTTATTGCCGTGGTCGTATTATTCGGCGGCATGCAGGGTTTGCGGGGATTGCTCGCGCTCGCCGGGAGCCTCTTTTTTATCGCGTTCCTGCTTTTGCCGGGCATAATGAAAGGATATCCGCCGATACTGGTCGCGGTCGGTGTTGCGTCCATTATTATCGTGGGTGCTTCGTACGTCACACATGGCTTTACGCGCACGACGTCGGTCGCGGTTTTCGGGATGATCCTGACCGTTTGTTTGACCGGCATACTGGCGTACGTTGCAATCCCGTTCGCGCAGCTCAGCGGATTTGCGTCGGACGAGACGGTGTACCTCAATATGAATACGCGTGGGACGCTCAATTTCGCAGGGCTACTCATCGGAAGCATCATCATCGGAACACTGGGCGTGCTCTACGATGCCGCGATAGGGCAGGCAGTAGCAGTAGAGGAGTTATTTGCTGCAGGAGGAAATTTGTCTCGGAAACACGTGTACCTGCGCGCGCTGCGTATCGGGCGCGAACACATCGGCGCACTCGTGAATACACTTGCTATCGCGTATGTGGGCGCCTCGCTGCCTCTCCTCTTATTGTTTTACGGATTCGGGAACGGCTCGGTGCTCATGAGTTTGAATAAAGAGATATTCGCGACCGAGATCGTGCGCACCATTGTGGGCTCTATCGGCATTGTGCTTGCAGTGCCAATCACCACCGGTATTGCGGTGCGGTTTCTGTATGGGCACAAGACCGCCGCGAGTTCACAGCACCACGGTCACCATCACACGTGAAGATCCGCATACCCCCGTGGTATGATGCCGCTCATGTCCGAGGCGGATATCAGGGCTGACAGGCTCAAAAAAATTGACCGCTTGAAAGATGCGGGAATGGATCCGTATCCCGCAAAAGCCGAACCCACAACGACCGTACAGAACTTTGTCGGCACATTTGCCGATCGGGAGGCAAAGGCAGAACCGGCGACCGTTGCAGGGCGTGTAATGGCATCGCGCGGGCAGGGCGGCATCATGTTTGCGGATATCGACGACGGGACCGCGCGGCTTCAGGCAGTGCTGCAGAAAGACGATATCGATGAAGCACTCTTTGCTCTGTATGAACAGACAGTGGATACCGGCGATTTTATTGAAGTAACGGGGACCGCTTACACTACGAAGCGCGGCGCACAATCCATAAAAGTGCGTGCATGGCGCATGATAGCGAAATCGTTGCTTCCGATACCCGATAGTTGGTACGGGTTAAAAGACGAGGAGCTTATTCTGCGACAACGCTACCTCGATATCCTCTTGAATGAGGACGTGCGTGCGATGTTCGTGCGTCGCTCAAAGTTTTGGCAAACCATCCGCAATTTTTATATCGAACGGGGCTTTCTTGAGGTTGAAACGCCGGTACTTGAGAGTACACCGGGTGGAGCGGACGCAAGACCGTTTGAAACGCATCACAATGCACTCGATATCGACGTGTCACTGCGTATCTCACTCGAGCTCTGGCTCAAACGACTCCTCGTGGCCGGCTATCCGAAAGTATTTGAGATAGGGCGCATTTTCAGGAACGAAGGACAGTCGCGCGAGCACTTGCAGGATTACACGCAGTTGGAGAGCTACGAGGCGTATAAAGATATGCGCGACGGTATGGAATTTGTGCAGCAGCTGTATCGCACCATTGCGAAGAATGTGTACGGACAATACACGTTCGAAATAAACAACCACACGGTAGACCTTGCAGATAATTGGACAATTATCGACTTTGTGGAAGTGATACAGAAAGAGTACGGCATCAATGCAATTTCTTGCGGCGAGGATGAGGCGGTTCAAAAAGCAAAAGATTCCGGCGTGGTATTCGGTGATGCACCGAATAAGGCACGTGCGGTGGACGGTTTGTGGAAACTCATCAGAAAGTCGATGGCAGGCCCTGCATTCCTTGTGGGCGTACCCGTGTATCTTGAGCCGCTTGCAAAGCGTGTGGCGGGTAACCCCGATGTAGTGGAACGATTCCAGGTAATTCTTGCGGGCTCCGAAATGGGGAAGGGATTTTCGGAATTGAATGACCCAGAAGACCAACGCGTACGATTTGAAGAACAACAGAAACTACGCGATGCAGGCGATGCCGAAGCGCAACGGCTTGATGAGGACTACGTGCGCGCCATGGAATACGGCATGCCGCCGAGTTTTGGCTTCGGCCTCTCGGAGCGTTTGTTCTCGTTCCTCGAGAACCGCCCTGCCCACGAAGCACAAATTTTTCCGCTGCTTCGTCCGAAAAGTGACTAAAAGAGCTCGAAATATTGGTATAATTCTCATATATGGAAAAAATAAAGAAAATTACACTGCAGAAAGAAGGAAACGAGGAAGAACCTAAGCGAACACGGATTCTCTTGCTCACGAGTAGCCATTACGGCGAGCAAAGCGGTGTACAGATACCGCTTCAGATCGATGCCGATTTCGATGTAAAAGCTGCGAAGGAAGAGTTTAGTGGAGAAGATCCCCGAGGAGAGTCTCGAATGTTCGGAGATGTGGCGCACGAGGACTTTGCTGCGTGGCTCGTAAAGAAGGGTTTGGCACGTGAGGTAGACGTAACACCGTTCCACGAAGGTAACTAGCACTCCATCCCTAGGCTCCATTTGGTAGACTGTGTATATGGAAAAGACCACGGTGTTCGGCGGAGGATGTTTTTGGTGCACTGAAGCGGTGTTTCAAATGCTTAAAGGCGTTTCAAAAGTAGAGAGCGGGTACGCCGGCGGGGAAACCCGTTCGACAAGCTCAGGGCAAGAAGTAATCCCGACATACGGCGATGTGACTACGGGAACAACGGGCCATGCGGAAGTGATACGCGTAACCTACGACCCGGCCGTTATTTCATACGACGACCTTTTGACCGTGCTCTTCGGCTCGCACGACCCGACCACAGTAGATCGGCAGGGAAATGACGTGGGCACGCAGTACCGCTCTGTTATTTTTTATAACGATGATGTGGAGAAAGCGACCGCAGAGCGCATCGCAAAAGAAATTCAGGACTCGCTCACAGACGGCTCGCATGTGGTAACGCAGATACTGCCGTATAAAAATTTCTATCCCGCAGAGCAATACCATGCGAACTACTACGAAATGAACGCCGACGCTCCGTACTGCCAGATCATCATTGAGCCGAAGATAGAGAAAGTGAAAAAGCGATTTGCCGAGTTGGTAAAGCAATAACCATGGGAGATGACGAATTTCAGCAACTGGTACTCGAAGGGTACGAGCGACTGCCCGAATGGGCCAGGGCCAAGGTAGAGAACGTTGCACTTCTGGTGGAGGATGAACCGAGCGAGGAAGTTCGTGCACAGCACAATCTTGCCCACGATGAGACGCTCTTGGGGCACTACCACGGCATTCCGGTAACAGCCCGCGGCGAGGAATACGGCGGGATGGTGATGCCGGATACCATCACGATTTACAAAGAGCCTATTTTGGACGCAGCGGAGGAAGAGGCGGGAGCGGATGCCTCAGACGAGGAATTTGATGCGCATGTAAAGCGAATCGTGTACGAGACCGTGTGGCATGAATATGCACATTATTTAGGAATGGACGAGGAAGAAGTCCGCAGCCGCGAGCACAAGCGGAACGGCAAAATCTGATATTAGCCATATTTGAGCAAGGGCGGCCCTTGCTCAGGTGGCATATTCACGCAGACGCGTTCATAAGCCCCTAGGAACCGCCTTTTGTTCCTGGCATGGTATAAGAAGAGCGGTTCGCCAGCGTTGCGTACCGCTTTTGCCCGACAGCCCGCTGTGAAGCGGTAACCGTCACACGGGTACAGAGCAACCTCGGGCGGTCTGCGGACCGCCCCTTTTTTTGTTATAGTTTCAGCCATGGCAAAACTGTCCGAAGTGCTGCGGGAGCGCGGCTACGTGTACCAGCATTCATCGGAAACGCTCGAGGAATTGACCGACGAAGCGAAGCGCACCGTGTATCTTGGCATTGATCCGAGTGCTGATTCACTCCATGTGGGAAACCTCCAAGCGATGCTCGTGTTACGCAGGTTTCTCGAAGACCGCCACAAAGTAATTCTATTGATCGGCGGTGGTACCGGCATGATCGGCGACCCGTCCGGCAAAAGCGAAGAGCGCAATCTCCTCGACGACGCCACCATAGATACGAATGCTGCCGCAATTGCGGCGCAGGGCTCGAATCTTTTCAACGGCATGGATTTTGCACTGATGAACAATGCCGAGTGGCTTCGCGGACTGAATTACATAGAATTTTTGCGCGACATCGGGAAACACTTCTCGGTGAACGCAATGTTACAACGTGATTCAGTGAAAGAGCGACTTGAAAATCAGGAACAGGGTATCTCGTACACCGAGTTTTCTTACATGCTTTTGCAGTCGTACGACTATCTGCATTTGCACAAGGAGCATGCATGCGACGTACAGATCGGCGCGTCCGATCAGTGGGGGAATATTCTCTCCGGGGTAGACCTCATCCGACGCAAGTTAGGGGATACTGTGTACGCGTTCACCTCACCGCTGCTCATCAATAAATCCACGGGCAAGAAATTCGGGAAAAGCGAACAGGGTGCTATTTGGCTTTCCCCTGCGCGCACGAGCGTCTTTGAGTTCTACCAGTTTTTTCTGAACGTCGAGGACGATGCTGTTGAAGAGTTACTCCTGAAGATGACACTGTTACCGAAAGACGAGATCGATTCCGTGATGAATGAACACAGAGGGAACCCCGGTGCACGAACAGCGCAGCGAAAGCTTGCACTCGCAGTTACTGCTCTTGTGCACGGTGAGACCGAAGCAGGACGTGCAGAGCGTGTATCACAACTGCTTTTCAGCGCGGAGATGCCGCATGGTGACGATTGGAACTTGATCGCAGCTGCGGCGCCTTCACACGCCGTTAACGCGGGGCATGCAATACTCGACGTGCTCGTGAACACATCGCTTGCGAGCTCCAAACGAGAAGCGCGTGAATACATTTCAGGAAACGCCATTACCCTCAACGGCATTGCGGTCCAAGAAGACAGACCGCTCACAGACAGCGATTTCCAAAACGGTCACGCGCTTCTCCGACGCGGAAAGCGCTCAGTGGCCGTGCTACGATTGCAGTAAGTAATTTTATAGTCACCTATGGCAAAGAACCCTATCGAAGGCTCACAACGCCTCAAAAAGAATCTAGGTAATAAAACGCCGATGCGCGTTGCGCCTCGAATGCAGCAGAACAGAGGACAGGGAGGCAAAAAGGGCGGGAAAAAATAGTTCGCGGAGTTGTGCGCTCATGATAGGCTGCGTCTGCATGTTGCGACCGGTGAGTTTTTCAATACAGAAACGCCAACCCGGCGAAAAGGCTCGCGCCGGCGTTATACAAACCTTGCACGGTGATATTCTTACCCCCGCGTTCATCGGTGTTGCCACAAAAGCCACCACCAAGGGCCTCGCTTCGCTCGATTACAAAGATATGGGCCTGCAGGCCGTGATCGCGAACGCGTATCACCTGTACCTCACACCGGGCGAAAAGATAGTGGAAGCGGGCGGCGGCGTAGCGAAATTCATGGCGTGGGACGGCCCTACGATGACCGATTCCGGCGGGTTCCAAGTGTTCTCGCTCGGTGTCGGGTTCGGGAAGACCGTTTCAAAATTCAAAGCGGAAGATGCACCGAACGAGAGCGGGGTTACCGTATTTGACGAGGATATTGCCACCGAACACGGCAAGCTCGCTATTGTGGACGACGAAGGCGTTACGTTCACGTCGCACCACGACGGCTCGTTGCACCGCTTTACTCCGGAGCGTTCGGTGGAAATTCAGCATTCACTGGGCGCGGATATGTTCTTTGCGTTCGATGAATGCACCGCACCCAATGAGCCCTATGAATATCAGCGTGAAGCAGTTGAAAGGACTCATCGCTGGGCAAAACGGTCGCTTAGTGCGCACCGTCAGAATATAGACGCAAATATGAAGCAGGCGATCTACGGCATTGCCCAGGGCGGTCAGTTCGACGACCTCCGAATGGAGAGTGCAAAGGAGATCGCAAACATGGGATTCGACGGATTCGGACTCGGAGGCTCGTTCAGCCGCAAATTCGGTGATAATTCGCTCCGCTCCGCACTCGATATGCTCGAGGTACTACCGCCCGAGATGCCGGTGCACGGGCTCGGTGTTGGCGAGCCGGAAGACATACTACTCGGAGCGGAATTCGGGGTTGATACGTTTGACTGCGTTACACCCACTCGCAACGGCCGCAACGGCTCGGTATATTCCTCACGGGGAAAGTATTCCATCGAGCGCGCGGAATTCCTGCAAGACCAGGGGCCCATAGATGCTACATGCGAGTGTCGTGTGTGCAAAACCTATACACGCAGCTATATTCACCACCTGTTCCGCTCCAAAGAAATGCTCGGCCTCATACTAGCCTCCATGCACAATATGTACTTCCTCACGAATCTCACGAGCGAAATTCGTCAGGCAATCCTTGATGACCGGTTCCCGGAATACAAAGAGGCGTTTCTTGCAAAGTATCTCGCGCGGTAGCCCCATATTCTTTCCTGAGTGGGGATTTGGTACAGTAGCCGGATGGCCTTAAAAATCGTTTCAGAATACAAACCTTCAGGCGATTCCCCGAGCCGCTGCTGCGTCTCGAGGACAAGGCGTATTTCAGTCTCAAACCTCGTAACGAACCGCGTATGTTTAAAATAGTTTCAGAATACAAACCTTCAGGCGATCAACCAAAGGCCATTGAGTCATTGGTTGCCGGGGTTAAAAAAGGGGAGGAACACCAGACGCTATTGGGTGTGACCGGTTCAGGAAAGACCTACACCATTGCAAACGTAATTGAGCAGATAGGAAAGCCCACGCTTGTCATCGCCCACAACAAAACACTCGCCGCACAGCTCGCGAGTGAGTACCGCGAGTTTTTCCCGGATGCAGCGGTGCACTACTTTGTTTCGTACTACGACTACTACCAGCCGGAGGCATACGTGCCGGTCTCCGACACCTATATAGAAAAAGAGGCGATGATCAACGAAGACATCGAACGCCTTCGCCATGCAGCCACGCAGGCGCTGCTCACACGCAAAGACGTCATTATCGTTGCCTCGGTTTCCTGCATCTACGGACTCGGCTCACCGGTCGAGTACGAAAAAGTGAATTTGAAACTAGCGCTGGGGGAACCGATGACTCGCGCCACGCTCACGCGCAAACTCATCGGCATATATTTCGATCGCGTAGCGGGCGACCTCTCGCCTGGCACCTTCCGTGCACTCGGTTCTCGCGTAGAGATCATGCCGGCATCTGAGCGTGTCATATACCGCATCGACCTCACAGGTGGAAAGGTGGCAAAGATAGAGGAGATCAATGCCGTTACTCGCGAAATCCTCTCCGAGCAACCGGGAGTGTTCATGTTTCCGGCACGCCAGTACGTGACTCCCAAAGATGTGCAGGAGGCTGCGCTTAAAGATATTCAGCTCGAACTTGAAGAGCGACTCAAGGTGTTGGGCGAGCAGGGCAAGATTCTGGAAGCCGAACGACTCAAGCGTCGCACGCGCCAAGATATCGGCATGATACGGGAGTTCGGGTTCTGTAACGGTATTGAGAACTATTCACGACATTTTGACCGACGTAAACCGGGTGAACCGCCGTACACGCTCATGAGCTACTTTCCGCACTCTGTGGACGGTTCCCCCGAGTTTCTCACTGTTATCGACGAATCGCACATGACGGTTCCGCAAATCGGCGGTATGTACGCAGGCGACCGCTCGCGCAAAGACATGCTCATTGAGCACGGGTTTCGACTGCCGAGCGCAGTCGACAACCGTCCGCTCAATTTTAAGGAGTTTGAGGAACGAGTAGGGCAAACCATCTACACCTCGGCCACACCCGGCAAGTACGAGATAGAAAAGAGCGGAGAACCGATACCGATGATCATTCGCCCCACAGGATTGATTGATCCTGAGATAATTGTGCGCCCCGTGGTAAGTGGAGGCTCCGACACAATGACGGGAGTAGAATATCCCGGCCAAGTGCGCGACTTTATCCGAGAAGCCGAGGAGGTAACGAAAAAAGGAGCACGCACCATGGTGACCGTGCTGACAAAGAAGATGGCGGAAGACCTCACGAACTTTCTGGTAGATAAGCAGATACGCGCACGCTATGTGCACAGCGATGTGCTTACAATCGAGCGCATCGAAATATTGACCGATTTCCGAAAAGGCGTGTTCGATGTGCTCGTGGGTGTGAACCTGCTGCGAGAAGGCTTAGACCTCCCCGAAGTAGAGCTTGTGGGAATACTGGATGCCGACAAAGAAGGATTTCTCCGCTCTGAAACATCACTGATCCAAACCATCGGACGAGCTGCTCGAAATGTGAACGGACGGGTTATTCTGTATGCAGACAATCACACGGGTTCCATGGATCGCGCGATCGATGTGACGAACAAACGCCGCGCCGTTCAGGTTGCATACAATACGAAACACGGCATCACACCCGAGACCATTAAGAAAAAGATCAACGACATCATCGGCGATATACAGCGTGCACGCAGCCGCACCGTTGATCAACTGGTAGAAGAAGACCTCGTGGCACACAGCGGCGATGTTGTGAAGTTGATAGCAGAAAAGCGTCGACAAATGCACGATGCGGCAGATAGCTTGGATTTTGAAACCGCGGCACTTCTGCGCGACGAGATACAAAAGCTGGAAGCCACTGTTGCGAAGGAAAAAAAAGAGACAAAAAAATCCGCCCAAGGCGGATCGGCCTCGGGCCGAAAAAAGAAATAATATGCCCCATATCTTAGAACATGTGCCGCTTGCTCCGCTCACTACCTTTGAGATAGGCGGAGAAGCCCGTTACCTTATCGAGGTAAAGAACGATGGCGATTTGATGGACGCGTTGCGCTATGCGGATGTAAACCATGTGTCTACCGTTGTTATCTCCGGTGGGAGCAACATTTTAGTTCCTGACAAAGGGCTCGATGCGCTCGTGATACGGGTAAGCGGTACTGCTCATGCATTCAAGGACCTCTCACTTACTGCGCACGCCGGCTGCAATTTACAGTCGCTCATTACGGAAGCATCGCAAAAAGGACTTGGCGGCTGGGAAAAGCTTGCGGGCATTCCCGGTTCGATCGGCGGAGCGGTACGCGGGAACGCGGGAGCATTCGGGCCTGAGATAAAAGATTTTGTGCGCACCGTGAATGCCGTGAGTCGTGACACCCGCGCCTCACGGGTATTTGGACGCGACGAATGCACATTTGCGTATCGGAATAGTTTCTTCAAACAGAATCCCGAGTGGATCATCACCGAAGTTACGCTTGATCTGCAGGAAGCGGAGCCGGAACTGAGCGCGCTCCTTGCGCGCGATACGGTGCTTGAGCGCGAAAAGCGCCATTTACAGAACGTGCGAGCCGCAGGGTCGTTCTTTATGAACCCGGTGGCCTCTCCCGAAACGGTGGCGCTGTTTGAGGCGGAAAAAGGGGTTAAATCCCGCGAAAATCGCGTTCCGGCAGGGTGGCTCATCGAAAAAGCGGGTATGAAAGGGGCGACCGTGGGTGGGGCCATAGCGAGCCTTCAGCACCCGAATTACATCGTGAATCAAGGCGGTGCGACCGCCCAGGATGTACGAAACCTTGCGGCAACGATAAAGATGGAGGTCCAGAACCGTTTCGGCATTGAATTGCACGAGGAAGCAGCATTGTTGTAGAGTGGGGGTCGGATATAGCGGAGGGCTACGCAATGAATTGGCGTCGCGGTGGCTACGGCGGCAATGGTCGTCAGTTTAATTCTCGAACAGGTAACTATGAAGATCGCCCGAGTTTCTATCAGCAGCGCGATCGCGAGCGTGAGCGCGAGGCTGCACGACGTGCGCTCATTCCAGTGAACAAAAACGCTGCGGACAAGCCGGGGCGCAAACATGCGGACCCTAAAGCTCCACCGTACGGTCAGCGGGTCGCACTGGAACACAAGTTTTCCGGTTTACCCGTGGGTCTCATGGGAACGGTACCCGAACAGTCACTGTTTGAGCGTGTGCACGACGGGAACAATTGTCCCGTCTACTTCCGCAAGGAGCTCTATCACTGCCCGTGGAGCAATTTATTGCTCTGATCATCGGCCATCAATGGCAAGAAACGGGCCTGTCCACGCGACAGGCCCGTTATGTTATAGTGTCCCGACCTAACCCCTAGCGTTCGCGCGGGGGTCGGAAACGTTGCATGACAGACAAAAACCTCGAGAATTCCAAAGATAAGATCGTCATTAAGGGTGCGCGTACGCACAACCTCAAGAACGTGAGTGTTGAAATGCCGCGCAATAAAATGGTGGTATTCACCGGACTCTCAGGCTCCGGAAAATCGTCGCTCGCGTTCGACACCATTTTTGCCGAGGGTCAGCGCAAATACGTGGAATCACTTTCCGCCTACGCTCGTCAATTTTTGCGTCAAATGCAGAAACCGGACGTGGACGAGATATCGGGGCTCTCACCCGCAATTTCCATCGACCAGAAGAGTCGTTCAAACAATCCGCGCTCAACAGTTGCGACCATCACCGAAATTTACGACTACCTCCGCGTGCTCTACGCACGCATCGGCCATCCGCATTGCCCCATCTGCGGGCGCGAAGTGCGAAAACTTTCAAACGAAGAAATATTGGAAACGATACTGGAGATCGTTGAGTCCTCGCCCAAAGCTATTAAAAAAGATGCAAAGCTTACCAAAGGCGTGAACGCTGCAAAGGTGCGCATATCATCGCCCATCGTCGTGGGTCGCAAAGGGGAGTACTACCAGCTGCTCTACGACCTCTTGAACAAGGGATTTGAAAAGGTGATCGTGGACGGGCAGGAGAAATCTCTCCGTGAGCGCATCGTACTGTCAAAGAACGATCGCCACGATATCGACGTTATCATCGATGAGATCTTCCTTTCAGAATTTCGAGACGATGCAAAAGCAGCGCACGAACGCGCATCCGAAGCCATAGAGCGCGCGCTTCACGAGAGCGAAGGACTCGTGCGCATTACGGACGCGAACGGCGCGCAGCGTATCGTTTCCGCCAAATTCATGTGCCCGTACGACGGATTTTCTTTCCCCGAGGTGGAGCCGCGGCTTTTTTCGTTCAACTCACCCTACGGAGCGTGCCCTGAATGCAAAGGGCTCGGCACAAAGTATCTTTTTTCGGACGAGAACTGCGAGGTATGCAGAGGCGCCCGCCTGCGCCCGGACGCACTCAATGTATTTCTCGGTTCTGTAAAAGCTCCTACGGAGCACAACGGTCCTGCAGAAGGAATGGATATTGTAAAGATTGCGTCGCTCTCCATTGAAGATGCGCAGGCGTTCTTCGACAAACTCAAACTCTCACCGAAGGAGAAAGAAATATCAAAGGCGGTAATTAAGGAGATCACGAGCCGACTACAATTTATGCTGAATGTCGGTATCGAATATCTGACTCTGGATAGAAAGGCGAATACACTCTCCGGCGGCGAAGCGCAGCGTATTCGTCTTGCTTCGCAGCTCGGCTCGGGCCTCGTCGGTGCACTCTACGTCCTCGATGAACCGACCATCGGTCTGCATCAGCGGGACAACGAAAAGTTGATAGAGACGCTGAAACGCCTGCGAGACCTCGGAAATTCCGTACTTGTTGTTGAACACGACGAGGACACTATCTTTGCATCGGACTACATTATCGACATCGGACCGGGCGCAGGTACGCACGGCGGCGAGATCGTTGCCTCGGGCTGGCTCGACGACCTGTTGACGGCAAAGAAGAACACCTCGGGCTCGCGCACGCTCGGATATTTGCGGGAAGAAATAATGGTGCCGCTTCCGGAACATCGCCGTACTGCGGACAAAGGCAAGATAAAGATACGCGGCGCATCGAAATAC
>CAYQQI010000021.1:0-17314 GCA_964419595.1 uncultured Candidatus Saccharibacteria bacterium
GTAGTGGGCCACAAGGGCCAAGGGCACAAAGGCCTATTTGTTCAGAATGGTCGAGTAAATCGGCTTGCCGCCAAGGTGCTGTACGAATTCAACTTCTTCGTGCGCGCCTTCCGATGCGTTGTGATCGCGGCAGAAGACGAACGAGAGCGGCTGCGGGCGTGTGATCTTCCTCGCCGCACTGACGAGCTTCATCACGTTGACGTCCGGATCGGCTTTCGCCCACTTGGCAAACACCTGTTCGTATTCCTTGGTGGTCCAGGCGACGGGCTTTGGCATTTCGAATGTGGCCTGAACCGGCGCTTTAGCACCGAACTCAACCAATCCCGTGGGCATATTGTTCCACATCATCACCCACAGGAAGTCGACGGACTGAACGACGCGTTCGAAATGGTAGATGCTCCTCACCTCGACGTACTCCCAGTTGTACTGCGGCAAAATGCCGCGCAACTGGCGAACGCCGTTGATACCGATGAAGTAGCTCGCATCCAGGTACGCATGGATGACATCCATCATGTAGTGGCGATCGCTACTGGACTGATGTGGGTTCGTCGGATTGCGCAAACCCTCGAGCGCTTCGAAGTGATCCTTGAACACCAACTTTGAACCGTCGCCGAATTGCTTCTCACGTGTTGACTTCGTCATGGGGCTCTCCCACAGTCTCGCGGACTAGCTCACCGTTGGGAACATTCCCTCAAAGCGATGGTGACTCGCTTACTCTCCACGCTTACTCTCAAAGAGCAGAAGTCGGATTATACCATATTTTGGTTATATATACAAGTCTTCCTCTCATTGCCGGTGCCGAACCTCGCTTCGAGGTGGATTTGCTACACTTTCCCTATGGCCGAGCTGAAGACCCAGAAAACGAAGGCGAGTGTGAACGCGTACCTCGATTCAGTTCCGGACGAGCAACGACGAGCAGACGGTAAGAAACTCCTTAAAATATTCAAAGATGCCACCGGCCTGAAGCCGGTCATGTGGGGCACGGCCATCATCGGGTTCGGGCAGTATCACTACAAGTCGGAGCGGTCGCGGCAAGAAGGCGATTGGCCGCTTACGGGCTTTTCCCCGCGAAAAGCGAATCTCACGGTATACATTATGCCGGGGTTCAAGCAGTACGGTGCACTTTTGAAAAAGCTCGGCAAGCATAAAATATCCGGCGGTTCCTGCATCTACATCAACAAACTCTCCGACATCGATGTGCCGACACTCTCTACCATCATCAAGAAGTCGGTCGCAGAGATGAAAAAGAAACACAAAATACAGTGATATATGGAGCCCGAGCACAAAAGAAGCGTCCTGTTGCTCGACGACGAGAAGCTGCTGGTTGATATCTATAAAGAAAAACTACAACAGTGCGGCTACGAGGTGCGACCGTTCTATTCGGGCTACGACGCACTTGCCGCACTTCGCAGCGGCTACGAACCCGACGTTATTCTATTTGACGTTACGATGCCGGAGAGCATCAGTGGGTACGAATTTTTAGAAAGTGTGCAAACGGAAAAACTAGGTACCCACTCTCTTAAGATCGCCCTTACGAACGAAGGCCAGGATGCCGAGATTGGCCGCATCATGGAACTCGGTGCTCACGCACATTGGCTCAAATCGGAATTACTTCCGAAACAGATCGTGGAGAATATCACTTCGCTTCTGAACGAGAAGGATTCCTGATACCGATGAGTGATATCACGCCGCCAAGCGTAAGGAGTGCGGCAATTGCGATAACTCCTGTCCTAAATGCAGCAACCGTAATATCGGAACCGATCACGATGCCTATGCATGCAATGGCAATGAGCCCGGCGATGCGAGCAATGGCGTTATTTATCGCTGAGCCGATGCCCGAGCGTGCAGGTTCAATATCGCTCAAAATAGCCGCGGTGAGTGGGGCCACCGTCATAGTGAGACCGAACCCGAAGAGTATGATGCCGGGGAAGAGTCCGCTCCAATAGTTAATGCGGCCGTCCACCATGAGCATGAGTAAAAATCCGAGCGCCGCAATGATAGGGCCGAACCCCATAAAAAATCGCGGCCCGTATTTCGAGGAAAGACCACCGAACCACGGCGAGAGAAAGAATAATATAATAGTCACCGGGACCGTCGCCATGCCTGCTGCGAGCGCGCTGTACGAGCCGGCTTCCTGCATAAAGATGGTTATGAGGAACAGTGCGATAGAAAGCGCACCGTAAATAGCGAAGGTGGCAATGTTGCCGACGGAGAAATTGCGAACACGGAAAAGGGAAAGCGGGAGCATGGGCTTTGCCGTCGCCTTTTCATGCACCAAAAAGAGGGCGAGCAGTAGTGCGCCCACGATGAGCGGGACGTAGATAAGCGGGTCGCTCCATGAGCGATTCGTTTTTTCGATGAGACCATAGACGAGACTTGCGAGCCCGACGCTGCACAGAAATGCTCCGAGGTAATCGACGCGGGCGGACACATCCTTTTGCTCAGGTGCATGCAGCTGATGCAAAAGGAGAAGTGTTGCGGCAATGGGGAAAATATTAATGGCAAATATCCAACGCCACGAAAGAGTATCAACGAGTAATCCACCGATGAGGGGCCCCACCAGAAATGCGATACCGGTCCACGCGGTCCATGTGCCGATGGCTTTTCCTTGTTCCGCTCCTTTGAACGTGGCGATGATGAGGGAGAGGGAACTCGGTACCAAGAATGCGCCGGCAAGACCCTGCAGGGCGCGCGCCAGCACTAGAAAGAGTGCTGACGGCGCAACTGCGCACAGAACGGATGCAACGAGAAATCCGTAGAGTCCTATCTTTAAAATCATCCGCTGCCCGAACAGATCCGCAAGTGACCCGGCTATCAATATGAAAGCACCGAGTGTTATCAGGTATGCGTCTGTGGTCCACTGTTGCACGAATAGCCCGCCGCCGAATTCCTGTGCAATGGCAGGCAGCGCCACGTTCACCACAGAACCGTCGAGAAATGCCACGAACGAGGCAAGGATGCTGATGATGAGGATCGTACGCATCTCGCTCATAGAGAAGATACGGGAAGTATGAAGTAAACCGCTCCGATGCGCCATTGCCGCCGAATTACGCGATATACTGTTGGTATGTACAGCGCACTGCTCTCTCTCCACATCATAGGCGCGCTCTTCAGCGCGGTTCTCGCAACATTTGCGGTACTTGTTGCATTGACCGGACGCGACGGATGGTACAAAACGCTGAGTCTCGGTATCGGAGTGCTCGCGGCATTTGAGGTGTCGACCGGCACCGTTCTTGCCGTGCTCTCGCCCGAGGTCTCTGCACTCTCCATATGTGCAAATGTCGCGCTCTATATTGCTGCTGCCGCTTCGATCCAGGCGCTCCTTTTCATGCGTATGCGAAGAATCACACTTCCGTTCCCTGCATTTCGAGCGCTCTCGCCCCTGGGTGCAAGTATGGTGCTCCTGGCCACGAGCGTTGTGTTCGGATTCTAGTCTTTGACAGAGACACAGGGCCGAGGGGTATACTGTCGCGATGAATCCCGTTAGAGGCTGCGGAAGTCGAACGCAACAAATGCCTATCTTAACTTGTGTGTTGAAGCGGGAAATTAGTGGCGTTAAACCAAAGGCGGGAAGCAGCGCTTCCTGCCTCTAACGGGATGAATCGATACCGGTGGGGGCTCGTCAGTCTATTTGGTATCGCATGGGTACTTGCGGCAATCAACCCGGTGGATCGCAATACATGGATCGTCGAGAATATCCTTGTAGTGCTGTTCGCGCTCGTGTTGGTTTTGCTTGCCCGCTATTTCAAACTCTCCGACGTTTCGTACACGTTCATTACGCTCTACCTGATACTCCATTTGATAGGCGCACACTGGACCTATGCCGAAGTGCCGTTCGGTTACTACCTGCAGGACCTCATCGATTCGCCGCGCAACATGTACGACCGTGTTGTGCACTTTAGTTTCGGATTGTTACTCGCGTATCCCGTCCGCGAAGTATTCGTGCGAGTGACCGGCGCAAAGGGAGTGTGGGGGTACTATTTCCCGCTCGACATCGTGCTCTCGTTCTCCGCTATCTACGAGATCATTGAATGGATCGCCGCATTCGTTTCGGACCCGGTAACGGCAATATCGTTCCTCGGCTCGCAGGGAGATATTTGGGACACGCAAAAGGATATGGCTGCAGCGGGAGTGGGGGCTATCATTGCGGTCCTTATCGTGTTTGCCATCAATTATTTCTACAACAGACGCCTCGGGGCGGAGATGCGCGAGAGTCTGCGCATCAAGGACCCGAATCCCCACGGAGAAGAGAGCTTTTGGAGCCGTTCTCCTTTCGTATAGACGCTCTATAGAAACTTCATATTGAGCAGGGTATACTCTCCCCCTATGTCCGACGCCATTATTGAGGTCAAGAACCTTACAAAAAAGTACGGCGATCTTACCGCGGTCGATACCATTTCTCTGTCAGTCTTGCGTGGAGAGACCCTCGGTATCCTCGGTCCTAACGGTGCCGGAAAAACGACCACACTTGAAATGATGGAAGGGCTCAAACCGATCACCTCAGGCACCATCCACCTCGACGGCAAGGATGTGGCAAAAGAAACACAGGCGGTGAAGGCTGAGATCGGCGTGCAGCTCCAATCGTCGAACTTTTTTGAGAACCTTTCGCTCATTGAGCTCATCGAAACATTCGGCGCACTCTACGGGAACAAGGTGGACGCCTTGGCGCTTTTGGAAGATGTGGAACTCAGCGACAAAGCAAAAAATCAGGCGAAAGAGCTATCCGGCGGTCAGCGACAGCGACTCTCCGTTGCGATAGCCCTGGTGAACGACCCAAAGGTGCTCTTTCTTGATGAGCCGACGACCGGGCTCGATCCTCAGGCACGTCGTCACTTATGGGAACTTGTAAAAAAGATAAAGGCACGCGGAAAGACCATAATATTAACGACCCACTACATGGACGAGGCGGAAGTACTCTGTGACCGCATCGCCATCATGGACCACGGGAAAATAATCACCCTCGACACGCCCGAGAATCTCATCGGTACGCTCATGAAGACCGGATTCTCAAAAGAGTCGATACCGCAGCCCGCAAACCTCGAAGACGTGTTCCTACACTTTACCGGCCATGCCCTCCGTGAATAGTTCGACGGATTCCATAGACTCACCGTAAACAAGCTCACTACAGGTAACCAATGAATCTTTATGTATACATTTCTAAAACTCATCGAAGTAGAGCTGAAAATGTTCACCCGCAACCGGCAGGCATTGTTTTTCACACTCTTTATGCCGCTTTTTATCATGCTCATTTTCGGCTACATCGGTTTCGATAAACCGCAAAAAATTGACGTCGGATTGGTTGTGCATGCACCGAATACCGAAACGTCACAATTCATAGAAGCGGTACGAGCGTTCCCGGCGTTCACCGTCCACGAAGACTCACTCGAAGCGGAGCGCACCGAGCTCGATGAGGGAAACCGCGCAGCCGTTATCGATGTGCAAGACAACCTCTTGGTGGCGGGACAGCGCACACCGAAAGAACTCATGGTGTATACGAACGCGAGCAAAGCCGGTGAAGCACAGGCGGTGGTAAGTATTCTTAATCAGGCGATCTCTCAAATGACCATAGCCGCAAGCGGACAAAAGCCCATCGTGTCCGTTGCGACGCAGGAAGTGAATGCCCACAATTTACGGTACATCGAATTCCTCTTGCCCGGACTTATTGCGCTCTCCATCATGCAGATGGCGGTGTTCTCCGTCGCGTTTGTGTTCACACAGTACAAAGAAAAAGGTGTGCTCAAACGCCTCCTCGCGACGCCGATGAAGCCCGTTCACTTTGTACTCTCTAACGCAGTCGTACGATTACTCATCTCGGTCGTCCAGGCTGCGATATTTATTATCATCGGTCTATTGTTGTTCAAGGTGCATGTGGTCGGTTCGTATCTGTTGCTGGCACTCACCGTCGTTCTTGGTGCGTTCACATTCTTAGGGTTGGGATTCACGATCTCGGGCTTGGCCAAAACCACAGATACCGTTCCGGTGTTCGCCAATATTGTAGTATTTCCCATGATGTTCCTCGGCGGAACGTTCTTTGCGGTGGAAAATATGCCCGGCTGGCTCCAGGTGATAGCCAACGTGCTCCCGCTCACGTATTTCTCCGACGCGGTGCGTGAAATCATGACCAAGGGCACAGGATTTGCAGGCCTCTACGGTGATTTTCTCGGACTTATCGTGTGGGCCGTGATTCTCTACACGATAGCCACATTCACATTCCAGATGCAAGAGCGCGACAGTGTGTAGCGCAGCGCTATACTGGCACCATGCAACAGGCGACCCTTTGTTACTGCGTCAGGGACAATGAGGTACTTCTGGGTATGAAAAAACTGCGCTTCGGAGCCGGTAAATGGAACGGGTACGGCGGTAAGGTGGACGCGGGCGAGAGCAACGAAGAAGCTGCGGCACGCGAATTGTTCGAAGAAGCGGGACTCTCAACCGACCCGAATTCGCTCGAGAAAATCGCCGATATCAAGTTCTACTTCAAAGACAAGCCCATGTTCGAGTGTCACGCCTACATCGCGCGTACATGGGAAGGCGAGCCGGAAGAGAGCGACGAAATGTCGCCGCGATGGTTTCCTTTGAGCGCTATGCCGCTTGATCATATGTGGGTAACGGACTCGGTATGGCTACTTTCGGCCCTCAAGGGTTCTCACGTGCGCGGCGTTGTGCACTTCAACGAAGACGGCTCACGCGTGGAGACGATGGAGTTCGAACCCGCCGATTTTTAATATGAACATCGCACTCATCGGTATGTCGGGTGCGGGAAAGTCATATATCGGCAGACTTGTCGCAGAGCAGCTCGGGCTCACATTCGTTGATATCGACGAATTGATCGAGGCGCACGCTGGTAAATCGTTGTCGGAAGTAATAATGGAGCTCGGCGACGAAGCGTTCGTACGAGTCGAGGCAGCTGCAACTGAAAAAGCGTGCGATGGCAGCGCTCTGCTTATTTCCACGGGCGGCAGTGTCGTGTACTCAGAAGAAACAATGGAAGCACTTCGGGAGCGTTCCCGTGTCATCTATCTCCAAGTTTCGAAAGAGACGCTGATAGAGCGGATAGCCGGCAACAGGGACCGGGAGGGGAGAATAGTCGGTTTGAAAAACAAATCGCTCAGCGAATTGATCGACGAGCGTATTCCGCTCTACGAAGCCGGTGCCCATGTGGTCGTACATCTCGACGATACCGAGCTTGACGAGGCAGTGGCACGTGTCGTGAACGCCGGACGCAGTTAGCCCGTGATACGATATCGACCAATGGCCAGAAATTTTCGCTCGCTCTTGGAGGCAAATTGGGCCGAGCAGAAGTTCCTCTGCGTGGGGCTCGACACCGATCTGCAAAAGATACCTGAGCATTTGAGAGGGCTCGGTGTACAGGATGCGATGTTTGCATTCAATCGTGAGATCATCGATGCGACCGCGGATATTGCCGGCTCGTACAAACCGAATACCGCGTTTTACGAAGCGCACGGTGACGTGGGATGGGAGGTGCTGCGGGAAACGATCCAATACATACGCTCTGTCGCACCGCACGTTCCGGTCATCGCGGACGCGAAGCGCGGCGATATCGGGAATACCAATAACGGGTACGTTGATGCGGTGTTCGGGTACTTGCAGGCAGACGCGGTGACTGTGCATCCGTATCTGGGTTCTGAGGCTCTGGGGCCGTTCCTCGATCGCTCGGACAGAGGCGTGATCGTGCTGTGTCGTACCTCGAACCCGGGGGCACACGAGGTGCAGGATATTCGGGTGGGTGATGTGCCTCTCTATCAGGAGATCGCACGCATGGTGAGTGAATCGTGGAATCGCAACGGAAATTGTGGGCTCGTTGTCGGTGCAACCTATCCTGAGGAGCTGCTCGCTGTACGCTCCATTGCGCGTGACCTACCCATCCTCATCCCCGGCATCGGCGCGCAGGGAGGCGATGTTGAAAAGACCGTAAAAAACGGCCTCGATGCTCGCGGCGCCGGTATCATCATTTCCTCGTCACGCTCCATTATGTACGCTTCAAACAAGGAAGATTATGCGGAGGCCGCACGGGCTGCCGCGCAAGAACTTGATGGCGCAATTCGTGCAGCGGCAGTACGATAGTCAAATAATATATGAACGAATCAGACATACTCGATATTTTGCAGAAAGTCGGCGCATTCCGTTCCGGCCATTTCGTCGGTGTTTCAGGACTGCATTTGGACACCTACGTGAATAAAAATGCGATGTATCCGTACACGCGGGAGATGTCGGCGCTCTGCCGCGGAATTGCGCAGCGATTTACCGGAAAGAATATTGAGGTGGTGATCGGTCCCGCTACAGGCGGGATCATTCTCTCGCAATGGGTCGCGTATCATTTATCCGAGCATGAAGGGCGCGAAGTATACGGTGTGTATGCGGATAAAGAAGGCGACGGATTTGTGATAAAGCGCGGATACAACGAACTTCTCAAAGGAAAGAACGTGCTCGTGGTAGAAGACCTCGTTACAACAGGCGGGTCGCTGAGGAAAGTGATTGATGCGGTGCGCGCCGAAGGCGGTACCGTGGCCGGCGCTGTTGCCGTATGTAATCGCGGCGACGTGACCGCGCAGATGATAGGCCTGCCTGCCGTGCCTGCGCACGCAGGGCAGGCAGGCGACCCGCCGGAGTTTGTCTCACTCTTAACCGTCGAACTCGGCCAATGGACCGAAGCGGAATGCGAACTGTGCAAGCGCAATATTCCCATCAATACCGACGTCGGCCACGGTAAGGACTATCTAGCCAAGAAAAACGCCGTATCATAGGGCCCAAATCGTCACTCTCTCTTCATGAACCATAGTGATATACTGGTTCGAATATTAGTCGGATACTAAACACGAAAAAACTATGAGAACAGCTTTATGGGTACTTGTCGCGATCGTACTGCTCGGCGGTGGCTATTGGTGGTGGAGTATGTCAGGCACGACAAGCACTGTAAATAACGGTGCCTCCTCCGAGGCCCCGGGTGCTGCCGGAACAGTTTTGGAAGGCTCGGGCGCAACAACTGATAACGGCGTGGGAGGGGACACCGCCGCACCGATGGCGGTTACCGTTACCTACGACGGCAAAGGATTTTCTCCGCAGGACGTGACAGTGAAAAAAGGCGGTACGGTAACCTGGAAGAATGCGAGCACAGGCAACATGAACGTAGCGTCGGCTCAGCACCCGACACATACCGTATACGATGACACGTCGCGTTCAGCGCACTGTGCAGCAAGCTATACGGGACCGAAACCGTTCGACCAATGCTCTCCGGGAGGCGATTACAGTTTCACCTTCGAAAAACTCGGAAAGAACGGCTACCATGACCACATCAATGCCTCGGCATTCGGCTCCGTAACCGTTGTGGAATAACCACATGTCGCGCGAATCACTCGCTGATCTGGTATTGCGCATCGGCCTCGTCTTTGCGTTCCTCTACCCGCCGATCAACGCGCTCTCGGACCCGAACTCGTGGATAGGGTACTTCCCGCAATTCACGCGCGGTATTGTGGACGATACGATGCTCCTGCATCTATTCGGGGTCGTGGAAGTAATTATCGCGCTCTGGATACTTTCCGGAAAAAAGGTGTTCTACCCCGCCGCGCTCGCATTCCTTATGCTTGTCGGTATTGTGGTGTTCAACATGTCGGGATTTCAAGTGGTATTCCGCGACCTCTCAATCGCCGCGATAGCGTTGTATCTCGCGATACGAAACTACCCGCGCTCGACTACGACCGCGATCTGACGACAAAACCGGGCGAGTGCCCGGTTTTTGTTTACCTAATGCGACGTTGAGACGCCCTTGTGCACGAACATGTAGATATCCTCGAGCGCTTTTACGGCGTCGCCCGCAGCAATGTTGTTCTGATGGTATACGCCGTCGGTGATATCGCCTGCTGCCCATACGCGCGGATGCGACGTGCGCTGCGTGCGCGGGTCTACTTTGATCTGCTTGATCTCGTTCATATCGAGCTCGTTTCCGACCCATGCCGAATTGGGAATAAGACCGATCTCCACGAAGATACCCGCCACCGGAAGCAGTGTCTCAGTACCCGTAGCGTCTTTGTATTTAATACCGTTCACAAAACCATCGCCAACGACTTCGCTCGGTGTAACGCCGGTCAGTATCTTAAAGTTCGGTTTTGCCTTTGCTGCTGCGACGGTTATCTCATCCGCTCGGAACGTTTCGCTTCGATTCAAAAGCACCACACTCTTGCAGTAGGCAATGAGCTGCAATGCGGTCTCGAATGCGGCGTTCCCGCCACCCACGACCGCCACATCCATGCCGCCAAAGAGCGGTCCGTCGCACGAGGCGCAATAGGTGAGGCCTTTGTTATCAAATTCCGCCGCTCCGGGGACTTCGAGCTTTCGGCGGTTCGCTCCCGCGGCCACGAGCACCGACTTGGCCGAGTACACGGTCCCGTTGTCGACGGTTACTTCCACCCGATCATCAAAGGTTGCGAGTTTGGTAGCAAGCGCAGGTGAGACCACCTCCAGGAACGCGCCCTTATACGTCTCTACGTGTGTTTTGAGGGCCTCTGCAAGCTGCGCGCCGTGAATTGCAGGAGTGCCCACCCAGTTCTGTATCTCCGGCGAAACGACGCTCTGGCCTCCCCATTCAGATGTGATCTGAACGGTTTTTAGCTGTTTACGCGCGGCGTAAATTGCCGCACTCGCGCCTGCAGGACCGCCGCCGATGATGATGAGGTCGTACATAGTAGGTAGTTCGTAGATTGTAGTACGTAGAACGTAGATATCGTGTGTGGATAGCTCGTATGTGCTACGAACTACGTTCTACACACTACGACCTGTTATTTGCGGCGAAGGAAGGACGGAAGTCCTCCCCAGCTGTCGTCTTCGTCGGAAGTTGCAGTATCGACTGACGTGTCCTGTACACGAACATCGGGCTTCTTGTCCTCTCGCATCTGCGCCTTTTCGGTGGCGAGGGCGTCGATGATCTTTTTCGGTTCCGGGCGGGATGCGGTCTGTACCGGCGGCACATCAGCGTCTTTCCCTCGTGAAGGAATAACGCGAGTTGCAAATGTTGCTCCTCCCGGTCGCGCAGGTGTCTCGGGAAAGCCGGTCGCGATAACGGTAACGCGCACCTGGCCCTTCTTGAGACTCTCGTCGGTAACCGCACCGAAGATAACTTTTGCTTCCGGGTCGATTGCCTCCGTTATAACGTTCGCAGCGTCCTGTACTTCGAGCATGCCCAGGTCGTCGCCGCCGGCGATGGAGAAAAGTACTCCCTTTGCACCGGTGATGGATACTTCGAGCAGGGGCGAGTTGATGGCGGCGCGCGCTGCATTCTCCGCGCGCTTCTCGCCGATGGCTGTTCCGATACCCATGAGGGCGGAACCGGCATTTGCCATGATGGCGCGCACGTCGGCGAAGTCTACGTTGATGATGCCGGTCTGTGTGATGAGGTCGGAAATTCCTTCGACTGCCTGCTTCAGTATGTCGTCGCACATGGCGAAGGCATTCTTGATGCCGGTCTCGCGCGAAACAATTGCGAGCAACTTGTCGTTCGGGATGATGATGGAAGCGTCGACCGCTTTGCGAAGCTCGGAGAGTCCCTGCTCTGCAAGGCGAATGCGCTGCTGGCCTTCGAATGCGAACGGTCGGGTAACCACGCCGATAGTGAGTGCCCCGAGTTCACGCGCGATCTTTGCAACGACAGGCGCGGCACCGGTGCCGGTGCCGCCGCCCATACCGCAGGTAACGAACACCATGTCGGACCCTTTGATGGCGTCTTGAATTTCTTCACGGGTTTCTTCCGCCGCCTGTTTACCCATATCCGGATTCATGCCGGTACCGAGTCCGCGGGTAAGCGTCTTTCCGATATGAATTTTATGCTTGGCTTTTGACTTGTGGAGGTCTTGTGCGTCGGTATTGATGGCAATGAAATCAACTCCCTGAACGCCTGAGGCGACCATGTGATTGACCGTATTTCCGCCCGATCCGCCGACTCCGATAACTCGTATTCGCGCGAATGATTCTACTTCGGGCTTCACTTGCTTGGACATAGTGGGCACATCATAGCATTTTGGGGGAAAGGGCAACGTTGACTCCCTATACCATTCATGTCTGAATCGCACGCGAAATATGCAGCAATTTCAAGCTAAAAAGCACTTAATGAAGTTGCGCAGGCTCTACGGAAGGAGCGAGCGGAAGCTTGATTTGAGCGAGCTCCAGCCGGACGAGAGCACTTCGCCGAGCGTCGAGCCTTTGTCGGAGGCATCTTCCGCAAATGCCCAGCGACACAAGCCGTATGCGACGGCCCACGTTGCGTCGGTAGATGCAGTGCGCGCAACGTTCGCCATTTGTCCGACTTGCGAAGGAAGTTTCAAAACCGCTTTGGCAATTTCTGCAGCGGAGGTTGAGCCTGAACCGCCGCCGGTAATTACAATTCCCGCGGGAAGTAATTTTTGTCGTCCGATTGTTTTTAAATGCGCGTTGATGAGCGTAAACATATCTTTGAGTCGTGCGGTCACGATGGTGTCTGCCTTTTTTTGCGGCACATCCGCTCCTGTTACTCCGCCGCGCTTCATTTGCTCCGCCTCAGAGAGCGGAATTTGGAAATTGAGTGCGATGGTATTTGTGATATCGCCGGAGCCGACAGGGAATACTTTCAGAGAGATCGGTGTGTCGTTGTCGAACACAATAATAGAGAGCGTTTCGGAGCCGATGTTGGCAAGGCACACGCCTGCCATTTTTTGCGCCTTGGTGAGGGAAACGAGCGAGGCAGCAAGGGGGGATGCCATCACGCTTTCTACCTCGACTCCGGCGCTCTCCACCGCTTCGATGAGGTCGTCGTGGTGCTGCGTGAGGAGTGTTACGAGCAATGTATCGACGGCAAGTTTGGTTCCCTGCAGATTTGCAGGCTTTCCGAATACTTTGTTGCCGTCCACGCGGTATTCGAGCGGGATAGTGTGAATGACAACACGGTTCACAAGCTTCGGTGTTGCGCGCTTTTCGCTGTCTTGCATTGCGCGTTCTATATCGCGGTCCGTCACGATGCCTCCGGATTGTGTGAGGGTAACGTCGCCGGTGGAGCGAATGTCGTCGAGGCCCACGCCGCCAAGCGCGAGTCGTGCGCTCTTTACCGTAACTTTTGCGGCCGTTTGTGCGCGCATAAGGGCTTCGCGGATAGAGCGTGTGGCTTCGGCCCTGTCCACGATATAGCCGTGTCGCATGCCTTTGGAAACGGCGGTACCGGTGCCGATTATCTGCATCGGGGCTTCAGGATTTTCTGCGGGTGCCGCAATGACCACCTTCACGTTGAAAGTTCCGATGTCGATACCGGTGTAAAAAGTCCGCATTGTAGGCCCATTATAGCCCGAATACCCTGCTTTTACCGCTTAAAAATGGGGGATTTCCCGACCCTGGCCCTTATGCCAGATTGAACCGGCGTAAAATACGCTGCTCCTCGGCTTCCATTCTGTCGGAATGCTCCATGCCGCGCAGGTGGAAGAGGCCGTGTACAAAGAGGAGTGCGGTTCGCTTTGTGGTTGTGGTTTCCAGCTGACGTGCTTCGCGGGTGGCTTTGCGAATATTGAGGAATATCTCACCCTCGGATTTTGAGAGGGGGAAGGAGAGCACGTTGGGAAAGTAGGTTTTATTGCGATATTCCTTGTTGATGCGCTGCGCGAGTTTGTCGCCGCAGAGCACGAGCGAGAGGGAATATTTCTCTCCCAAGACGGCACGCGCGATATCTTCAAACGGAATCCGCGGCACAGTACCACGAAGAGTTACCTTAATATCTATTTTTGATTGGGACATAGGGCGTTTTCAAGAATGGCCAGATGCTAGGCGCGGAGAGAATGGCTTGCGAGTCGTATAGATATACGGTGAGCAAGACATAGAGGCTCCGCAACAACGCAGATGGCCATTATTGAGAATCGCCCGATGCTAACGGGCAATAGGAGTTGATTCGCCAAACCGTGCCGGTCCCGAGCTCTGCGACTCGGCTGCTTTGTTTGCCTGAGCCTGGCTCTGGTTTGCATCGCGGTTGTATCCGCGGCGAGTCGGGGCTTCTGCAACCTTGCCTTCCTTGATGAGCTGTTTGAAATCAGCCTTTCGTTTGATGAGTTTGAGTGCGCGCTTTTTCTGCACAGACTTCGAAGCGTTGCGCTCGTAGTAGCGGGTCTTGCGGGAATTCTTGATGAGGCCGGTGCCCTGAACACGGCGGCTGAACTTACGAATGACCGCGATAGCGGATTCGTTGCCGACTTTCGTGACTTCTGCGTTGATTGACATGTCGGCGGAGAATACCAATAAGGCGGTGTTTAGTCAATGAAGGCACGGCCGTATACTTGACGGTCGGTAGGATTTATCGCATTGTATAGCCCGGTCAGAAGGAGACTTCCCATGAAGAAGGTGCGCTATAGCGGCAACCTCCAGAAATACAACAGCGAGATACTCCGGTTCGGTTCACCCTACGGGGTGTCGTGGCACATCGCGGCCTTGGAAATGCAGAGCCGAGGGTTGGGTGGTGCACATGTGCTCGAGTTCGGCTGCGGCGAAGGACACGCTTCGCGTGTACTTCTCGAACAGACCAACATCACCATGGACCTCGTTGATATCGAGCCCAAGATGGTTCGGGCAGCGAAAGAAAAGTTGTCCGAGTTCGATCATCGCATCTCATTGTTCGCGTGCGATGTGCACGACTATCTGCGGGGGGCGGCGAGCGGCGAAGGACATCAGGTCATATTCTCGTCGTTCGTGATGCACAATTTCCCGCGCGAGGAACGGCGAATGTTGCTGAAAGAATGTCGCAACGCGATGAAGCCGGGCGGAACATTCATTCTCAATGATTCAATTCCCCCGCGCTATGGTGACAATAAGCTCCTCGCTATGCAGTTGCATCGGTACCGGTTCCTCCCGGACGGCGTTCGTGAGCAGATAATTGCGCACGTGAAGGAGGACGCTACGGCGCCCTACTACATGCCCGAGGCGCAGATCACGCACGATCTCGCGGAAGCGGGGTTCTCGTATATCAAACTCATCGATCGGGTCGATCGCGAAGCGCTGATCTTTGCGGACGCATAAGAAATGGCGCGGCACACAACGTGTGCCGCGCCATCGAACTTTTTATAGTAATAGTTAGAGGCTCGGGGCGAGGGTTTTCCAGGTGCCCATGCGGCGGCGGCGCAGGTAATTGGCGAGTTCGTCCACGGGTACCGCATCCTGCGAATTCGTGGCCACCTCGCGAACTAGTATGGTGTTCTCCATCGCTTCCTTGTATCCCATGATGAGAATGTAGGGGACCGCGAGGTCTTTCGCTCGCTGCATCTGTTCTCCGATTTTGTCGAACAAGAGCGACTGGTGCACCGGAATTTCAGCGCGTCGCAGGTTCTCCAAAACCATGAGTGCGCGACGCCGAGCTTCGGGGCCGAGGTGTGCAAAGTAAATCGACGGCACCGCACGCACGTCTTTCTTGAAGGTGGTCTTACCGCGAACTTCGCAGGAGATGGAAATCATGGCAGCGGGGATGTGTTTGGCGGCAAAGCGTGTTGCAAGCGGGTCGTAGCGGCCGCCGAATGCGAGTCCGACACGTGCACCTGATTCCGTATCGTTCGAAGAGATCTCGTAGAGTGAGTGTGCCCAACAATCGCGCGAGCCGAGCACGTGCGGCGAGAGTTCGTAGGGAAGTCCGAACACTTCAAGGTATTCCAAGAGGTCCCAGAACTTGCGCCGCTCGTCTTCGGTGAGGTATTCCATTGACTGCGGTGCGCGCGGCGCTGCAGGATGGCCTTTTTCGATGAGCTGCACGAGTGTGCCCAAGGGATCCGTTGCAGCGCGCGGGCGCAGCGTCGGAGAAATGGTTTCGATGTGTTTGCGAAGGTAGGAGCCGATGTCGCGTACAAATCGATTCGATGATTCGTGCGAGCCGATGTTGTTTATGGAAAGGTAGCGGTCCTTTATGCCTGCTTCCTCGGCGATCGTATTTGCGACCACCAAGAGAATTGCTTCGGCAATCGCGGATTGCGAACCGAGCACATGTAGTTCAAGCGACATGGTCGGACCGTCGGACTGTCCCTGTGTCGTGCGCCACGCAAGCAGTGTGCCTTGTTGCGCTCGTGCAACCGAAACTGCACGACGCGCAACGGAAGCGAGTGCGCGCTCGTCTTTACGCGCGTATGCGATCTCGACATCACCTTTGGCGACCTGAATTTTGCGGGCGGCCTCATCGCGCTCCTTTGTCTGGCCTTTCATGTCATCGAGCGGAACGAATCCGTAATACTCCGCTACTCGGATCGCATTCTGAAGGAACTCCGCGGTATTGGCGTGTCCTGTGTCTTTCAACCGTATCATAATCTGTGCCGTTAATGAGTGCTTGTAATAGAAGAGTCGTCGTAGCGAGCCTCACCGGGAAGAATACTTATTTCGTTGAAGGGGAAGAGCCGCAAGAGCGCTCGTCCCACAATGTCTTGTCGAGGTAGTACTCCCCATGAGCGGGAATCAGCGGACACTTTGCGATTGTCACCGAGCACAAAATACTGGTCGGGCCCGAGGGTTATTTTCATGTCGGTGGGACCACCCAAGTTCTGCGAGTCGAGATACGACTCAGTGAGGACAAATCCGTCCGGATGCTCAGCGTTCTCGATGGTAACAGTGTTACCGGTGAGCGAAATTGTTTCGCCGGGGAGTCCGATAACGCGTTTAATGAGTGCACGCGAGGTGTCCTGCGGAAGGTCGAGCACGATAACGTCGCCTCGCTCAGGCTCCTCGAAGCCGTAGGTCACTCTATCAATGATGAGGTAGTGATAATCGTGGAAGGTGGGGATCATAGAAGCCCCGGAAACCACGTATGGAGCCGCGATGAAGAAGCGAATGAAGAACGCGAGCCCCAGTGCTGCCACCGTGTATACGATGAGAGAGCGGGGGGACGACGAATCCGCGTCAGGCGGAAGGATCGCTGCGTTCAGCGGGGTCTTTGCGCCTTCCGGATTGCTCTGAAAGGTATCGTTCATAGCGATACCAACCTGGTGGTGAGTGACTTTCCATTAGAACCACATCCAACGGATTTCATGTGCGAGCACTATACTCTGATGATGCCGTTGACACAAAGTCTTTGGCATCGCCGAGAACTAAAAAACGGTATTTTTTTATTTTTTTTTTCAAAAAAATTGAAAAAACCGAAAAAATATAGAAACTAAAAAAAGTTGAACAAAAATTATCCCAAATATTTTGCATATGTCCCAATTTTTCCTGTGGACAATGGGAAGTTCGCGGTTCCCGGGGTGGTGGTATGATGCCGCGCATATGACATGGGTTGTTACAGGGCTCGGGAACCCCGGTCCTGAGTACGAGAATACGAGGCATAACG
>CAYQQI010000022.1:0-17025 GCA_964419595.1 uncultured Candidatus Saccharibacteria bacterium
CCCTTGCACTGCAGGGGAAACAATATTTTCCCGTTCTATGTTCCCGAGTGCGTCTGACTCTATCAATCGACTTCCGTTCTGTCCGGAGAGACGGTCATTGTAGGCAAGTTCCAGGCCCGAGACGCCTGTGTATTCTTCGCGCCACCATTGTCCGCGTGCATCAGCTTTCGGATACTGTACGAAACCCAATACGTGCGAAAGTCCGGCAACGCCCGTGTATTTTCTGAGCGCGTAGGTACTTCCGTCAGGCGCGCTCGTGTCTCTCATCGGTTTCGATGAGGATGCGTTTGTTGCGGTGATGCCGTCGCGTAAAGAATCGGATGAAGTAGAAACATCGAGTGCCGATTCGTTCCATGCGAGTTCCCGTCCGGTGCGATCATACATAATGCCGCGAGTCGCAAAGATGACGGAGCGCGACAGCGTGTTGTTGATCGAAATGTCCTCATATGTCGAACCGTGTGCTATCTGCAGAGAAAATGCACGGTATCCGAAGCCGAGCGATACCAGCACGAACACCGCTCCCACCGCAAAAATTGCCCGATTCGCGACCGGGCGCTCTACCCTCCCTTCGAACGATGATGCATTGAAATCGGGAAGATTCGTGGAATCGAGAAATATTTCTTCCGGTGCTATCTCGCGGACTGCGCGGAGTTTTTTCCTTCGGAAGGGAGCGAACATACCCGGCTAGTACAATTTCGAATTATTTCTGTCGACGACAACTGCGACCATGTTGCCTGCCTTGTGCGACAGTTTGTGTACCGCGAATGTGGTTTCTGTATTCATAGAGAGACGATTCGAAATTGTCCTGCCGGGCATATGTGCACTATACCCCATGAGATATTCCGCTCCGATTGAAAAAACGGTCGGAATGTTGCACGAAAATCGAAACGCTCATGAGGTTCTCACCTCCCTATCTCACGGGGTATACCTGCATCCACTAGCCTAAGAATTCAAGGCGTAGCGGTTCGAAACCCCATACAACAAGCAAAGAAATGAGCGTGCACATCGGCAGCATGGTGAGTGTGGTGTCGTGGGGCAACCAGAGCATATCGAGAAGCATTCCGAGTACTATCGCCTCGACGGCACGATAGCGCACGGCAAGCAGCACAATGCAAAGCGCCGTGACCCATGGGGAAAAAAATACGGCGGCTACTACGCCTAAAAGTGTAAGTGATGTACGGTACGCGATCATGGCGCGGGAACAATGTATACGAATCGTATAAGCGACAAGTTAACCGGCAGTACGATATATACCTTCTGTTCCGCCGTCGTGGAAACTTCTTCTACTTTCCCGACTATTCCGACCGGGTAGCCGGCAAATGTGGGGGCTATTACGGTATCGCCGACACGGACGTCGATCCCGCGAGGTACATCCACGCGAGCATTACCGCCACCTTCGCCCTTTGCGGAAACCGCGGCATTTCCCACAACCACATCCACGGTTGAGCCGGATTGAAACGCGGTTTTTACCAGTGTGTGCGTGTCGCCCACATCCGCCACGCGTCCTATCACGTATCCGGTTTCACTCAGTACCACATCGCCCCGAGCAATCGCGTCGTTGCGTCCGGCGCTCACCATGAACGTACCGTACGGAGATGCGTGGTAGGAAGAAACCACCGGTGCCGTTATGCCCTGTGCGGACTCAGCGAAATGCAACATCGTGCGAAGCGTATCGTTCTCTTCCGAAATGCTCCCGTACGCTGCGGCGCGCTCCCGCACCTGCGCGAGTTCCCGCTTCAGCGCTTCGTTCTCACTCGCCAATTTGCTGTTCCTCGCAAAGAAACCGCTGCCCGCAACGGATGCCCGTGCAGAACCTGCACCTACCCATATTGTCGACGCAATGCTGCGAACGGTATTGCGAATGGGTCCTCCTAAAAGCGCGTCAATTGCAAAAATGCAAAGAATGAGAACGGTGGCGAAAAGCAGTCGACTACGTCCGCGCGGTGCCCCATGCAGCGAACGATGTGAGAATTCATGCCGTGCCATAAAGTTAAAAGCCACTGTCATTCGCCAGGAGTTCGTCGTCGCTATGCAGCAATGCCTCACGATACAGATCCATGTCGTCCAGAATGATGGAGGTACCGCGCACGACCGCAGTCAACGGGTCCGAAGCTACGGTGACGGGTACCCCCAAATTTCGGGAGAAATATTCGGGAAGCCCGCGGATAAGCGCTCCGCCCCCGGCAAGGTATACGCCGCGCTGCACGATGTCGCCCACAATTTCCGGCGGCGTGGATTCGATCACTTCTTTGATCGCATCAACAAGCTCTTCAATAGAATGCCCGATGGCGTTCCGTATATCCTGGTCAGAAATGAGAATTTCCCGCGGAAGCCCGGTCACGAGGTCACGCCCGCGGATAATGGCTTCGATACGGTCGCGGTTCAGCGCAACGGAGGCGATGGCCATTTTTACTTCTTCCGCCGTCTTTTCACCGATGAGCATTTTAAACTCGTTGCGGATGTGACTCACGATGTCGCTGTTGAATTTATCGCCGGCAATGCGCACGTTACGCGAGCTCACGAGCCCGCCCAGTGACACGATGCCGATATCGGTCGTGCCGCCGCCGATATCCACGATCATGCTGCCCGTCGGTTCGTGTATGGGAAGTTCAATACCTATGGCGGCTGCGAGCGGCTCTTCCACAATGTGCACTTCGCGTGCTCCTGCTGCGCGCGCAGCATCCCGCACCGCACGAACTTCCACCGAGGTGATGCCGGAAGGCACACCCACCGCAACTCGCGGACCGAGCATTTTTGTTTTCCCGCCCTGCGCCTTATCAATGAGGTACGAGAGCATTTCGGAGGTCACTTCGAAATCCGATATCACACCGTCCACGACCGGCTGCACAGCCTGGATGTGTGCGGGAGTACGACCGAGCATGTCTTTGGCTACCTGCCCGACCGCTACCACCTGTCCGGTCTTCGTATTCATCGCCACGATGGACGGTTCGTTTATCACGATGCCGCGTCCTTTTACGTACACGAGCGTATTTGCGGTACCGAGGTCGATGCCGATGTCGTGCGAAAAATAACCGAGTATCTTATTCTTGAGATTTCGAAACGTATACATGGTGCAGCATCCGCGACAGTTATTCGGTAAGGTGCTCTATCACTTTGCTGTCTGCGAGGAACGAAACGGCGCCCGTTTTTCTGTCCGTTACCTCTACGCCGCCTTGGGCGAGCGTTTTTTCCGAGACAACAAGACGAGTTGGAATACCGATCAATTCCGCATCTGCAAACTTTTCCCCTGCGCGCAGGTCTCGGTCGTCGAAAAGAACTTCGATACCGTTCTCGCGAAGTTCGTCGTACATGCGATTCGCTTCCGCGAGCACATCTTCGTTTCCGCCGGAGAGTACGATCATATGTACGCTGAACGGCGCGACGGAACGAGGCCACACGAGGCCTTTTTCATCTGCGAATTTCTCAACAAGCACTCCCATGAGTCTAGTGACACCGATGCCGTACGATCCCATCCATACAGGGGCCTCGTTTCCTTCGGCGTCCTTTACTGAGAGTCCGAGGTCTTTCGCCTTTTCTTGCCCGAAGTTAAAAATGTTGCCCACTTCCGCGGTATTCACCTTTTCCAGAGAATCGCGCGAGACACCGAGGTTTGCAAGCGTTTCGTCATTTAATACTTCTTCGTTTATCGCAAGTCCTTTTTCACGGTTCAAGTACACGACATCCTCGCCGCTCTCGCACACCGTCTGGAATTCATGACTGAATTTCGTGAACGCTCCTCCGGCAGCGAATGTAATGTAGGTGTCGCTTCCGATGCCGAGGCGCTCAAATACACGCATGTATGCAGGCTTAACGCTCTCGTAATACGCAAGATGTGACGCTTCGTCTGCCGCAAAAGAATACATGTCGTTCATGACGAACTCGCGCCCGCGCATGATGCCGCTTTTCGCGCGCATCTCATTGCGTAGTTTTGTCTGGAACTGGTGCACGGAAACCGGAAGGTCTTTATAGCTCGAAATATAGTTCTTCATCATCTCCCCGATGGGTTCTTCATGCGACCACCCGAACCCTACTTCGCCTCCGGCTTTCAATTCGGACTTGAACCACACGTCGACGACCTCGTCGTCCCAGCGGCCGGTCTTTTCCCACAATTCCTTTTTTTGCAGAGCGGTCATGATGAGTTCTTGCCCATCCACCGCATTCATTTCTTCACGGATGATCTGCTTTATCTTTTCAAGCACGCGAATTCCGAGCGGAAGGTAGGCGTATACCCCTGCCATTTCTTTATGAATGTAGCCGGCGCGTATCAAAAGTTGCGCATTTTTTGCGACTTCATCTTTCGGTGCTTCTTTGCGGGTCTTTGTGAAGAGCTGTGATTGGCGCATACGGTAGCGCACATAGTATCAGATGCGCTGTCGGGTACAAAAAGGCGGAAATTCTAGCCCATTTGGCGCGTGATATTGGGGCTTGCCAGAGTGCACATATGCTGTTATGGTCTCTGAGTCTTGCACTCTCCACGTGCTCACACTCACCTCACGACGAGGCGAGTACATTTGTGGAGTGCATACGTGATCTTTTCTTTCTCCAACGAGAGGTTCCCATGCCCGCTTCACAGCGCAAGCATACCGAACGCCGGCCACCAGGGTACGGCTCAGTCCAGATGCAGCAACAACAGCCGCAATCCGGCGGCACCAACGGTCAGCAGCAACAGCAACAACAGCAGCAGTCGGGCGGTTCGAACGGTAGCAAACCCAAGAAGGGTCAGCAGCAGCAAGAGCCCCAGACGCGCGGCAAAGAGCATGAAGAGCAGCAGGGTCAGCAACAGCAGCAAATCTGACAGAATTCTCAGCTCTCGGAGGGAGAGACCGTGGAGAAGCCGCAACAAGCAGGCCCCCGGCGAGCCGACGGCGCAACGCGCTGTCGGCTCTTTCCTTTTTATACAAACAGCCGAGCGATGTCGTGGTATGTGACCGTGACCATCAGCATGATAACGAGCGCGAGTCCTATCGCATTTGTGAGTTGCACCGCAATCTTGGGTGCGCGTCGACGCGTTACGGCTTCGATGCCGACCACAAGGAGTCGTCCGCCGTCGAGCGCCGGTACCGGAATAAGGTTGATGATAGTGAGGTTCACGGAAATAAATGCCGCAAGCGAGAGCACATACCCCCATCCGTTACTCGCAGCGTCGCCCACCGCGCTCACGAGGCCGACCGGTCCGACCACGTCGGATAAGTCGGGGTTGCCGTGTAGTGCTTGCGTAACGATGCCGGAGAGTCCTTGCCAAACCACAACGAATGTACCTTTCGTGCGCGTATACCCTGCACGAACTGAATCCTGAAAACCGAGCGACTCAGTTTCCGCGAGCAGAAGTCCCATTCCCACTGCCGGCCGTCCTTCACTCCCTGGAATAATGGCGTGTGCCGGACGCATAATTCCGACATGCAGTGTGCCCTCATGAATATACGAAACCTCAATTTCTTTGCCCGCACGTTCACTTACGAAATTTGATACACCGGTGGGCGAAATATCATCCAGTACCGTCGTGCCGTCGGTCACTCCGGCAATTTCATCTCCTATTTTTATACCCGATGCGTCCGCGGGTGAGGCAGGAACGACCTGCGAAACAATGAGCTGGGTATTCTCCCCGCGAACAGAGACCGGATGAAGCACCCCGGTCATGTATGCACCGGAAAAGAGTGCCCACGCTGCGAGTGCATTCATCGTCACACCCGCGATGAGAATGAGCGCCTGCTTCCATTTGGGCGCATCGGAAAAGCTTCCGTTCCCGCGCTCCTCTTCTTCGCCGAAGAGTCGTACGAATCCGCCGAACGGTATCCAGTTCAATGTGTACTCCGTGCCGCCGAAGCGTCCGAATGTGAATGCCCGAGGCGGGTATCCCACGCCGAATTCCTCGACTCGCACACCAAAAAACTTTGCCGCAATAAAATGCCCCAACTCATGAATAACGATGAGGAATACCAGGATCGCAATGACCAAAAGTGCGGTCATGAAGAGAGCACGTAGTACGTAGTACGTAGTACGTAGAGATTAGTTGTGTGTTGCATGTTTTCTTTACTACGTTCTACGTACTACTCGCTACGAACTAGCTTGTCATTTCTGTTTCTTTGGCGTCAAAGGCTGCTTCGAGCGCACCGTTGGTTTTATCTACCTTCTCTTGCAGGTTCTCTTTGAGTGCGAATTTGTCGTCTTCGGTCAGTGTTCCTTCACGTTCACGTTCTTGAATTTCTTTCCACGACTCATCGCGTGCAAGGCGCACCGAGGTGCGGGCCTCTTCGAGCTTGCCCTTGGCCATTTTTACGAGCTCCGTGCGACGTTCGCCCGTAAGCTCCGGGAATGTAACGCGCACGGAGTTGCCGTCGGAGGATGTTCCCACTCCAAGGTTTGCCGCCGTAATACCTTTTTCGATGTCTTTAATGAGCGACGCATCGTAGGCAGTGATACGAATAGAGCGGGCATCCTCAATAGAAATATTACCCACCTGCTTGAGCGGCGACATCGTGCCGTACGCGGATATCTGCACACCGTCTAAAATGGCGGGTGTTGCTCGGCCGGTGCGCAATCCCCCGTATTCTTTCTTCAGCCACTCCTCAGCCGCTTTTAGTTTTGCATCAACAATCTTGAAATCGTAGTCCATATATATTGTATTTAATGAAGATTATAGCATCGGTCCTACATATTCGGACAGAGCAGTGCCACCTGCTCGAGAAGCGGTTTCAGGAGTGACCCCTTGTCGCCCGCATACATGCGAGCACGATATACCGCTTCGATTCCCTCACGGCGGGACGCGTCAATTCCGTCACGAGCACGTGGCATCTCAGAGAGTGTGCGCTCAAGCGATGAAAGGAACGTGACGATAGCGCCGATGTCCCTGCGGTCATCATCGTTCTTCTCCAGTAGCGGCTTCAGCATCTCAATTCGTTCTCGGGGTTTAGTCTTGAGAAATTTCGCCGTATCAACGGAAGTTATTCGATTCAGTGCCAGTTCGAGCATTTGGCAGCGCGAGCGCAGTGTCGGCAAGAGCGTCGCGGGCGCAGGAGTTACCAGAAAGAAAAGAGCATCACTCGGCGGCTCTTCCAACGTTTTCAAAAGCGCGTTCTGGGCCTCGTTCGTTATGACCGCGAAGAGCGCAACAAAAACGCGACGTCCGCCTTCCATCGACTTACCGTAGGCACGGGCAGAAAGCTCGCGAGCCTCGTCAATGCCGAAATGTTGATACGCACGAACGTACGCATCGGCATTGCCCTCCAGTTTGATCCCTTCGCTCCGCAAGAGTGCGGAGAACTCCGGGAGCGACGATTCATCCCCACGGACCAAGTAGCTATTGCCTGCAAGCATATTGTGGATAGTATACCCCGCACCACTTTTTTACTTAAAAGTGGTGCGGGGTATACTCCGCGTATGTCGCAGCCCAACGATGTTGAACGATTCGCACTCCGCGTCACGCGCGGAGTCGGTTCCCCCACTTCCATAATCATTCACTCAATATTGTTTGTACTGAGCTTCGGCGTAGCCGCCTTCGGGGTCGTTTCCTTCGACCGTATGCTCTTGGTGCTGACGACCATCGTTTCGCTGGAAGCGATATACCTGGCGATATTCATTCAGATGACCATCAACTTTACGACCGCCACTATTCAGGAAGTCGAAAAGGATATCGATTCCATTCAGGAAGACGTGGAGGAAATCCAGGAAGATGTAGGTGAAATTTCCGAAGATGTGGGTGAAATTCAAAAGGACGTCGATGAACTGCAGGAGGATGTGGAAGAAATTTCCGAGGATGTGGAAGAGATGAGCGAAGAAGATAAAGCCGAAGCAGACGAGGAGCAGGCGGAAGAAGCCCGAAAAAACGAGCAAAAGCGCACGCTTGAAACGATTCAGACCGACCTTCGCAAACTGATGGAGGATATCGGTAAGCTACAGAATAAATAAACAAAAATCACCCGGCATATCACCTCATGCTGGGTGATTTTGCCGGGTGAAGAAAGATCAGAGACGCCGTGTCGTCCTGTCGTAAGCGATACGCCGTGAGCGGCGCTCGTCTGCGATGGACGGTGCGTCGCGCAATGCGAGCTGCAGTGCGTCCCACGAGGTTTTCCGTATGCGATTCGTCCACACCGTAAAGATGATGAGAACGAGAGAGCCGACGGCAAGCGCGACGAACTGGTCGCGCATCGTAGGGGCGTAACCGATGAACAACATGCTCACCGGAAGGATGGTGCAGAGCGGAATGCTGTGCGTGTAGCGGATCCTGACCGTCGGGTCACGGAGTTCGTCTTCCGCTATCCACTGAAGCACCTGCGAGGCGCTCATGGCTGCGATGCCAAAATACACCGCAAGCGCGAGCACAGCTCGAGCTATCATGACGTACCCCATGGAATCGAACTCATTCAGTGGCTTCACGTGCGACGCGAACGCGCCGAACAAGATACCGATCCCCATCACGAACGCGATCATGCCGATGCCGCGGCGGTAACCGCCGGACATGATCCACATGAACGTGCCGATGAAAGTAAGCATCATCGGGATCGCCATCGAGGCGAAACTGGCGAATGCGAGGATAATCCCGCTCAGTCCGATCCAGACGAGACCTGAATGAATCGCCGGGAATACCGTCGTGAACAACGGGTCCATTGCGTCCCACAGGTAATTCGACACCAACACCCACGCGATACCGCACAAAATTTGCAGAAACACGAAGGTGTTGATCTTGGCATTCAACTGCTTCATCATCGTAGCTCCCCCATTGAGTGGCTGTGTAGGCTGCACCGGTCGGTGCACACCTCTGCTACTATTATACCACCTTTAGACCAATCGGTCAATAACTACTACCGCTTCGAAATGATGGCTTTTTTGTACGTATCCAAATGCTTGAGCGCCTCGCCTGTCCCCTTTACGACGCAATACGGAGCGTCTTTTGCCATGCGTGCCTTTACCCCGGTGCGGCGGAAAATAAGCTCCGGCAGGTTGCGTAGCTGGGAGGAGCCGCCTGTCATGGTGATGCCGTTGTCGATAATGTCTGCGGCAAGCTCCGGCGGGGTTTCCTGGAGCACGTCCTTGATGGCATTCACCATCGTGCGCAATTCTTTGCCGATGGCACGCACGACTTCGTTGGTGCCCACTTCTATAGAGCGCGGCAAACCGGTGAGGTGGTCGCGCCCCTTTACGAGCATGGTGAGTTCCTCTTCCACCGGTACCGCGGAGCCGATGTGAATTTTCATTTCTTCCGCCATTTTGTCGCCGATGGCGAGGTTCGAAGACTTCTTTATGTAATCCGCAATGGCTCTATCGATTCTATTGCCCGCACATTTCACTGATGTGGAAGCAACAATGCCGCCGAGCGAAATAACGGCAACGTCGGTCGTGCCGCCGCCGATATCCACTATCATGTGTCCGCGCGCTTCGTAAATGGGAATGCCTGCACCGATGGCTGCAAGTATCGGCTCTTTTACTACGTACGCCTCGCGCGCGCCCGCTTTCGTAGCGGCTTCCACCACCGCTCGTCGCTCGGTCGAGGTAACACCTGCAGGAACCGAGACCATCACCTCCGGTCGAAAGAAATTCCACTTGCCCAGCGCGCGGCGGATAAAGTAGCGAAGCATCGCCTCGGTCACACGGTAATCCGCAATAACACCGTCTTTCATCGGGCGATACGCAATGATCTCGTCCGGTGTGCGGCCTATCATTTCTTTTGCTTCGTTGCCGATAGCAAGAATTTTGTTGTCTCGCTGCGACACGGCAACAACGGAGGGCTCGTTCAGCACAATGCCCTTACCGGGCACGAATACGAGGACAGTAGTCGTTCCCAAGTCGATGCCAAGTTTCGGTGCGAAGCTGAACGCCATAGTGCGGCGCATTGTACATTAGGCGTTCCAAGCTCCAAACCGTCTCCCACCAAAACACCTGGGAAACCCACGGCGACCAATGCTTCTTAGCGGTAATCCGCTTTAGAAGCATGAAGTACTCCTGTGGTGTTTTCCCATTCCTTCCTCCACGGGGAACTACCGTTCCCCGGCCCCCTCCCGTTTTGATGGGCGGTAGTTGTTCTGTTTAAACTTTTCGGCAGATTTACGTTTGGCATCCTCAGTGTGATTTTTTGGGTTTATCTCCCACCAAAACTTCTTCGAGAAATTCGGTGCTTTATCACAGACCGTTTTCAAATAGTAGAGGTCCTTCGTGGGAATTTGTTGCAACATTTTCCCCATTCGCCCCATCGATACCGGGGGCAGTCCGTCCGGAACACGCGTCTTATTGAGCTGCTGACAAAAGTAGCGCATCAATTCTCCACGCTCGGTCTCGTTGGTGGTTTGCATGGTGCGACTGAGCGCCCCGCCGATGTGTTTCATCCCGTTTAGAGGCAGGAAGCGAGGCTTCCCGTACCTACGTTATCGCCACTAATATCCCAGGCAGCTAAACACAGTATTCTCATAGCAAGCGACGTTCGACTTCCGTGGCCTCTAACGGGATTCATCACTCTATTGTACTGCTTTCGGTGTTTTGTTGTATTGCCAAAGACGTCAAAAAACGTAATAGTGACGCTACGAAATCCATCCATGCGACAGATATTCCCTGAACAAGATAATCCGGTGCTGCGCTCTATAGCTTTGCCCGTTCCGATAGACGACATTCAAAGCGCTGCTATCAGGTCACTGATAAAAGACATGCGTGCATTGCTCTTGAAAGAAGAGTACGGCGTGGCGCTCGCTGCACCGCAAGTCGGTGAATCGGTCCGCATCTTTATAGTCTCGGGCCGAGCACTTGCACGCTCCGAGCAGGACGAAGACGATGAGAGTGAACCGACACCGCTACCCGATCAGATATACATTAATCCTGAGCTTACGAGCGTGTCACGAAAGAAGTTGGATAAGCACGAAGGCTGCCTCTCCGTGAGGGGTCGTTGGGGAATGGTTCCCCGCTCCGAAAAAGCGACCGTACGCGCGTACGATGAGAACGGTAAGCACTTCACGCGCGGCGCATCAGGATTCCTCGCGCATATCTTTCAGCACGAAATGGATCACCTCGAAGGTATTCTTTATACCGACAAGGCGGTAGAACTCTATGACGACGAGCAAAAATGATCTTACATTCGTCTTTTTCGGTACGGGCGATATCGCACGCTTTGTACTCGAAGAACTCATCAGCGCAAAGCTGTACCCCACACTTATCGTGACCGGTCAGGACATGCCCAAAGGTCGCGGACTTGCCCGTTCTCCTTCTCCGGTCGGCATCTTGGGAGAAAATCTGGCGATACCGCTACTAAAGTGCGCTCGCATCGATGAGGCGGCGCTTGCCGTTCTCTCAAAGACCGAAGCGGAGTTGTTTGTGGTCGCAGATTACGGAGCGCTCCTGCGAAAGAATGTGCTCGACATGCCGAAACACGGAGTACTCAATATGCACCCGTCACTGTTGCCGCGTTTGCGAGGCCCGTCCCCTATCCGCTCGGCAATACTGAATGATGAGAATCCGACGGGCGTAAGCATCATGGTGCTCGACGAAGAAATTGATCACGGGCCCATAGTGGCGCAGCGCCGTGTGCCGGTTGAGCCGTGGCCGCCACGCGCCGCGGTCCTCGAAGAAGTACTTTCACGAGAAGGCGGTAAGCTGCTTTCCGAAATGATCCCGCTATGGGCGAATAAAGAAATAGAGGCGCGAGCACAGAACCACGACGTAGCGACCTATACAACGAAATTCGAAAAACGTGACGGTCTCATCCATTTTATGGAAGACCCCTATCAGAATCTGCTTAAGATCCGCGCATACGAAGGGTGGCCGACTGCGTACGCATTTTTTGAACGTGACGGCAAAGAGATACGTGTGCAATTGCTCGAGGCACATATTGCAAATGACGTACTCGTACTGGACGTCGTAAAACCGGAGGGGAAAAACGCGATGTCGTACACTGAATTTGTGCGCTCGGGAGCAACTCCGGTAATGGACTAGCGACAGCGGTGAACGATAGCGTGAGAGCGATGCACTATCAGCGCTCTCTGCGCAGTGCTCGCTTTACGCGTGCTCCCTCTTTCTTCGTGCGCGTTTCTTTTACGGTCTTCTGTTTGCGCAACTGGCGCATTACTTCTTCTTTTGCATTATCGATGGCGGCGTTGATCGAGGACTCGTGATTCACCGCACGTACCGGCTTGCGCCTCGGCGCACGAATAAGAAACTCCGCAAAGTACAAATGATCTCCGTGGCGTTGTTTCCCGGCAGCGCGCCCGATTTCCACTTCGCAACGTGATATGGCGGCATCTGAACCCAACAATTTTTCAAGCGCCGCTATTCGGATATCGAGATACTTTTTGGTCGCGGATGTAAGTTCGTAATCCTTCGTTTTGATACGAACGTTCATATTTTGATTGTACACTAGTACCCCGTGTAAACGGGGTGAACAACTTCGGCCCATCCGTACGCGGGATGGGCCGATGAAATACGATCAGAAGGAATACACCGCTACTCCAACGGGATACCACCGCGGACCGCGGTAATGGTCGTTACCGATGACCGGCACGATAAATCCTTCGGTTCCGATCAGGGGCGGGCGTTTCCACGTCTTGTCGGCATCACCTTTTGCATGAATCCGGCGGTATGGCACTTCGAAGGCCGATTCCCTATCCGATAACCGTTCGGTTTCTCGCACGCCGAGAACAGCGTACATTTCGCCGGATGTGTCACCGCCTAAGCGATACACGCCCGGTGGCACGAGAAGCGAGAGTTCGTGTAGCGCGGTCAGCGTTGCATTGCGATCACGATGCTTTCGAGCATGTAGATAGTTTTCGGCCAATTCACACCCCTTGGCCATTCGCGCCTTGAGCAGGTCCATCGGTACGGCAGGCTGTCTCGGAAGTATTCGTGCTTTGATCAACGGTTCATTCCTTTCGTTTGCAGTCCTCTCTGTATATACAAAAAATGTAAGGTGCAGTCTAGGTGTGGATTACTTTTCCGGTTTAACGGGCACCTCCGATGTAGGCGCGCTGCCGTCGTCTTGTACTTCCGTGGTCTCGGGCTGAACCGTGTCCAGGTACTGTGTGAAATTTCGTCCGTAGTACACGTATACCAGTGCGAGCACGGCGATGACCCACAATACCGTGATGACGTAGAGCGTGCGTCTGACCATGACACTAGTGAATCACTGTTGGGGCATGTGTGCGAGCCTTGCGTTTGAACAGGAGCGCAACGCCTGCGGCGACGAAGGAGCACGCAGCGCCTGCAAGGAACGCTATCTGATACCCGCCGTTCAAGGCGGCTGCCTGCTCTATCCCCTGGGCACCGAGCACCCCGGAGCGCGCTGCGGCAATGGAAGCGAGTATCGCAAGCCCGAGTGCTCCCCCCATCATAAATGCGGTGTTCAACACTCCCGATGCGAGGCCGGATTCGTCTTCCGGTACTTCACTTGTTGCGGCAAGCAGGAGCGGATTAAAGGCCATACCTGCTCCGATACCCAAACAGATCATGCCGGGCAACACATTGAGGAGAAACGACCCGTCGACCGGTGCGGTGCCGAAACCGATCAGCCCCACACCGACTATTGCCATACCCAGCGCGAGCGGTCCGCGATTGCCGAAACGCATTACTATTGCGGCCGAGAGTCCGAGCGAGAACACGGCCATGATCACATTCGCCGGTAAGAACGAAAGTCCCACATGCAGCGGATCGAAGCCGAGCACGAGTTGCAGATAGAGCGCGGAGATAAAGAACGATGCGAACATTGCAGCGGACCAAAGAATACCGACAATACTCCCCACAACGATATTTCTGTCACGGAAAATTCTAAGCGGTACGAGTGGTGAGTGCGCCCGACTCTCCATGAACAAGAAGGCAGCAATGAGTGCGATACTGCCGCCGAAGACTCCGAGCGTTTTCACGCTGAGCCACCCTGCCGCGTTGCCCCCCACAATTGCATAGACCGCAAGCATGAGTGCGAGTGTTATGAGCACGGCGCCGCCAACATCCAGCTTGTGGTGTTCCTGCTCCTGGTGTTCGTGAGGTAGATACGCGCGGCTCGCCATGAATACGGCGATGCCGATGGGAAGATTCACTAAGAAATTCCAGTGCCAATCGAACGAGTTCGTGAGCAGTCCGCCCATCAGTACGCCGATCGCACCGCCGCCTGCCGCAACGAATCCGAAAAGCCCCATAGCACGAGCCCGCTCCCCTTCGTCTTGAAAAACCGTAATGATGAGCGAGAGCGCAACCGCGGAAACCACCGCACCGCCAAGGCCTTGCAGTGCGCGCGCCACAATGAGCACTTCCTGTGTTTGTGCTATGCCGCAAAACAGCGACGCAAGCGTGAAGCCCACGAGCCCGATGAGAAACATGCGACGATGGCCGAAAATATCTCCGAGTCGTCCTCCCAAGAGCAAGCACCCGCTGAAGGTCAGCAGGTACGCATTCACCACCCACACGAGCGACTCCTCCGTAAAGCCGAGGTCCGCACGGATGGACGGCAGCGCCACGTTCACGATGGTTGTATCGAGCACTATCATGAGCTCACCGAGACACAACAGTATGAGCGCAACCCATCGCGCGCGGCCTTGCATCGTTCTCATGGAGTTATTGAGCCGTTGGGTACCAGTTCAAAAGTACAACGTCGATGTTGGGATCTTCGGCATTCACCAGTCGCTTGAACTCATTCACATCCGACAAACCATCCGGTCCGCGGTAGTGGTACGGATACACATGTGCCGGTTTAAATGCGAGCACCGCAGCTGCGGCATCTTGTACGCTCATTGTGTACGGTAAATTCATCGGTACGAGCGCAATATCGATACCGCTGAGCGCTTTCATCTCCGGAGTGGGTCCCGTGTCGCCCGCGATGTAGACACGGAAACCGTCTTTTTCTACCACGTACCCGTTGCCGCGGCCCTTGATGTGCGGCGAACTCGTTGCTTCCGGCATGTTGTACATGGGTACCGCAGTGATATTGAACCCTGCCTGCGTCGTGTTCTCGCCGTTTTTCAAGACAACTGTTCGCGCCGCGATCGTTTCCGGTAATTTTTCCTGCACTGCCTGTGGAACTACCACGATCGCACCACCTCTCACTGCCTCGAGTGTCGAGGTACTCAAATGGTCGCCGTGGATGTCGGTGAGCAATACAATGGTTGCTGCAGGTTGCCCTGCGTATCGCGCAGGGTCACCCGTCGGATCGGTGTAGAGCGCACGGCCATCCCAGGAAATAACGGCGCTCGCATGCTCTATGGGCAATACATCCACAACAGGCTCCGGTGTTCGGTTCTGCATATCTCCTTGTTTTTCATTATAAATGTATGAATTGAGTGCAAAGAACCCCCCGGTAAGGAGAACGATCGCCACAATGAGACCGAGCAGCATTTTCATATGACGATATTCTACTACATCACTCCTGCATCACGCCGATCACGTTCCCGGCCGGGTCCTTGAACCACGCCATGCCTGCGGGACCGCCTTCAATGCGCGCAATGCCGCGCTCATCGGTTTTGATGAATCCCATATCGTACTGCTCCATGGTGACACCGTTGCCGGTGAGGTCGGTCACAGCCCTTTCAATATCAGGAACTTGAAAGTTAAGCACTGTGAATGTTGCCGCAACGTGGTTATCTTTCGGGTACATGAACACACTGCCCCCGTGTGCAAACTGCACCATTAAACCCTGTGGGGTCTTATCGACATCGAGTCCGAGCGTCTCTGTATAGAATGTGAACGCTACATCAATGTCGCTGACTGAGAAACTGCTAAATGCTTTTGAATCTTTGAACATATGTAAAGCGTATCGATATAATTATTAAGTCGCCATGAATCGTGCGACATCTCGCCCGCTCGCGAGCGCCCCTTCCACGGTCGCGTTTGCAAAGTCTCCGAACACTTCCCCGGCAAAAAAGATCTTGTTTTGCTCCGGTGTGCCCAATTCTACCAGCGCATCATCTGTTTCGGGAGTCCAATAACTGTACGCACCAAGCGCGAACGGGTCGTTATCCCAGTCGATTGCACTCCAGGAAATAAGTTCGGCTTTCAGATCTGCGAGTGAAATACTAAAGATGTTTGAAAGCGACTGAAGCGCCCGCGTTTCGAGCTCCGCTTCTGAGAGGCTCTTGAGTGCGTTAGCCCGGGGGCCGGCCAGCCATCCGGTAAGCGTCGTGTGTGGTTCGGGATACTGTGTCCACCACGTCGGTATTTGTTCGTTTGAGAACATAAAGAACATACGCTCGAAGATATTTTCGCGTACCCCGCCCCACCACTTAGAGCGGAAGTGCAATAATATTTTTATAACAGAGCCATACCCGATATTCGCAGCTGCCTGAATCTTTTTTGGGATCGGTGGAGTGAACGAGATCGTAGATATCACCGATATGGGAACCGTCACCATGACACGGTCGCATTCGTATGCACCCTTGTTCGTGGTTACGGACACTGTCTCACCGGAGAAGTCAACGTGAGAAACTATTTCATTCAGTCGAATATGCTGTTCAATATCTTTTGAAAGAAACCTCGTGAGTGCCCCGTACCCCTCCTTCAAGGACCGCTGCCCCCACCGATTGTCGTGCAACATTCCGTCTTTCATCGCGAGTGCACTCGCTCGTGATATATCTCCGGCATCATAACTTTCGGTCCATCGACGGGCGTACTCCCGTAGTTCTGCATACTCCGATGCGGAAAAATGATCGTCGAGGAATTGTTTGACCGTCATGTCGTCTTTGAGTTCCGCCAGCGCGCGCTCAAGTTCGGGTTTATGCGGCGAGGGGGTGTGTGACTTTGAAGGTTCGCCGTCCGTGACACTCCACCATTCTGTGGCTTGCTCGTAATGGAAGCCGGCCTCTGCCACGAGTTCGTTCGTTATCGGCGCTTCGCCGTGTACAAATTCCGCGCCGCCCATCGCTTCGTATCCGAAACGTTCAGCGGGTAGCGGGTATATGCGGCCGCCGATTCGGTCTCTTGCTTCGAGGATGGTTACTTCGTGCCCGCCGCGCACAAGCTCGCGCGCCGCCATCAGTCCGCATGCCCCCGCCCCGACAATGATGACCTTCATACGTGCGGATATAGTACCACCGCAGAGTGAAGAAATGATTCGGCGCGCTATAGTTT
>CAYQQI010000023.1:0-15199 GCA_964419595.1 uncultured Candidatus Saccharibacteria bacterium
GCATACGAGCCGCCGTCATACTACTTCGGGGCCGCTCGTTGCATACCCTCAAATTCTTTCGCCCATGCAGCCGAAACGCCGAGCACCATGGCGTACGGGAGTAATTTTTCAAACAGCTCCGGCGACCTCTCCGGCGCATGGTGAAAGTCGAGCCGGTTCTTCTCGGCAATTTGCAGGTAATCTTTCAGACCGAGAATGTGCTCTTTTACGAGCGCTCCCTTTTTTGTTTTTGCCGGCATGTGATACCCGATGAACGCAACGATGATAGCGCTCAACATGATGGCGATGAACGCCCACACAGATTCAAATTTAATTGCGACAATGAACGCGGTTACCGCAAGGATGACTGCAAAGCAGATATACATTACGCGCACGGCCTTGGGATCAGAGCGGAAGTAGCCCTCGGCGATGGCTTTCGCACTCACGACGGAGGAAAGAGCCGCAAATGCCGTGACCATCTCACCGTCTTTTTTTAATTCGTCGTCAGCCACAGAGTCGCGGTTCTTGAATAATGCATTGAATACCGGGAGCAACTCCAGTGAAAGCCCTGTGTCGCTTGGCTTCAGCTTTTCGAATCGGTACGAAACAGATTTGAAAACGCCGAGGGTCCGTTCCTCCTCACGGCGGATCTTGAGGTACCCCTTTACTGCAAGCTCTATGATGAGCGCTGATACGACGGACGAGTGCATTCCTTCGTTCAGGATCTCGTACATAAGAGCGGGCGAAACCCCCTGCGGTGCATCGTACTCGGGGATGATGGCTCCGCGCCCCTTCTCGTCGCGTCCGCTCTTATTCCAGCGCGAATACATGAGGATGAAAACCACGAAAGGAACCGGCATCCATCCGTACGTAGCGAGCAACTGATACGAACGAGACGGAGGTGTCGGTGGAAGCACGACGCCTTTTTGCCACCCGACAGCAACGGTCATACCTTCGTTCATTCCGAGTGCGTACTTTGCTTCGAAAAAGAGTGCCGAACCGTCACCGGCTATCACTTGCTGTGTCTCGCACGGAAAGGTTGAGCCCCGCGGTCCCACGTAGCACGAATGTTGCGTCGTTGAGGCCGGTGCATACACCCGAGCGCTCACATGCTGAATATCGAAAAGCCAGTCATTGCCCGTTACATTCCAGTAGATCTCGTCGTGGTCCGGAAAGAATCCGATCACGTCGTGTGCCACATACGATATTTCGTAAGTCTTTTTCCCTGTCACGAGTATATCGGGGTCGCCTATTTTCAGCCGTTGCGTGTCACCATTCTTGAACGATTCAAACGGTACCGGCGACATTTTCCCGTCTCGGACCGCAATCCCGTCTATTTTGACTGATTGTTTGTTGCCGCTCGCATCCACGTACACGGAAGGAATGTCGCGATAGATCCCGTGTTTTTCCGCCTCTCCGAAGTCGTAGCGAATGGTCTCAACCACTTCCACAGAGCGATCGGTATGAACGGTGAGTGTGGTGGCGAAACTATCGATCTGCTCCGCGAGCACAAAGAGCGGTGCACTCAAAATGAGCGCTATGGTAGACAAATATATGCAGGAGCGTGCCCGCGAGGTCATTGTTAGAATTGCACCTTCACCGGTTCGCGCGCAGCAGCCTCAGAGAGCACGAAGAATTCGCGGGTCTTGAATCCGAACATTCCTCCTATGATATTCGTCGGGAACTGTTCAATAGCATTTTGGAGTTCCTGTACAACGCCGTTATAGAAGCGTCGTGCGGCCTGTATCTTATTTTCCGTGTCGGAGAGCTCGCGCTGCAATTCCACGAAATTTGAATTAGCTTTAAGATCGGGATACGCCTCTGAGAGCGCGAATACCGATTTGAGCGCACCGGTAAGCATGTTTTCTGCAGCGGCATGTTCTTCAACGGTCTGTGCACCCATCGCGGCAGTGCGCGCCTCGGTCACCTTCTGCAGTGTTCCCGCTTCGTGTGCGGCGTAGCCTTTTACGGTTTCAACAAGATTCGGAATGAGGTCGTACCGGCGTTTCATTTGTACGTCGATATCGGACCATGCTTCTTCGGTGCGGTTGATAAGGAGCACAAATCGGTTGTAGACGTACACCGCGTACAGTGCGATAAGTACGACCACTCCGATGAATATATAGAGTGTTGTCATATGAAGAGTATACATCCCTCCGATTTCGCCCACAACATGCGCTAAGGGCAGTGTCCCCTCCCGCTCGCTACTTCAAGCGTATCTGCACGGAGCCTGTCGCATATTGCCCTGCGGTATTGGTGCAGTACACGGAGAAGCTCGTTGTTGCGTTCACCTGTGTAATAAAGCTTGAATCCGGCGCGCCAAGTGCAACCTGCGTGGAACTTGCATTGAATGCGCGGCATGCAGTGGCGTTCACACTCACCCACCACACCGAGACATTCTGACCCTTGATTATCGGAGTCGGCGACGCATGCATCGTCACCGCAATTGAACTGCCGAGTCCCGTCGGCTGATTCGGCATTGGCGCGGGTTGTTGCGGCTGCGACATGAACATGCCGGAGAGTCCCTTCAGTAATCCGGAGAGGAACGACATCAGTCCGCCCGAGTTGCCTCCCGAGCCACCACCCGTTGGTGAGGGCGAAGGCGACGGACTCGGACCGGGGGTCGGAGGAGTTTGCGGCGGTGTTTGCGGGGGTTTTGTAGGATCAGTCTTCGTCGGATCAGTTTTTGTAGGATCGGTTTTCGGAGGGTCCTTCTTTGTCGGATCGTTCGGCGGAGGATCCTTCTTCATGGGGTCAGAAGGCGGGGGATCGGTTTTAGGAGGCGTCGGGAATATATCTTTACCCGGTTTTGTCGGGTACATCGTACCGTCCGGTCTTCCCGGTACCGGCAACGATCCGGGAAGCGGATCATCCACGCCCTTCGGAGCGGTCATACTGCCTCCGGTTTCGGGTTGTGTCGCATTGTCACCCGAAAGCGAGAGCAGTCCGCCGGTGGCAAAGATGCCGCCGAGCCATGTGCCGAGTTTCTTGATCGATATTGTATTCCCTCCGTTTCCGCCTGTACCACCTCCGCTCGCGCCTCCTCCGGTTGATCCGGTCAATGACTTGAACCAATTGCCGATCTTCTGTGCGATGCTCGGCTGCGAGGTTACAACTGTAGGGTTTGATGCGATGGGATAGAACGCGATTTCTTGCGGCATCTGCCCGGTATTTTTCATTGCCTGTAGTTTTGCAAAGTCTTCTTTCGATACAATGCCGCGAAATGTATCGTCGGCGGGATTTCTGGAGGCCTCTGTCGGGCTCACCTCGGACGCCGGTATACGGACCGTTACGTCCTGTGTCGGGTTCTTGATGCGCACCACCACACCGTCAGAAGGAGCGGTCGGTACAATTTGTATCTCATTGGGTGCACGCGCACCGTTCACCGGATAGGCGAACACTTCACCCGGTTCGGTGGAATTGTGTGACGCTCGCACATCATCTTTGGTGAGTGCAGGCGGTGCGGACGGTGCAGCTTGTTGCGGAGGTGATGCCTCAGTCGGTAGCGCCGGCGGTGTCGCTGTATTTGTTTCCGTTTCTTTCGGTGGAGCCGGAGGCGCCGTTTCGGGCTGCCCGATGAATGCACCCGGCGTGAACAAATTCCTGAGGTTTCGCGCTTCCGCGCGAGCACGCGAAACCCATGAAGTCATCACGGTTTCTTTCGCAGTCGGTGGCAGAGCCAAAGTTCCAGCGTTCGTATCCGTGCCCTGCAGAGAATTTTTAGTTCCGGGCAATTTGATCGATATCTGAGACCCTTGGCGATATACGCCGATATACGTACCACCGAATCGGGCACCACTTACCCTTTCAGCGACAAGCGTTTGAACCTCCGGATGAAGTATTTGAAATTGTTTTAATAGAGCACGCATTTGTGAGGTGCCGATGATGTTCGGTTTCGCTGTCGCCATAAGCAGTGCGTCGCCACCGGAAGTTTCGAGAATATTCTCTATCTTTGCCTCCGTGCCCACGATTGAAACCTCAACACGCATTCGATTTTTGCCCATAGTATCGAACGCGTCGTATGCGTAGCTTGTGCCGTTTTCCAGATCAATTTTCCATGCCTCTCGCAGTGTGAGTTGCAACGGAGGTTGAGCGAGATCATGGATCGTGTCTGCAAACGGCGCTTTCGTATTTGTAATCGACGTTTCTTGCGGACGCGGTGGCGGCGTTTGTGCAACAACAGGAGTAACCGTATTCGGTGGTGCATCGTCTCCGCTTGCACCGGTGGCCGGTTCATTCACCTTCGCAGGCGGCTTCGTATCTGCACTCGGCTTACGAACACCGAACGGCACAAGCGGCGGTACCGGGAACGTAGGCGCGGGCGGTGTGGGAGATTTTGGCGCAGGCGCCGTTTCAGCGGTATCGGGTGTGTCCGGTTTAGACGGCTGCGGCTGTTCTGCCGGCACGTCTTTCGTTGCTACTTTTGGCGGCGTTGCGTCTGCCGCGTCGCGAACACCGAGATAGATGCTCGTGAGCGCATCGTTCCTGGTTACATTTCCCAAGTAGGGTGCTTCCCCGCTTTGAACTACCACTTCTCCCTGGTTGTTGGAACCGGTATCGAGATTTGCCGCAAATGTTGCGCCCAAGGCCTTCGCTATCTGGGTGATACCGAGCATTGTTTGGTCCTTGGTGGAGTTCAGTATGGCCAATTGCCCGTCCGGCATCATGATGAGGAGGCGTCGCGGCTCGGCAATACTGGACTTCACATTCTGGATAGCCCCGTTTTTGATAAGGAGCAGGTTTGAGAATGCCGAAAGTTTATTCTCGCGCATAATCGTTTCGAATTTCGCGAAGTCTTTCGTTGCATCAAGAATATCCGTCGGCGCATTCTGCCCGATATCGACACCAAGTTTCGCTAACTCTCCGAACGGAATCTCACCATTGTGCACAATGGTAGCGACACCTTTTCCGTTTGAAAGCACAAGCGCCTGCGATTTATTCGGATCGACGGTTTTAGAGCCGATTAGTTTGCCGTCAACAAACGTAATACCTTCAGAAACGGCTTTGCCGTCTTTCCCTGTCGTGATGAATCCGGCTGCAGCGTCTGCCAATCGTTTTACACCGTCATTTTCAAGCACTTTACGTGCGTCTGCTTTGGCAACCGGCTTGTCACCCGCAACTACGCGGGCATATCCGCGCCCCGACTCAGCGCCGACGAGCACCGCTTGTGATTGCTGTTCGGTACATGCTCCACCGGACGAGCACACGTACGAAATCGTGGAACCCTCGATGGGTTTTGCATCAAACGGTGCCGTCTTTACCTGAGGCACTGCTGCGGCCTCCTTCGGACCGAGCCCTACGGCCGAAGCGATCTTTTTGTAGCTTTTTATAGCCGTATCGGTAACCCCGCTTACGTCACCTCGCCTGATGGCGTCCAACGTCCGTCCAATAGCCTTTTGAATATTGCTCTGATCGTTGGGGTTCTTTCCGGTGGCAACGGTCACATTCTGTGTCGGAGGCGCAGCCACGGTTGCGGGCGGTGTGAGCGAGGGCGCATCGATCGTCGGGTCAAATTTCGGCGGCAGCGCCAACTTTGCCTGGGCCTGAATCGTATCCGCTGATGCTGCTGCAAGTTTTGCGTCCGCCTCATCTTCGCGCGCGGCTGCAAGTTCGCTCTGTAATCTTTTTGCCGCATCGTTTCGTGAAGAAAGCGCCTCGTCAACGCGAGTAAGATCGGATGCCATTCTTTTATTTTGTGCCGCAATATCAGATGGCTTGCCATACGCGGCAAGTTTCTTGTTCATCCCGGCTATCATGCTCGTCACATCTTTGGAAAGATCCGTACCGTCTTTAACCGCATCATTTCTGTCGTCAAAAGCCGATTGTTGTTCTTGAGCCGTTTTATATGTTTTGTTGTTGAACGTGCGCAGATCCACTGCGTAGGTGTTCAGCTCCTTTCTGAGTTGTGGATCGCCTTGTCCTTGCGCTATTTTTGCGAGCGCATCGGCTGCATTTGCCCCTGAATTCAGCACGTCTTTTTGAGCTTGTGTCGGGCTAGCTTTTATAGACTTCCCTGTTCTGATACCGGCGTTCATTATTTTCTGTTCCTCGGCCGCAGCTTTTATCTCCGAATCAAGACTTTCGCGGGCAAATCCTTTCACGATATTTACGTTCAATGCCTTATTGAGCTCACCGCGTGCGGCTGCGGCCTCCGCTATCGACTTGTTCATATCTTCCAGTTGTTTCCCAAGTTCTGCTGCCGTCGGTTTTGCAGGCAGTTCCGGTGCAGACGCTACTTCCCCCTCTGGGTTCGCGGCCGATGCCGGAGGTGCCAAGTTCCCAAGGGCTTTCGCAACAGCATCTGTCGGATTTGTTGCGGGCGTGTCGTTCGACGCGATCGCAGGCTCGTCAGGTTGTGCAGTCGGGGGTTCAATCATTTCCGGAGCGGGCAACACCGCTTCGTCGGTATCATCCGCATCATCCAGGTGAGCGATCGTACGCGCGATCTTGTTGGCTACACCTGCTTGAAATATTTGTGCACCCGCTTCGAGGTTACGGCTTTTCACACGCACCCTGTATCCTGACTGTTCGAAATTACCTTTTACAAATTGATATGCGAATGAATCCAATTTTGCCCACGGGATCGAGTCGAGTTCGCCCTGCGTGAACGTTGTTGATTTTGTGGTGAATCGTACGGCATTTAACTTTTCAATGATCTTAGGCGGCATGAAGTTGACGCAACCCATGCACTGATATATTTGCCCCTTCAAAAAGAGCGGTTGTGCGATCTCGAATTTGGTATTTGCCGGCGGGCGCGGAGGTAGCCCCGGTATTTCGCTGAGGGGTATCGTGTCGGGAGGAGTTTGCTCTACCGGAAGTTCTACGAGCGAACGCGCGGGCTTCCCAGGCATTGTATTGGGTGGCGTTTGTTCAACCGGAAGCTCGGCTACCGCAGGTGCAGGATTACCAGGTTTTGTGTTCGGCGGAGTCTGCTCGGCAGGCAGTGGGTTGGCCTGAGGCGCAGCCGGTTCCGTAATTGAGCGTGCAATATTTCCGGGTTTGGTGTCGGGCGGGGTTTGCTCGTTCGGCAGCGGCTCAACTGCAGGCGTCTGAGGCGTGGACGCTGCAATTATTTTCTCCGGGGTAAGCCCCGGGAACGGTGAGGTGGCCGGAAGATTTGTGCTGCTTTGCGGCACATTCATCGTAAGCGTGATCGTCGGATTCGGGAGCGGGTTCGGCGTTGGTGCGAACGATGCAACCGCTTGCGGGACGTTGTTTATCTTCACAGCCGGTTGAGATGGGGGTGCAACGAGATTCGGTCCTCGCTCAACGCTGGGCGTAGGGTTGGCAGCAAGCGGTGTCGGCTTTTGTTCAGGCAATGGCGAAAACGGGGCTGCGTCAAAGGCAGGTGGTGTGATATTTGTTTGCGGTTGCCCCATTCCTTCCATTGCGTCTGCCGCAGGATATGTTTGCGGGACCGACTTGCTACCCTCGGGCCACTGCGCATTTACGACCGGCTTGTAGTCGGTGTTCATCGATATTAGCGACGGCAGATCGGTTGTCGGGAGTGTTTGAGGCGCTGCCGGAGCCGGATTGACCGCAGGCGGAGCCGCAACTGTGGCAGGCGGCGACATTGCAGGCTGAGTTGCAGCTACAGTCGGCGACCCTTGCCCGGGAACGTACGCGATTCTTTGCGCTTCCTTCGCAAGCTGATCACCCTCTACATATCGCGTGTCTTTGTAATCGGTCCATCCGTGTGCAAGTACATTTTGTGAAGGAATGTTGTATCGCACTTGCAAGAACTTAATGAGGGCAATGCCCGCCTCCATTTGTTCGCGAGTGAGCGGCTTCGCGACATCCGGGAAGTTGCCCGCAAATTCAATACCGATTGCATTCGCGTTCGAGATCTGGTTGTACGTCTTTTGGTTCGGCATGAACTTATTGTCGTTGCGATTGCCTCGAACGTGAGAAGGATTCGTATTTTCCGGCGTTGCCCAGTACACCGTTCCGTCCGGTTCAACCCAGAGCGTGGTGCCGGTTTTCGACGGACGCGCAGCTTGCGCGCGCGCAGCGCCTGCCGCACTCGGGCCTTCGGTCTGGTGGATGACGATGAACTTTCTCGGGTTCGCTTTCGCGGGGTCTCCGAGCGGTGTGAGGTAGACCATTTTGTCTATACCCGGTATTTGCGGTCGGCCTGATTGCTTGGCTGCTTGCTCGAGTGTTGGGGCTGCTTGCACGGGATTCTTTAATTCATTCGCACGCTGGTTAATGCGCGAATCAGCGAGCGCCTCCTGTGATTTTGTTACATCGCCCTGGCCGTTTGGCTTCCCTGCAAGTTCGTGCGCCGCATTCTCCTGCATCGCTTTGTAAATATCGGTATTTTGAAGGCCGGCATTCTTGAGTTTTGCCGCGATATCAACTTGCGAGGAGCCTTTCGATGCGTTCACAATGGCGAGTGCTTTATTTTCGGAGTTGTTTCCCGCAAGCGCTTTGAATCCTCTCACGGCTGCATCATTGATAGCCTGGCCGATCGCCGGAAGCGGATTGTTAACGGTTGCGGAAGGCGTCATTGAGGGCGCTTGTGCGATCGCGCTCGTCGGGTTCGAGCGAATTTGCGCAACCCGAGTATCAAATGTGGAGGGCGCTTGTGCGCCCGCACCTTTCAAGTCGGTGCGATTTAGTTTGTACGTCGCCTGTTGTTCGTTCGGCACATACACCACCACGAATTCAACATCGATTACGCCTGCGACCCGTCCACCGAGTGCATCCATTGCTTTTGGTGAAAGATCGAGCGCCCTATCAGGCTGCCCTCCTGTGCTCGCCACGGTAACCTCTACAACTTTTCCAAAGTTGGGCCCCGGGTTACCGTCCTTGTCGCGCGAGACATTCTTCACCAAAAGTTTCGTTCCCCACGCATACTTCGGTCCACCGCCCAGCATTGCTACCGTAAAGTCGGATCTATTGTGCATTGAACCGGAAGCATTACGGTCTGACGGATTCAACCCACCGTTGGAACCCGTGTCCCACCAGCTTGCCCTTCCAGACTCCACTCGGCCGAATGCCTCTTCGGTATCTTTGAGACGTTTCGCATCACGTTCAGAAATTTTCGGCTCTGCGGCTTGCGCGGCGGAAGAGATCGTATCTCCGATCGGACCACCGACCAAGTCCGCAATCGGCTGTAAACCGATGGGAGTCATCGCGGAAATAAATGCGCCGAGTGCAATAGAAACAGCCGGGTTCGCGCGCGTTGCAGACGGGTTCGGTACAGGCTGCGCTGCTGCAACAGTAAGTGCAGTGTCCGGCTGAGGCATCTCTATTCCGCTTACCGGATCCGGTGTTTGCACATATGCGCCATCCACCTCGAGGCCCGGAGGATAGGCACCGGAAGTAAGCACGTCCGCCATTTGGATGTTGCTCAGCGTTTCGGCAGTGCCGTCGAGATTTTGTGCAAGGTAGCGCCCGTCGCTCAGTTGCTGATACGTTGTTCCGGTTTCGAGATCAACAACATTTTTCGGATACTGCGCAGGGTGTGTTTGCACAATGGCGCCCGGCAAGAACCCTGCTTCTTTCAGTGCGGAGACCACCTGCTCACCGAGTGTGGGTTTCGCCGGGGTCGGATTAAATGCAAGCGGGTCCGGCACACGCGGTTCCGACGGAAGTTGTGGCGCTGAGGGCGCCGCACCGGAAGAACCCGACGGTGCACCACCCGCTCCTCCTCCTGCTCCCAAATAATTTGCCCAATCAAACGGGCTCGAGCCGTTGCTTTGTGCAACTTCCGCCGCGCGCCCGGCGGCGTCGCCGTATGTTTGGCGAATGTATTCACTCGGCGTGATGGGTTTTGACGGCGTGGGGTCAACGCCCGGAGTTGCGGTAGGCATGGGCTCGTTTGCAAATTCCGGCGCGGTTGTTTCAAGAGGAGTAGGTCCTGATAAATTCGTCCCGTACTGCTGCCAACGTATATCGTCGGGGCCGTACGGTAGCGCCGGCACTATTCGTGGAACATACGGAATACCCAGCTGTTGCGCACGTATTTCATCCTCACCAAAGGCTGCTGTCTCGACTCGTGGCATAAGCCGCACACGATCCCATGGGTCGGATATATGGCTCAGGGCTGCCCATGCTTCATCCCACCGCTGCTGTGCATCCCCATAAATCAGCGGCGGATACGAAGGGACGGTGTTCGGAGCCGGCTGTATTTGTGGTTCGGCCTGCGCGAGCGGTTCATTTGCCAATTTCACCGCCGGTGCCACTGGATCTGTAGCAAGATGCGGGAGAGTTCTGGATTCGCCTACCGGATCTGTGGCAAGGTGCGGGAGTGTTCTGGATTCGGATGCCGGATCGGAGGCGAGGCTCGGGAGTGTTTGCGACTCTGCATCCCCAGGCATCGGAGCAGTATCGTTCGCAGCCAATCCGGCATACGGATCAGTTGTTACGTATTCCGGCGCCCATACCGAACTCGGTACCGCTGCAGGGCGATAGCCGTTATCCGCAGCGGAGGCGAGCGCGTTTTCGTTCGCTGCACCCGATGGTGCAGAATATCGATTCGCGTTGTACATCGGAGAGTCGAACACTGTCGCTTCGTTCGCGGCGCGGCCGGTCACAGCGCTATCAGTCTGAGTTGCAAGTCGTCCGTATCCGTTTGAATTTTCCAGCACTCCGGTCGTCGAAATGAGCGGGCGCCCACTCTCGCCGGCACTTGCCTGCGCTGCGCCGCTTCCGGCGGCGGATTCCCCGACTCGCCCTGCGCCAACAGCTTCACCGGCAGAAACTGAGTTTCCTCCGCCTGCGGGGCCATCGCTCGACGTGGGAGCAAAGTTATCGTTGCCGGCCCGAAGCGGCACAAAGTTATCATTTGCTGCAGCTAGTCGTTCGCCGACGCTACTACTGTTTGCTTCGAACGTCGCGATGTCTCTTTGCATTGCAGCTGAGCCAACGTTGTCATTTCCCGCTCGCAGTAGCGCCCGTTCGCCTGTCAATGCTCCTTCAGCACCTCGGATGGCAGCCAGGCCCTCCCCCGCCGCCATGAATGCTCTGTTGGAGAGCGGATTTGGAAGCGTTGCAACGTTTATCGCATCGACAGCCGTCTGTGCCGCATTGGCCAGAGGAGATTGCGTCATTGAAGCACTCAAGTGCGCATCCGTTTGAAGCCCTTCGAGTCCCGGTATGTTCGACGCAAGGTTTGCGGCAGAATCGTAGATACCCGCAGCGAGTGATGCTGCCGCCCATGTACCGATCCCTGAACCGTATTGCGAGCGAGCCCATGCGTCGCTCGCAGCTTGGTGGAGTGAATCCGAGATCTTTTGACTGATGTCGTGCACAACGCCACCCTTCCCGTCAAGGTTTGCAGCGAGCCGTTGTGCATCCGCTGATGAGTTGCCGGAGGCATAGTCGTTTATGTGACCGTCGGCGCGCTCCATTCTGCCTTGCGCATCCGCGGCATTATTTTCGAGCGCCTGTAATGATTGTTGCAGTGTTGCAACTTGAGTCGGAGAATTCCCCTGAGCACGTAACTCTGTTAAGCGTCGTTCAACATTTGCGATCTGTTCGTTGGTTGCATCGAGTTCCGATTTTGCCGCCGCCCATTTATTGTATTGGTCGAGCGACGCCTTTTGTTCAGGCGTGCGCTGAGCCGGTTCGGTAGCAAGGGCGTCTGCCACCTGCTCCGGCGCCTTCCCGTTCACAAAGTAATCTTGCGCAGCGTTCAGTCGGTTCACGGTATCCGCTGCAGCCTGCGCTCGCTGCGGATCACCGGCGTATTCCGCCATGCGTTGCTCCACAATTGCCGCTAATTTCTGGTCTTCGAGTGCCTGATACACCTGCTCCGATGCCGGAGCATTTACCACATCAACTTTTGCACCGAAATATTCCGAAGCAGCCTGTTGATTCGCCGCAGCAGCTTCTTTGTACGCATCGTATGCACTCTTCGCCTCGGCACCGGTGTAGTTTGATGCATCGATGGCGTCGCGGAGCGCCTGCGCTTGTGCAGCTGTAGCAGTTTTCGGTATCTCGTACACGTTGTCTTTGAGTGTTGCTCCGGCCTCTTTCGCCGCTTGCTCCACATCTGCCCTCGCTCGCTCGGCATACTGCGCTCTCAATTGTGCCTCAGATGCCGCTATCTCTTTTTGTAAATTCGCCTGCTCGAGCGCCCCCGCTTTCAGTGCAAGCGCTTCTTCTTTGGCGCGGAATGATTCGGGTATTTCTCCACGCGCAGCTTCTGCTCGTAGTTCCGCCTCCGTCGGTACACGATTGTTTGCCTCAGCTTCTGCACGAAGCTCCGCTTCAGTGGGTACGGCCGTTTGCGGCACTGTGTCTGCGCTGAATGACTCTAAAGTATCCCGACTCAACTGACCTGTCCCGACTTCAGGGTTAGTTGCGCCCTGTCCTCCATCACCTCCAGACGGCGCAGCTCCACCTGCGGGTCCCGAACTGTCGCTACCGGGCGCAGATTCACCCGTAGCTGCACCGCCTCCGGTGTCGGAAATTGATTCTCCTGCTCCTACACCTCCGGAACTCGAATCCGCGCCGCTATCTGCAATACTGCCTGCCTCGTTCGCCCCGGAACCGGTCAATGATTCCCATGCGCTCGTCGCCGCGTTACCAACTGCAGATGCCGCATTACCCACTGCTTGTGCCGCACTTTGCGCAGCCGACGAAACAGCTTCCGCAGCACTTTGCGCGGCGGAAGCAACTTTGTCGGCCGCGGCAGAAGCTGCGTTCGTTACACTTTCTGCAGCACGCGCAGCCCACGATTTTTCGCCTTCTGCGCTTGAGTCTGCATCGGCACTCGTACTGGAATCACTATTTGCATCGCTACCTGAATCGCCACTACTATCGCTCGAAGAATCCCTTTGGGAGTTAGTTTGAGAGTTTATAGAGCGTGTCGGTTGTGCATCACCGAGACTTTTGCTCGGGGTATCGGCCATGACGGGAGCATCGGTATCGAACTTCGCAGCATCAATAACGTCCGGTTTTTCGATCCCGGTAATATTTTCCTTTGGTGTGCTCTGACTTTGACTATCGCTCTTTGCTTGATCCTGACCCTGCGCATCACCCTGGCTCTGGCTCTGGGAATCCCCACTGCTATTGGGATCTCCCGCGCTATTCGGGTCTCCCGGAGTGTTGCTATTGCTCCCGCCCGGATTGCTGCCGTCAGTCCCACCGTTGCTGTTCGGATCATTACTATTGCTGTTATTGTTTCCACCGGGATTACTGCCGTCAGTCCCCCCATTTGAGTTTGGGTCGTTGTTATTCGGAGTATTATTCGTACTGTCGTTCGGACGACTACCGTCGCTCCCCTCGCTTCCGTTCGGACCGTTGTTACTATTGTTACCGCCGGGATTACTTCCGTCGGTCCCACCGTTGCTGTTACCGGCCGTATCGGGATTGAGGTCGTTTGAAATACTGTCGCCCAGTTGGCTGCCGTTTGGAGTCCCTCCGCTTCCCGGGTCTCCTCCTTCGCCCATCGAAGTCTGCGATGTGCCGGGTTCGCCTATCCAGTTTTGATACGCCTCTGCAACGGAATCGCTTACGCTGTCATACATCTTATTGAGCGATTCGCTCACATCGCCCCACGTTTCGTACGCGCTCTCCAGAGCATCCGCTGCAAAATCTTTTGCGTTATCTACAAACGAATCGCCGAACGATTCACTATCCGCTACACTACCCATCGAGTTTTCTCCCGAAGTAAATCCCGGTTGTCCGTCTAAACCGAATGCCTGTTCATACAAACTCTGTCCGTCGCTCATCATTCCCGGATTTGTTTGTGACTCCGGCAACAACGAATCAGAGCCCCAGTTGTTACCGATGTCGCCTTGGCTGAACGCATCGCTAGGGTTTAATTGCGCCCACTCCGGTAACGAACCGTTTTCTTGTAACATCTTCTCAAAGTTGTTGATGTTTCCGAACTCATTCGGCGATGGATTATCCGGCTGCGGAGTCTCATTCGGTAAGGGCTTCGTGAACGCATCCTCCGGTACGGGGTCATTCCCCGGTTCTGCTTCAGGCGAGCCCGGCGGAGGCTCGGTTCCGGGTGCGCCCGGTGCGCCCCCGCTACCTCCACTACATCCCGCCGATCCTTTGTTCGGACCGTTACAGTCCGGCTGTGCCGCGTCACGCCCTTCGGCGTCTTTATCTCCGATGCAAAGCACCTGCGCGTTACATTTTCCCTTCACCGTTTTTCCGCTCTTTTCATCAGTCTCCTGACAAGGACATTGAAGACCGCCCTTCTTACCTGTGGGTTTGCCGTCTCTGCCGATCTGATCTTTGTTGCACTGCGTGTCGTACGCCTTTTCCGTACTGCACTTGAGATCAGCTGCGAGTGCGATGCCCTGAGGCAATATGTAGGCGGTCGCTAAAAGAGCCGCGAGATACACGAGAAAAGCGGCCGCATAGCGACGCGATAGCATTCATTAATTGTAGCAGTAGAGCCCCGGAATTTGGCTCACTGCGAGGCTCTACCTGTGGAGACTCATTACATCAGATTCCCCATCCCCACACGGCCCTTACCGGGACGTCGGACGTCCCGGTATACTAGAAGCATGGAGCTGTATCACGTATTAAATCGTGGAGTTGAAAAACGAGCGATATTTATGGACGATGACGATTATCTCCGCTTTGTTTGCGGTATGCGGGTTTTTAACGACACACATTCTTTTGAGTTCGACCAGACCACGCGATCGTATGAAGATCTGATTCGGGACGTCCGACGTTTCGGTTTTGGCTCTCCACAACCCCTTGTATCCATTCACGGATGGTGTCTCATGAAAAATCACTTTCATCTTTTGATCTCTGAAATAGAGGAAGGCGGTATGTCACAATTCATAAAAAAATTGGTCGGAGGGTACGCAAAATACTTCAATGAAAAGTACAAGCGAAGCGGCAGTCTCTTTCAGGGAAAGACAAAAAAGATCCTCATTGAGACAGACGCACACTATTTACACATTCTGAACTACATTCACTTGAATCCGCTCGATACGGTTGCCGGCGCGTCGCATTGGCGCAGTGCGAATATTGAGAATTCAGCAATTGCGCTGAAACAGCTTGCGAAATACCGCTGGAGCAGTTTGCACGATTACACCAAGAGTGATGGCGTGTTTCGACTCACGGATACAAAACTATTTTCCGCAGACTTCCAGCAATTCGAGGACTCGCTTAAACGGTATTTGAGGGACATTGAAATCGATGGTTCCCAGCAATACATGTTGGAGTAACCGGGACGTCGGACGTCCCGGTTTGAGGTTGGTATGGATTAATCCATTCCCCCCATCCCGCCCATCCCCGG
>CAYQQI010000024.1:0-14956 GCA_964419595.1 uncultured Candidatus Saccharibacteria bacterium
AACGGAGAAGAGTTATGGTACGAGCCGCTCAAACCGGAGCAAGTCGTTGCTGTCCACAGCTTCATCAAAAGGCTCGCGCAACAGTTCGATGACGAGGTGCCCGATACTACTGATTGCGTCGAAGATCGCGGCGCGCAGATCGGCTACAGTGTGATCGGCTACCATGCGCCACTCGAGAAGAAATACGCCTTCGATCCCGACGACACACGCAGACAGGAAGCTCTGAAGGCACTTTCGAACGAAGTCCGGCAACTGACCGACATCGGCATCAATGTCACTCCCGCCGGTACCACAGGATTCAACTTCATCATGAATGGCAGACACAAAGGCTTCAATGTAGCCCGGCTCATCAAACTGAACGGTTGGGCTACGGAGGATAGCGTATACACCGGCGATGCGCTCTTTCCGGGCGGTAACGACGAAACGGTCATCGGTGTCATTCCCACTCACCCGGTTACGAATCCCAACGAAACTTTCACCTTCATTAACGAAATGCTATCCTAAGCACCCGTATGGAATACGCTCTCTCGATCAAAGACCTCAAAAAGACCTACAGCAACGGCACAACCGCGCTCAAAGGAGTGACACTCGATATCCCGAAGGGTGATTTCTTCGCATTGCTCGGTCCCAACGGTGCCGGTAAAACCACCATTATCGGTATATCGACCGGCCTCGTGAACAAAACGAGCGGTTCCGTGTCGGTCTTCGGTCACGACATCGACAAGAACCCTGAGATCGCCAAAACGTTCATCGGCTACGTAGGACAGGAGATCAATTTCAATCCGTTCGAAAAACTGATCGATGTCGTCATCAATCAGGGCGGCTACTACGGTATCCCTCGTGTGGAAGCGGTTCCGCGTGCCGAACAGCTGCTCAAAGATCTCGGACTCGGCGACAAGATGCACGACACGGGCATGCAACTCTCGGGCGGTATGAAGCGTCGCCTCATGATCGCGCGCGCTCTCATTCACACACCGAAATTTCTCGTACTCGATGAGCCGACGGCGGGAGTCGACGTTGAACTTCGTCGCGGCATGTGGGATTACCTCAAGAAACTCACTGCCGAAGGCCTTACGATCCTTTTGACGACGCACTACCTCGAAGAAGCGGAGCAGCTCGCCAAGCATGTTGCCATCATCCGCAAGGGCGAGATCGTAGCGAACGGCACCATGGATGAAATTCTTGCGATGCATTCGGATAGCGGTACGTCGAAAGACGGTTATCGCGGCGGACGCCTTGAAGAGGTGTTCATCAAACTCACGAGCGAGAAACCGGACGATAAATAAATATGCCCGGTAGAACAATTTCGAATCGTCTCTTTATGACTACAGAATCCACGAACTCAGTCCAAAAACTTTCGCACAAGACAGGCAATATCGTCGATGTTGTCTTCGACAGAAATAATTCGAAATTGAACTAACCGGGTATGGATAACTACCGCAAATGGATCGCCTTTTACACGATGCTACGCAAAGACGTGGTACGTATTTTCCGTATATGGGCGCAGACGTTCCTCCCCTCCGTGGTCACTTCGGTGCTTTACTTCCTTATCTTCGGCACCGTGCTCGGCTCACGCATCGGAGAGATGCAAGGGGTGGATTACATGAGCTTCGTCGTACCCGGCCTCGTGATGCTCGCCATCGTCACGAGCGCGTATTCAAATTCCTCGTTCTCCTTCTTCCAATCGAAGTTCTTCATGCGCTCGATCGACGAGATGCTCGTCTCGCCCATGCCGCCGTGGCTTATCATCGCCGGATTCGTTGCAGGTGGTGTGATACGCGGCGTACTCGTTGGCTTCCTGGTGATGCTCGTATCACTCTTCTTTACAGGGCTGCACCTCGCCTTTTACAACCTACTCGTTATTCTTGTCTTCGCCATCCTCACTGCTATCGTCTTTGCGCTTGCCGGGCTGGTCAACGGTGTGTATGCAAAATCCATCGACGCCATCAACATCGTGCCCACATTTGTGCTCACGCCACTGGTGTACCTCGGAGGCGTCTTTTATTCGGTGCACTCGCTCCCAGTGTTCGCACAATACCTCACATTCGTGAATCCCATCTTTTACCTCATCAACGGATTCCGCTACGGCTTTCTTGGTGTCGCGGATATAGCGGTCTGGATATCCTTTGCCGTGCTGGGCGTCCTTACCGTCGTACTTGTAGCTATAAACTGGTACCTCATCCGCACCGGTCTCGGTCTCAAACAGTAGAACTTGCATAAACATCTTCTCGTGGCATAATGCGGTCTGTATTCACGCGTACCAACACTCGTGGAGCCACGAATGGTTTGTAGGACTGCGGCCTACCTGATACAGGATAACGGTGTTGACCGTTCCTCGCGCGCAATTGCGGATGCCAGAGACATCTGGGGAGATGCCCTCTTGGCCGAACGCGAGGCTGCAAGACGCTCAGTCGATTCACTCGCGAAGCACAGCGACGAAGACCTCATCAGCGATATCCTCGACACACCTGATGACGACCGGCTCGGTGTCAACAATGAGTTCATCACCATCGCGCTCGCTCTCCTTCGCCGAGCAGGTATCGACGAGAACACGCTGTAGCGTTTTGCAACGATCAAAAGGCCCGCACACGTTCGTGCGGTCCTTTCCTTTTTTGTATCCCCATCACACTCATGTACAAGGCGCATATGCGTGTTACATTACCGCGGGCGTATCTTGTACCGCGTCACGCCTGAGCAGCGAAACGTGCAATTGCTTGGGGAGATATCGGAATGATCGTGTGGAGAGATCCGGGGACTACCGCAGCTCGTGAGGCGCGGGAAAAGAAAGATTTTGCGGAGGCGGCAGAGGTTGCCCGCAACCTCTCGCACTATCTGTCAGCCGACAGGGATCGAATGCAGCGACTGCTGAGCGAAGCGTTCGGCTCCCGCAGTCGTCCGCTGACCGCGAGCTAGTCGGCACATTTCGAAGCACAAAACAAAGAGGCCCTTCGCAGCTGCGAGGGGCCTCACTGTTTACATACTGCTCGCTTCCCCTACAGTCTCGCCAAAATAAATTGCACACGCTCCGCTACCGGCATAACGGGAACTGAAACCGGCCGGTATCCCTGCTCCGTGTACGCAAGGCGTATCGCCTCGTGTAGCGTTCGTGCCTGCTCGGGAGTTTCCGTACGAGCATAGTCGGTCACATACTCCACCAGGTCCAGCAAAAATACTTTTCTATACCTCGTCTCGCTGAGTGCTTTCACTATCTGATCATCCAAGGCCATGCTGCCGAGACGATAGTACGCAACACTGTCCGGCGTGGCCCTATCGAGGAACCACGTTACATTCTCGGGAAGTTCGCGCTCCTGCGCGGTGGATCGGCGAACAACCGACGGTAGCCAGTCGGGATCGGCAATGATCTGCTCAATCGTACGCCCTTTTGCGAGTTTGTATTCGATCTCTAGTCGTGCGGGCTCCGCGAGGACCGGATGACCCAAGCGCATCAGCTCGTTGCACGTTGTGGTTTTGCCGGCGCATGGTCCGCCGGTTATCACATACCACGGGGGTGTTGTTTCAGTCATATTCGCCGCACTATACCCCGCACCACTTTCATCACAAAGGAGATTGTTCACAATGTTTACATAAAGTATTTTGTAGCAACGGTTTGCGATTGTCGGAAAGTGGTGCGGGGTATATCATCCGCTCTGCTATGAAGCAAAGAAAGCGCAAGAAAGAAAGTTTGATACTCGGGCCGCTACTCAAAAAACTGGCTCGAGAGATCGGTGCAACGGTGCTCACAGAACCCGAATGGGGTGTGGTCGGGCAGATCACATTCAAGAGCGGGCGCAAAAGTTATTTCCGCTACAACACGCTCGATCTGAATCCGGTCGGCGCTTCCGACATCGCCAAAGACAAAGACTACGCCGCATTCTTTATGAAAAAGATGGGGTACCCCACTCCGCGAGGCCGTGCGTTCTATTCGAAGGAGTGGGCAGAGGCAATCGGTTCATCGTTAACGCCTTCTGCCGCTCGCTCGTATGCGAAGAAGGTCGGATATCCGCTCATCGTAAAGCCCAACAGCGGCAGCCAAGGCACGAATGTTGCGCTCGTCCACTCCGAGAAAGACTTTGTGCATGCACTCACCACTGTCTTCAAGCACGACAAAGTGGCACTCGTGCAGAAGCCCGCTCCCGGACGGGACTATCGTATCGTCGTACTCGACGATGAGATCATTTCTGCATATGAGCGCATCGCGTTGAATGTAACGGGCGACGGCACACATACGATCGCGCAGCTTTTACAAAAGAAACAGCGCTCGTTTGTTCTGTCCAAGCGTGACACATTGATAAAAAGTGACGATCCTCGCATCAGAGCAAAACTCAAAACTCAGAAACTTCGCCTGAGCTCCAGGCTTCAGAGAGGACAAACGGTGTTCCTGCTCGATAACGCAAATCTTTCCACTGGAGGTGACGCGGTAGATGTAACAGATTCGCTGCACGCATCATTCAAAAAAATGGCAATGCGACTCACCCGAGATATGGGACTGCGCCTCTGCGGAGTCGACATCATGACCGCAGACATCACAAAACCGGGGAAGTTTTGTGTGCTCGAGATCAACGCAGGCCCGGGACTCGATCACTACGTAAAAACCGGTCCTGCACAAAAGAAACTCGTGGAGAACATGTACCGCACCGTACTCAAAAGCCTCGCTCGGAGATAGGACAACTATTCGCCTATTCGCGCGAATTAGAGAATGGTTTTCTAGCGGGTGAGGTCGACCCAGGAATACTTCAAGCCTTCGTGTTCGCGGTCTTCGCGGAAGAGTACGTTTGAAAACTCATCGAACGCCGGGAAATAGGCATCCCCTTCTTTTGCGTCATCGATGATGGTGAGCATGAGCATGTCGGTATACGGCATCGCCGCGGTATAAATTTGAGCGCCGCCGAAAATAAATACCTTGTGTTGATCCAGTGCCTTTGCTCGGGTGATCGCGTCTTCGATCGAGTACGCAACGATCGCTCCGTCATGGGACCACCTTGAGTCTCTCGTTACTACGATGTGTTGGCGGTTCGGCAATGGCTTCCCCACTGCAGCAATTATGGAATCAAATGTTTTTCTCCCCATCACGAGCGGGTGGCCCAAGGTAACCTCGCGTAGGCGCTTCATATCATCCGGTATGCGCCACAAAAGCTCGTTGTCCTTCCCGAGCACCCTGTTGGTACCAATGGCCGCAATGGCGATCACCTTCGGCCCGGTCATAGCGCTCATCTGGAACATCGGCCCGGCATATGTCTCATGTATCGCCATGCGGGCACGATACCACGCACAAAACAAAACGGCGGCCCATGGGGCCGCCGTTACGAAGTCGGTTCGTCGGGTCATTTCCCGCCATACCACAGCAAGATCCGCGCGAGAATGCAGAGTACCAGTACAATGCCCACGAACCATTGTGTGAATCCGAGGAATGAGTACACGATGTCCCTATTCCACCCGTTCTTTCGGATGACCCGGCGAAATACGATCATCAGCGCAAACGATACAGCCATAAACACGAATGTTGAGTTGGTCATGAGACCCCTTTTCTATCAAGTTGAACGGATTGTTTTTCAAGCTATATTCTACGCCATATATCGATATTTGTCAAGTGTATTCAGGGTTCCACACCACGCACAAAACAAAACGGCGGCCCTTCTGCAGGCCGCCGTTGTTCATTCTTGAGGTCGTCAGGTCGTATTCGCTATGCGCCGACGCAACTGACCGAGAGGCATTTCTTCGATGTAGAAATTCGGTCGCTGTTCCGCATCTTCCCAGATCAAGTTCATGACGTAGTCGTACCATTCCTTGACCCGCGCATGCTTGGAAGCTCGGGTACGATGCCGCCTGTCTGCCTCCTGAATGGGGACGCAGTACTCTCGCCATGAGCGGCCATCGTCCTGGAAGATGTTGATGACCGTGAGCAGCTTCTCGAATGAACTGATAAACACTGCTTCAGCGCATCCCTGCTCCATGTACATGCGAATGTCGGCGATCAAGTCCGGGTAGATGTGACCGATCTCTTCCTTCAACCGCCTGTACGCCTTTTCTTCGCGCTCTTTCTTGTCGCGCGGGTCAGGTTGATCATCGTCGCCGCGGAAGACATCCTTGAACATCGGTGTGTCTTTCGCGTAGAGCTCGATGAAGTCATGGCACTCCGCCATTCGCGCAAGCAGGTCCGGGTCGAGTCCCAGGCACGCCCGCTTGTTGATGTGACGCGCCATGAATCCGACGTGGAACGCGTGTTCCCCGTCTCGCTCGAACCCCTTGACCCCGCGGAAGTGAACTGCGCGTTCCTCCGCCCTGAACAAATTACAGAGGCGGTTCAGATGCAGCATATCGTGCGCGACGCGTGCCGGTGAAAGGTAGTCAGGATTATCAAGAACGGTCGGTGCCGTCATGGGTAGCCCCTCTCTCTATTTCGACCCAGATAATACACCCCTGTTTTCGCAGGGTCCATACCACACCCCATATCCCCCGTTTGTTCAATAGGAGGTAAAACGGGCTCGCTATAATGACCTCCCATGCAAAACTACGAAGTCGAAGTGAAGTCCCTCCTCGGTTCGCCCGAGCGGGCGCAAGAGGTGCTCGCCGCAATACAGAAGCTCGACCCTGCGTGCAAAATGACGTCGAAGAACAAGCAGCTCAACCACTATTTCGAGGGCGGTACGCTCGAGCAGCTCGCAGCTGCAGCAGAACCCTTCCTCTCCGATGAGGGGAAGGCAAAAATGAAAGACCTCGTCTCGCGCGCAAACACATTCTCTATTCGCACGCGCGAAAAAGACGGCACCGTTATCCTCGTGGTCAAAGCATCCGTCGGGGCAGACACGAGCGCCAACGGCGTATCCCGATTGGAGTTCGAAGAAGTTGTGCCGCTCTCGCTGGAGCAGCTCGACGAAATAATTCTTGCGGCCGGGTTTCAATACCAGGCCAAGTGGTCGCGCGAGCGCGAAGAATACGTAGCCAACGGCGTTACCGTCTGCATGGATAAGAACGCCGGATACGGCTACTTGGCCGAGTTCGAGAAGGTGGTGGATTCGCAAGACAAGGCAGAGCAAGCTCGCAAGGAAATTGACGCGTTCATGGCAGCGATCGGCGCACAGGAACTCCCCCAAGACAGGCTCGAGCGCATGTTCGCGTATTACAACACACACTGGCCCGAGTACTACGGGACAGAGAAAATATTCGATATACAATAAACCAATCAAAATCGTATGTTCCTCTCCGACGTCGACATTCACAAAGCAATAGAAGCCGGCGAGATAACGCTCGATCCCTTCACCATCGATCGCCTCCAGCCTGCAAGCTACGACATTTTGCTCGGCAACAAGTTCATTGAGAACGATGCCAGTTCCACGCACTTCGTCGACCCGGCGAATAAAATTTACGCAAAAACGCTCGAGAAGATTGTGCGCGACGGCGATCAGTTCGTATTGCACCCCGGCGTATCGGTCCTCGGGCTTTCAAAAGAATTCTTCGGCACCGATCACTTTCTCATTCAGGTGGGCGGTAAATCATCACTCGCCCGCATCGGGCTTATGATCCACAACACCGCAGGCATTATCAACCCGGGCCACTTTCTCAACATTACCTTCGAGATCACCAACCAGAGCAATATTCCCATCATCCTTCGCCCCGGGATGGAGATCGCACAGATTACCTTTTCAAAACTCTCATCGCCTCCTTCGCAGAACTACAAAAAGACCGGCCGCTTCGCCAAAAACAACTGGAAGCACTTTGTCGCCGCAAAAACTCCGAAGAAGACCGCGCTCAAGCGCACTGTCAAAAAATAAGAAGTATCGATATGTCGCACCCCGAAGAACAGTATCTAGGATTGCTCCGCGGTGTGCTCGAGCAGGGTGAAATGCAGGTGGATAGCGGCACCGGTGTAAAAACATTCAGCAAATTCGGCGCGCAAATTCGCTTCGACCTCTCGGAGGGATTCCCGCTCCTCACCACCAAGCGTGTGTACTGGAAAGGCGTACTGCACGAATTGCAGTGGTTCCTCTCAGGTCAGAGTAATATCAAGTACCTCGTTGAGAATGACGTGCACATTTGGGACGACTATCCGTACAAAATCTACGCGGAAAAAGTGGCGAAAGGCACTGCAGAGGAGCTCACAAAAGACGAATTCATTGCCAAGATCAAAGACGACGCCGCATTTGCGGCTGCCCACGGTGAACTACCGCATATTTACGGCGAATCCTGGCGGCGGTGGATTGCGCGCGACGGCCGACAGGTGGACCAGCTCGGCTGGGTCATCGAGGAGCTCCGAAAAGATCCCGATGCTCACAACACCCTCGTTACCTCGTGGAACCCCGAATACATGTATGCCATGGCGAAGCCGGGAGAGGGCGCACGCTTCCCCATTTGCCACAACATGTACCAGCTCAATATAAAGAACGGCAAGGTGTGCCTGCAGCTCTACCAGCGCTCGGCCGATATTTTCCTCGGGGTCCCGTTCAATATCGGCTCCTATGCGCTCCTTACCTGCATCGTTGCAAAGATACTGGGCCGCGAACCGGGAGAGTTCATCCACACATTCGGCGACTACCACATGTACGAAAATCATCGCGAACAAATTCAGGAACAGCTCTCGCGCGAACCGAAACCACTTCCGAAGCTCTCGTTTACCCACGAGTTCGACTCGCTCGATTCGTTTAAGCCCGAATACGTGCTACTCGAGGGGTACGAACCGCATGCGGGTATCAAGGCCGAGCTCACGGTTGCCGGCGGCTATAATAAAAAGCTCCACGGGCAAGCCGCGTAACATTCTATCGAGTAAGATCCGCTCAGCCGTTTATCACTTTAGTGCAACACCATGAGCGATTACGAATTCATCAAGAAACAGGATGCTGACATATACGCCGCTATTGAAGGCGAAGAAGAGCGAGAGCGCGACGGCATAGAGCTCATTCCGTCTGAGAACTACGTATCGAAGGCTGTTCGCGAGGCGAACTCCTCTATCCTCACCAATAAATATTCCGAGGGCTACCCCGGGCGTCGCTACTACGGCGGGCAAACCTTTACCGATCAAGTGGAAAATATTGCGATCGATCGTGCCAAGAAACTTTTCAATGCCAAATTCGCCAATGTGCAAACACTCGGCGGCGCGAACGCCAACATCGCGATGTACATGGCGCTGCTTGAGCCGGGCGATACAGTCCTCGGTATGGACCTCTCACACGGCGGGCATCTTACGCACGGGCATCCCGTGACCTACCTCACAAAGATATTCCGCTTCGTCCGCTACAAGATGAAAGATGCGGAAACCGGTGAAATTGATTACGACGCGATGCGCGAGGTCGCAAAGGCCGAAAAGCCCAAGATAGTTCTCGCAGGGTTCTCCGCATATCCACGCGAGCTCGACTACGCTAAGTTCGTGGATATCGCGAGAGAAGTCGGCGCGTACTCGGTGATGGATATCGCGCATATTGCCGGGCTCATCGCCGGTAAGGCGGTGAAGAGCCCGTTCGACTTCGGGTTCGATGTAATGACCTCGACCACACACAAAACGCTTCGCGGACCTCGCGGCGGGCTTATTCTTACACGTGAGAGCGAAGAGATCGGCAAAAAGATAGACAAGGCGGTATTCCCCGGGCTCCAGGGCGGGCCGCACATGAACAACATTGCAGCCAAAGCAGTCGCATTCGGCGAAGCACTTTCACCCGCCTTTGCCGTTTACGCATCGCAGGTGCTGAAAAATGCAAAAGCTATGGAAGCGGTGTTCCGCGCGGCCGGCATTCGAATGCTTGCAGGTGGCACGAGCAACCACCTCATCCTAGCCGACGTATTCGGCTCTCTGAATTTGCCGGGGAAAGAAGCCGAAGCGCTTTTGGATCGTGTCGGCATCACACTGAACAAAAATTCGATAGCAGATGATCCGCGCGGTCCGATGGACCCATCCGGCATCCGCTTCGGCACACCGGCTATCACAACCCGAAAGTTCGGGGAGAAAGAGAGCGCTCGCGTGGCAGAGCTTATGGTGGACGCCATGAAAAATAAGGACGATTCCAAGAAACTCGACGCCATCCGCGAAGAAATTCGCACCCTCTGTCACGCATTCCCCATCCCCGATTCATTCGTTTGACGAGGAGCCTATTTTGACGTAAAAAGCTGACTGCTCATGCCCGAGGAGGTCAGCAATGAAGACGTGTTTGGTCGTCGATGATTCATCCGTTATCCGGAAGGTTGCCCGTCGTATTCTGGAGAGCCTCGAGTTTCAGGTCCTGGAAGCCGAGGACGGCGAGAAAGCCCTCGATGCATGCAAACGACAGATGCCCGACGGCGTGCTCCTCGACTGGAACATGCCGGTCATGGACGGCTACGAGTTCCTGAAGGCACTGCGAAAGACGCCCGGAGGCGAGGTGCCAAAGGTGGTCTTTTGCACCGTTGAGAACGACGTTGCCCACATTGCACGAGCACTCCATGCGGGAGCCAACGAGTACATCATGAAGCCGTTCGACAAGGACATCGTCGTAGCGAAATTTCAGGAAGTCGGACTGCTCTGACATCATCCGACACGTTCCCGAACATACCGGCGCCTCAAAGGCGTCGGTTTTGTATTGGAATATCCACGGTATACTGTCGCGAATGTTAACTCTCGCCATCCTACCCTTCATCGAGGTCATCGGGTACCCGGGCCTTTTTCTTATTATCTTCGCCGAAAGCGGTACTATCGTCGGTTTCTGGCTCCCCGGCGCATCACTCCTGTTTACCGCCGGGTTACTCGCCTCCAAGGGCATCTTTAACCCGTGGATACTTATTCCCACGGTCACCGCAGCGGCAATTTTAGGCGACAACGCCGGTTACTGGTTCGGCAATAAAATAGGCATCAAGCTCTTCACGCGCCCTGATTCCCGCTTCTTCCACCAGGATCACCTTCGTCGCACGCAACACTTTTACGAAAAGTACGGTTCCAAGACCATTGTGCTCGCACGCTTCGTACCCATCGTGCGCACATTCGCACCAATCGTTGCCGGTATTGCGAGCATGAACTATAAAAAGTTCATGACCTACAATCTTCTCGGCGCATTCTTGTGGGCAACCGGCATAACATTCGCCGGCTACTACCTCGGAGAAAAATTTCCGTTCATTCAGGACTACATTACCTACATTGTGTTCGGCATCATCTTTGTAACGATGATCCCGGTATTTTGGGAAACCTACAAAGCTCACCGCGAACGCGAGGAAAACCTCAATCCAACCTCCAACCAAGCGGAGTAAACATAGCGGAGAACACTTGCCGATACGGCAAGTAAACCTCGAATTAATTTGCGGGCTTCGCAAGCGCGTCGGCGCGAGATCGAGGAAATTTTCAACAGAAAATTATCCGTACCGCAAATTGATTCTGAGGTTACGTAGCTCGCCTAGGAATTCGGAGCGTGATGTTGACGAAGCAACTCTAATCCCCCGTGTAATCCGCCCACGTCGCCGAGCGCGGAGTGCACAATTTCCGGTACCACTGGGAATTTTTGCATTATCTTCTTTACGTGTTCTTCAACTGCCGGGACTGATATTCCCACCTCGTTGAACATCGAACCACCCAGCACAACGCGGTTCGGCGACCAATGCACGATCGTATTGTGTACGCCATATGCACATATCTCGGCAAGTTCCGCCCACACCGGATTGTCTTTCCCCAAATCCTTGGGTTTCATATTGAAAGCTTTTTGCACCGCAGTACCGGAAACCATATCTTCAAAGGTGAGCCGCGGTTCCTCCACCGTCATATACTGTCCGCCAATCTCGAATCCTTCGGCGGTGCGGTCTATCTTCCCGTCCACAATACGTACACCGTTCACGCCGGTTGATACAGTAATATATGCCACGATCGACGAGCCCGCGCCTGCGCCTGCGATAGCTTCGCCGAGCCCTACGAGCGCAACATCGTTCTCCAAATACGCACGCGTTCCGAGAAAATTCTGAATATCGTCTGCGAGCGGCCTGCCGTCCCAGTGCAAATGCGGCGTTTTAAATACGCTGCGCTTATCAGCCGAGAGCGGTCCGGCAATACCCACCGCCACACCGTCGATCTTCGTACCCGGTCCTGCAAGCCCGTTGGCGGTATCTCGAAAGAGCTCTATGCCCACGGCATATTCTTGTGGCGTTTCCAATATCACCGGATCAGAGAAGGTCTTCAAATCCTCGCTTTTCGCGAGTCGCATCTTTGTCCCGCCGATGTCTGCAACGATGAACATAATTATTCAGCAATGGGCAGCCCGCCAAAATCTGTTGAATGCACCTCTGTATAGAGCGGATTTTTCTCAAGTGCCGGAGCACCGTTTCGCTCCACCACGTAATACGCAAAGCCGCGCATTTTCTTGACCTGTTCGTAGTCCGCATGTCCCGGCATCGAAGCGCTATCACCCGCGCCCTCCACCGGTGAGTCATCGGTCGTTACGAGCCACTGAGGCCCCGTGTTCACGACCAGATGCCCGTAACCCGGAGGCATGTATACCGAATCCCCCGCTTGTACCCGAATCGCTTTAAACTCCGCAATTTTATCCGCTCTGTACGCACCGTTTTCCTCCACCATCTTTTGAAGCAGGGCCACGCCCTCGCCCTGCACTATCCAATACGTTTCGTCCAGATTCCCGATGTGGTAGTGGCCGTACGTTTTTATATATTCTCCCCCGATAGTGCCGCTCTCCCACACGGTTACATTCTTTTTACCTTTCCCGCCGCGAATCATGTAGTAGTGGATTGCCGGGCCTACCGCATCGGGCTTCATTAATACCTCTCGCATTTTTTCATGTGTTCGTGCCGCGTAGGGCTGAAACTCGCTGAATTCCATAATAGATGAATTGTAGCAGGCTCAACGTGTGTTACCGGCCAAGCTCTGCCGCTTTCGCGAGGTATTGCAGGACTGCTGTAACGTAGGAGGCATGGGCCCAGGTGAGGGGCGTCGCACCTATTTGTAAACCTGTATCCGGATGCATTTGCTCAGAGAGCACCCCGCTCGGTTGCGCGTGTTTGACCACCCATGAGAACACATCGCGCACACGGTTCAGATCGGCCTCGGTCTTTGCACGCGCGATAAGGTATTCCGCGTAAAAGAGCGTGGTGATGACCCACGGGTTGCCTTCGGATGTGTTCACGATGCGGTAGTAGTCGTCGTCTTGGAAGCGTGCAATACCACCTGCAGGAATACCGTGCGAGAGCACTCGAACCGACTTCTCGAATGCCCGCTCAAGCCTTGGATCATCGATAGGAAGAACGCCGAAGCTGAACACGCCGTATGCGCTCGAAATATCAACTGTTTTATCGAACGTCGCGCCATCGCGTGTTCGAACCATCATATTCACGAATATCCCCTCCTTCTCGTCCCACAGGTGTTTTATGATCGCTTCGCGGATCTCTTCGGCGGCTTTCTCATAGTTCTTCTGGTGTGTGTCTCGCCCGAGTATTCGCGAGAGTTCCGCCGCCGCTTTGAGCGCTCCGAAGACCGCAGAGCTCGTGTAGGTGGAAATACCGCGCTTTCTTTCCCACAGGTCGTACGAGGCGTCGGGTAATCCCGTTTTTTCGTCGCGGTATCGCAGCAGGAAATTTGCGGCCTTCTCCAGGAGCGGCACATACATCGTTTCCAGAAAATCGAGGTCTTTGCTCTGCATGTAGTGCTCATACATCGCCCATATCACCAGAGCGGTCTCGTCTTCCTGAATAGGAAGCTGCACGGTGCCGTCTTTGAGCCACGGGTGCCAGGATGAGCCGAGCGCACCATCCGGTAAATACTTGTGCATGAAATACCCCTTCTCGTCGATGATGCCTCTGCAAAATTCGAAGAACCTACGAGAGACCGTGGTGTCGCCCGCGAGGTCGAGCGCATGTGCAACATACGCGGAGTCGCGTGGCCACATGTATGAATAGGTATCGAGTCCGTACTGCAACATGTCGGAATCGACCGATGCGATAATTGCACCGTCTTTGTCTACATTCGCGCGCATCAACATGAGAGAGCGCTTGAAGAGCGTAATGTGTTCCGGAGACAGGTCCCGGAAATCCCACTGATACGCATTCACCCACGCGTGCCAAAAATTCGTTGCCTCCTTGATCAATTTCTCCGGCGTTTTCTTTTCAATGAAGTCCTGTAGCACATGCGCTTCGTGAATGGATTTAGCCGCGGAGAGCGTGTAGTAAATGGTGCGCGATTGCCCTGGCGCATACGAGGCGTAGAGACCCATCACGGAGTCCGCCGGCCCGTGCTCGATGGGATTCTTGGTGAGTTCCCCGTCGTCGGCATCACGATGTGACCCTTCTTTCCCTTGGAAATTCGCGCGTCCCATGACGTAGTCATGGAATCGCTCCCCGTCGATGGTACCGCTCATGATAAATACGCGGTGGCCCTTGTAGTGAATGATGGTGTGCGACGTCGGATCAAAGTATGCGGTATCGGACCCGTGTGATTTATAGATCTCGAACTGATGATTGAAATACATCTTGATGACCCGGTTCTGATCCCCCTTGTTCAGCACTGTTGCGCGACGAATAAGAATGGAACGCTCGTGATACACGATGTCTTTCAGTGTTATCTCTACCCGAAGATCCGGATGCCAGGCACTCGTGTTTCCGGCGAGCGAATCCGACTCAGATCCCACGCGTATCTCCCACCGTGAGTCCTCTCCGAACCACGAAATATTCCCGTCGACCCAAATACCCACTCGGTGCAGGTAATGACCTCGCACATGGTCTTCAAGCCCTACGTGCGGGTAGTAGATATCGCGAATCAGCGCATCGTGATCGAATGCTACGCAAAGCTCTCCGTTTGATAAGACCAGTGATCTCGACATATGCTTGTGTGCGGTCCGACTGCGCCTTTTATGCGAGCGCCCGGTCCTTCTATTTCGTCTTTTGCACGCGAAGACGAAGATCAGAGAGCGCGTTCATGTACGCAATATATGCGTCGTAGGGAGACTCGTACGGTGAAAAGTACGCGTGCACATCGCCATCCGCTGACCATTTCGTACACATATAGTAGAAG
>CAYQQI010000025.1:0-14902 GCA_964419595.1 uncultured Candidatus Saccharibacteria bacterium
CGAACCCGCAGCCTCTCCCGTGACAGGGGAGTGCTCTAACCAATTGAGCTACACCTGCATCTGCATGTCACAAACCGACAACGGGCATAGAATACAACGAATCGGACTAATTTCAAACCTTCCGTATGCCCCAGAAGTACTTCACAACGTCGAATCCGGAGACGAGTGCCCACACGGTGTTAATCACCATGAACGGGAGTGAAGCCAAATGTGCCGCATAGAGCAGCAGCCCGATAGACGCGAGAAAATTCAAACCGTCGTACACGACACTCTCAGCAGTCAGTTTGCCGTACTCGTTACCGACGAACGCGGTGAGGGTCATAGCGGCCGAAACGATACCGATTATTTCGATGGTTTCCATGCACTCAGTGTAGCCTATTTCAGGACTCGCAAAAAAGCCTGTTTTACGATATTCTCCCTCTTACGTCAGGGTACTTTAGGATCGTTCCCTGCCATCGTTCGGAATAAGAGTGAGCAAGCTCACTCTTCTGATCCTCACTCGTCAGGGTAGCTCAGTTGGTTAGAGCGAGCGTTTCATAAGCGCTAGGTCGTGGGTTCAATTCCCACCCCTGACACATGGATGACAGACCGGTAGGATGTCTCGGTATTCTGTCCACCGAAAAGGGGCGTGGCGTCCGCGCACTCGCGAACTTCAAGAAAGATGACTCACTGCTAATGTTCGATCGAACCTTTACGACCTATCCGACGACGAAGACGCTGAGGATCGATGAAACTACGCATCAGCAAAGTGCTAACGAGGAGGCGTTCGAGAATTTCGTCAATCACTCATGCTCTCCCAACGCGTACATCGATTGGGATACGATCGAACTTCGGGCGGTGCGCGACATTCGCGCCGACGAGGAGATAACCTACAACTATTTCACAAGCGATTGGGATGGTGAAGACCCGTTCGACTGTCTATGCGCTGCGTCGAATTGCTTCGGTAGGGTCCGAGGCTTTAAGCATCTGCCCTTAGAGGATGCAATGCGGATACGAGAATTCATTTCGCCGTTCCTGTGCGCGAAGCTGCAAGAACGGCTCGATGCCGTTGATTTGATATAATACCGCCATGGACACTATCTACGGCTTTCTCAAAACGATACTCGATTTTCTCGTGCGCATCATCATGTTGTTCATCGATATGTTCGTCTACATTCTCCATTTTATCGGTGACTTGATACAGGGTCTCGCGGGTTCGGTATAGCGAGCTATGTCACTTTTTTCTCGCGAGCACGCGGAGCCCAAGCGTGAGGGAAGCATGGTGTGGGAGGTTTTGAAGTACACCGTTATTTCGCTCATCATCGTCGCGCCGTTCCGTATCTTTATCGCTCAACCGTTCATCGTTTCGGGAGATTCCATGGTGGACACGTTCCATGCGAAGGAGTACTTGATCGTCGACCAGCTCACGTACCGTCGCGTGGAACCGGAGCGCGGCGACGTAGTCATTTTTAAATACCCGCTCGATCCGAGTGTGTACTTTGTAAAGCGTGTCCTAGCCCTTCCCGGGGAAACGATCCGCATCGATCACGGGATCGTCTCGATCCAAGCATCGAGCACAACCGCTCCCGTACGACTCGATGAACCCTACGTTTCCTCCGGGGCGCCGACTGCGAAACCGCTCGTGATCACACTCGAAAAAGACGAGTACTTCGTGCTCGGTGATAACAGAAAAGAGAGCTCTGATTCGCGCGAATGGGGACCCCTGCAGAGAAAATTCATCGTGGGCCGAGCGTTCGCGCGTGTATTTCCGCTCTCGCGCATGTCGGTGTGGCCGGGAGCACATCATTTTTAAATACCTTCGCTCGCGTGAAGTTGCTATCCACACGAAAAAGCACAACAGGTGCGACCGCGAGAGGCGATACGCGCTATAATGAGCGGTACGATCCCACAGTATGTCGTCCTTTCTACAACGCCTCAAAGCAAAAGACGTAATACCCGGTGCACCGGAAGATAAAAAGCAGGAAAAAGTCGCGCTCCAAGTTGAAAAATCACCGGGTACTCCGTCGACCGACGAACAACTCGCGGTGGATATATACAAAATTCCCGGAGCCATCATCATTTACGCGCAGCTCGGAGGATCGACGGTCGACGATTTCAGCGTATCGATCGAGGGCGACGGCGACATTGTTACGATCAAAGGCGAGCGCAAACGGCCGGAGGGTGAGCATTTTCAGCTGCCCACCGCAGAGAGCCGCGAGAAGATACTTGAAGAATGTTCATGGGGCGGATTCTACCGCCAGATCATTCTGCCCTCAGAGGTCGATTCGGAAAAAACCGAAGCACTCATGAAAGAGGGTGTGCTCATGCTCCTTTTACCGCTCAAAAAAGCGGAAGGTTCCGGTATCCGCATCCGGGTCAACAAGGCCTAGTGCATTTCAAACTTCCGTTTTCGCGCATCCGCTCAATATCGGCGAAACGTATCACTCCATGACGACACGCCTAACGTACGCGCTCCTATTCATACTTTCAGTATTCTTTTTTCCCGTGCTTGCACTCGCCGCAGAACTCTCATTCTCGCCGGCGAGCGGCACATTTTCCTCGGGCAAAGAATTCTCCGTTAAAGTGCTCGTGAACCCCGGGGTCGACAGCGTGAATGCCGCCGACGGTCAGGTGTCATTCGACAAAGACGTGCTATCCGTTTCGAGCGTTACCAAAGACGGCTCCGCGTTCTCGCTCTGGACGGCGGACCCCACATTTTCCAACAGTGCAGGGACGGTGGACTTCAGCGGTGGAACACCGACCGCGTTCTCAAAATCGGGCACAGTCGTAACCATCAAATTCAAAGGTAAAAAACCCGGCTCCGCAAAGGTATCGTTCACCAAGGGGTCAGTGCTCGCGGCAGACGGTAAGGGAACGAACGTGTATTCCAAAGGCGGTGAGGCAACCTACGAGATCACCGAGGCGGCCGCCGCACCACCGCCGCCCGCGCAAGAAGAAGCAGCCCCACCCGCGGGCGAGGCATTCGGCGGTTCTCCTCCGATTGCCCCGACGTTCACGTCACCCACGCATCCCAAGCCCGAGAACTACTACGGTACCAGCACGGTAAAAATGGAATGGAAGGTGCCGCCCGATGTGATCGGTATTCGCATGCTTTTTTCCGATAAAGAGGACGCGACGCCGAACGTCGTATTAAAAGCGGACGCCGCCTCTTCCACTCAGCAGAACGTCGGCGACGGCACCTGGTATTTTTATCTGCAATTCAAGAACGAAGCCGGCTGGGGAGAGGTCGGCAAGCGTAAGGTGCTCATCGACACCGTACTCCCGGCGGAATTCCTTATCGGGTTACTCGACCAAGGAGACGACGCAACAGCACCGAAACTCTCCATGAAGACAAGCGACGAGCTCTCCGGCATGGACAGGTACGAGGTGTATTTCAACGATACATCCGTCGGAATCGTCAAAGAAGCCGATCTCGCCACAGGATTTCTGATACCACCGCAAGCGGGCGGGCCTACGAAAGTGAAGGTAAAAGCCTACGACAAAGCCGGCAACATCCGCGAATCCGAAAAAGATCTCACACTTCCGCTCGTCGAAAAACCCGTCAAAGGCGCCAAGCCCGGAGAAGTAGTCGCTGCTCCCGGATTCTTTACGACGGAGCGCATACTTTTGATGATATTTACGTTCATCATCGGCGTACTCGCTACGCTGAATTTCAATAATCGCAAGAATTCCACGAGGGACAAATTGCACGTGCTCTCCGAACTTGCCCAGGTACGCGATAAAAACGACAAAATATTCTCGGCGATGCGCGAAGAGTTCGAGCAAATGGTGCAGGATTTGGACGAAAAACCTCAGCTCACCCCTACGGAGCGCGACCTTTTGGAGCGCATAAAAGAGGTGCTCGAGATATCCGAAGAAATCGTGGATACGGGTATGGATGAGCTCAAAAAGACGATTCGGGGATAACTTTCGAACAAAGGGGGATTTTACCCCCAGAAATTGTCCAGTTTTGGCTTGAAATCAGGACAAAATAACCAATTTCGGGTGATAAAATGAGGGGACGGAACGATACCGCTCGCGGTGTGTTTTCCGTATACGAAAAAGTTGCTCCGACTCATGAGGATCTCTCACCTCAACGTGCGCATTTCACGCGTCATCGCGCTGCTTTTTGCTGCCGCAATTGTGCTCGGCATTTTGTATACGACCGGATCCTACGTTGCCGCATATCGTGAGACGAAGAATGCGCATGTGTTCCCCACATCGGTCACCGCTGTGGGCTGGCAGAACGCCGAAGCAGCGCTCTCCCAGGAGCTCGGCGAGAATGCGCCGTACGAATCGTTCACGACATCGAACTCAGCACATATTTCTATCGGCGCAAACACCCCGGTAGTGGAGACGCCCGAGGTTCCCGGCACAGTACCGGGAACACCCGAGGATATCGCAACGTCCACTCCGGAAGCTGCGGGCGAGGATGCGCCTGAAGGAACCCCGACACCCGAAACTCCGCCGGTGACCCCTGAGGGAACAGCTGAGGAAACTTCTGTACCACTGACCGACGAAAGCACTCCGGAGGTACCGGCAGAGGCTCCCGCGGAGACTCCGCCTGCAGTAGAAACACCTGTCGCACCTGAACCGACACCTGAGGCGAGCGTCTCGGAGCTGCGCAACTTCCTCTCCGCGCTCATTCCGACGGTGTACGCAACGACGACGGACGAGCATATTGAAACGGGAGACGGAGATACACCGGCGGTCACGGAAGATGTGCCGACGTGCTTCCTGCAACAAAAGGAGTGCCACACCATCACGGTGACCGGATTCAGCGTCTCCGGCGAGATCACCGAGACAACGTTCCAGAAAGCGGCACTCAACTTTTCATTCGCTGCTAATATCGGGGAAACTGAACTCATCGACGACAAGCTCGAGGTGCGTTACTACCTTGCGGGCAAGTGGCGCGAAGTCGGAGAGATCTACCTCAACAAGCAGCTTTCAAACGCATCGAACGGAAGCTACTTTACCGCCTCCCTCGACGAGGTGGGTTCGTGGGAAGAACTCAGTGACATCAAAGTTGTCATCGAATACAACCGTAACAACGACGCGGCTGTCGAGCTCTACCTCGATGCCGTATGGATCGATTCTGAATATCGCGAACTGCTCTCCGACGTCGTTTCCGGAGATAACGGTGATCCGGTCGTTCCCGATAACGTGGAATTGGAACTGAACGTGGGAGGCGCGGTGGGTACGCTCGTATTGAACGACGGCACACATATCACATTCCCGTATACAAACGATACAGGCGATTCACTCATGATCCGGACCGATAAAGCGACATACGCAGCCGGCGGGGAAACGGTGTATGCAAGTCTCACCAATACGACCGGTGTGACGGACGCGATCAAACTGTACGCCGCTTTTCCGCGCGGCCTCGGCTCGGTGATCACCGTGGAAGAGTTGAAGAAAAACGTGCCAACGACCACTGAGACGCCGCAATACGGGGACGTTACGTATTTCTGTGCAGCCGGTTGGAGAGCTGCTGCGGAGAGAGCCACATCTACGGATGAAATCGCGTCGTATGTATGCAACGAAACATTGGAGACGCGCTCGTGTTCGACGCTCAACAGCGACAATACCAACTGCTCCGTGTCACAAGTTCTGGTCGGGTCTGACAGTTCCGTTTCATACACGAGTGGGTGGGTACCGCTTTCCGTGTCCTCCGGCGAGGTCGCACTGGGGTCGGCAGAAAAACATTTACCTCGACTGTATCGCGCCATCGCACAGACCGACGACCTGATAGAGATTTTGCCGGGTCAAACGGTGTACGTGCGTCTGAGACTTGAATCAACAAAAACGGAAACTCTCCGCTTTGCGCTGATCGCACGGGGCGCATCCATTTCCGGCGGCATCGACGGCGCGTTGCTCGCGGAAGAAAGCGCATTTGAGCGCAACGATGCGAAACAGGTTGCACGGAAAAAAGGCAACACTCGTATGTTCGGAAAGGCGGATTTCGACGGTGACGAATTACCGCAATTTAAGTTTCAGTTCAAAACAAAGCGCAATTTTGTGAGTCGCGGCATAAATGCGCTTCTCGGCAGAGGAAATGAATTTAAGGTGGAGGATGTGGAATTTGTACGGGACGACGGTACGGTGGAATCGGTGCCTGTTGCGATCGAATACGGGGAAAACGGTGAATATACGCTTGAGATAAAAACACATCCACGCTCCTTCAGACCCGGTAAATATACGGCGCGCGTCGTGCTCCGTGAGGGAGCGGACATCTTCACTGAAGATGTGGAATTCTACTGGGGTATTCTTGCGCTCAATACTACGCAGTCGATATATCGCCCGGGCGATAGTGTGCCGATCGCGATGGCGGCACTTGATGATGCGGGAGATACCATCTGCGACGCTGACCTCGAGTTGTCGGTCACATCGCCCGATGGGAACTCGGTAAACGTTCCCGTCGAAACATCGGGTCTCTGCGGAGACAACAATGTGATCGACGTTGCGGATTACCTTGCGATCTATACGGCGGGTAGTCCGGGCTCGTACACACTGGCACTTACCGAGCGCGACGACGAGCGGCGGATCATTCACCGGATCTTTGACGCATTTGAGGTCCGAGTGAGCTCGCCGTTCACGATCCGTCGTACGGGCATGACTCGTATCTATCCGGTTGCGTATTACACGATGGATCTCGAGATAACGTCCGAAAATAATTTCGTCGGCGAGTTCATCGAACCGATCCCGGCAGATTTCCAGATCGTGCGCACGGACGCTTCAGACACTCGCATGTACGGCGGGGCAAAGAATCTCGTCTGGCCGCTCACGCTCCGGGCGGGAGAGACAATTCGCGTGTCGTACACGTATGACGCACCTGACATCTCGCCGTACATGTACTTACTCGGTCCCGCTGAGATCAGGGGCGCCGACGAAAGCATTCCGTTCAAGGAGTCGCGACAGTGGAAGCTCGCCTCCGATGCAACCGGCAACATGCTCCTATACTGGGATCAGGTGTGGATACCGACCGGATGGACCTGCGTGTCGTGTTTGCCGTCGGACTCGTTTTACCAACGATTTGTGATGGGCTCATCGACTGCCGGACAGAACGGCGGTTCGGCCACGGTTACACACACCGCAACAGGAGCCGTTGGCGCATCTTCCGGATCGCAAGGTGTGGATACCAACAACCAGGCCACGCCGGTAGTTGCTCACACACACACGTACACACCGACCATCGGATCAACGAGCACATTGCCGTTGTATCGGCAACTCGCCGTCATTCAGTACAACTCAACCGGTGATCCGACCACAATTCCGGCCGGTGCAATAGCAATGTTCGATGCGACGGTCCCTTCGGGTTGGACAGCATACTCCGCGCAGGATGGGCGCTACATACGCGGCGAAAGTACATCAACGGTCTCGACTGTCGGCGGTTCGAATTCGCATTTGCACTCGGTTACGGGAAACACCGGGGGGGCGGCTTCGACGATCAACGTGAGAAATCCGGGCACTTCGGTCATTGTTGCGGCCGCGTCACATACCCATTCGGTGAGTACCTCGACCGGGTTGGTAAGCAACGAGCCGCCGTACATCGAGGCTGTTCTCGGCAAACTCACCGCAACATCATCCATCTCAATGGACATGATAGTGATGTGGTCGGGTGACCCGCCGATCGGCTGGCAAACCGTGTCAAGCTCCACCGAAGCATTTGCGAATAAATTTGTAAAAGCGTCTACGACTTACGGTGCAACGGGCGGTGCGTTCACGCACTCACACACCAATATCACCGGTGTAACGTCGGGTACACCGAGCGCGACTACAACGCGCGACTCGACTCCGGTAAACACGAACGTTGCATCCCAAGCGCATACTCATTCGGTAGACATAACGACGTTTACCACCGATTCTCATTTGCCGCCGTATCGCACTGCGGTATTTGCCAAGCGCACGGGAGTACCGCCAGATGCACCGACGCTTCACGACAGACTGTTCGATAATGAAAAGACAGGCACCTCAACTCCGAGCTTTGAATTTACGGCTAGCGACCCGGCGGGAACTGACGACATTCTCTACCAGTTTCAGTGGGACGATGATTCAGATCTCGATACGTCGCCCATCGGAGATAGGTCGTCAGATGTTGAAACCGGGTGTTCGCCGAACTGTTTCATAAACACAATTTCAGGGGGCGACTCCTCGCCGTTTGCCGAGGGTGAACGCATTCAATTCACCATTCAGACGCCGCTCGTGTCGGGCACGACCTACTTCTGGCGTGTTCGTGCAAAAACAAGCTCAGGCAGCACATGGGGGTCGTGGGCGACAACAACGAGTTTCACTTATATTGCCGGGACCGATCCGTCGCAGTGGTTCCAAACAACAGACGGTCAGTTTGATACCAACACACTCTCAGGCGTCGAAACATTCGGCTCTGACAGTGTTCGGCTCACGATCGCTTCGCCGGAAGAAGCGTTGATCGCGTATGGCGAAGGTGTGGTGCAAACGCCCCGCTACAGACTGTGGGACGGCGGCGTGTGGGGAATTGAGAGTTCGGCACTCAGCGTTGGCGGGACGATCAATTGGGTCGTTACGAAAGCGGCGACCACTCGTGATGAATACGTACTCGGCACGCTCGACGCATCGAATGATGTCAACGTGCAAGTGTACGACGGCAATGCGGACACGTGGGGGGATCTGCAAGAAGTCACCACGGGCGCCGCAAGTGCCGCGCGCCGCGGGTTCGATATCGCGTATGAAACAACCTCAGGCGACGCAATCGTCGTGTACTGCGACGGTGATGCCGATCCCGCGTACTACGTCTGGAACGGATCCAACTGGACGAGCGGCGGCACCATAAATCTCGCGAGCGCAAACAACTGCGAATATATTAAGCTCGCGTCGGACCCGATCTCCGATGAGATCATTCTCGTGTCGCGCGATACGGGGGCCGCATACGAAACGCAAGTGTGGGACGGTAGCGCGTGGGGCAATTCACTCGTCATCGGATCTATGACTGATATTGCACACGAGGGTATCGCTGTAGAGTACGAGGAGTCGGGTAACCAGGCGATGGTCGTGGTAAGTAACGGTGGGACAGCAGGATTCCGCTGGTCTGCGTGGGATGGATCCGGTTGGAGTATCAATACAACTCAATCACTCGGCGATGACTTCGAATGGGGAAGACTCCGGGCAGATGACGGATCGGATGCGCTCACGCTCTGTTATATCGACCAAGATGCCGACGTGGGAACACTCACCTGGGACGGAAATGCATGGGATGCGTTCTCTGCCGCCGGAGACGAGCGAGAAACTGCCGGAAATTCAAACACGGGTCGTGCCGTTGATTGTGCCTATGAAACGACGGCGGGGAGAGACGGCAACATTATGCTCACACTGTCGAGCACGACATTTGCGCAATACCAGGTATGGAACGGTGCGTCGTGGGCAGCCCGTCTGCCGATTGGCACAATTCAGGATTCCATAACGGTGACCACTATCCGCACCGGCGGAGGTAAGATCCTATCCGCATTCCACGACGACGTGAATGCAAGATTTGATGTGTCCGATTGGAACGGCTCGTCGTGGACCGCGGAAACAACAATTGAATCATCACCTTCAGTTACGGTTGCGCCATTCTTACAGGCGTATGATATGGCCGCGCAGGTGTTTCAATCGAACAGCGGCACGATGACCACGCAGACGATCGACTTTGACCAAGTGCCGTCGCGCCAAACATGGGGAGAAATTTTATGGCATACAACGGAACTAAGCGGCACCGATGTGAAGCTGCGGGTGTATTACGAATCCGCGGGAGTTTGTAATGTGCTCATACCTGACGGAGTGCTTGCAAACAACTCGACAGGCTTTGATGTGACAGCGAGTCCGCTCGATATTTCCGCACTTTCTACATCAACCTACAATAGGATATGTCTCGGAACTACGCTCTCGACTTCGAATGAAAGTGCTCCGACACTCGATGACTGGATGCTTACGTGGGAGCGACAGCCGTATCTGACACAGACACATTTCAGGTGGTACGTAAACAGCGCATCCTCACTCACACCGACCGATCCGTGGCCCTCCGGCGGCAACGATGTTGCTGAAGACTCATCGATACCGACGGCGTACGCCCCGAGCCCCGGAGATGTGCTGCGACTACGCCTCGGCGTTCTTGTTGAGAACGTGACACTCGCAACCGGCCAGTTGATACTGCGACTGCAGTACGCGGCGGGCTCATCGTGTAGCGCGGGGCTCGATTGGCGAGATGTCGGCGGAACCGGTTCCACGACCGCGCTGTGGCGCGGATACAACAACGCGTCGCTCTCCGACGGCGCGACCGTCGTTTCGCGACTACTGAGTACGACGGATTCAAACGGTTCGTACGAAGAAGAGAATGATTCCGTCTCGAACCCGAATGCTGTTTCAATGAACAATGAAGGTGAATGGGACTGGGTCGTGCAACATAATGCGTCGAGTTCCGCGTCATACTGTTTCCGCGTTGTCTCCGATAACGGGGAAACAATCAACGAGTACGATACGTACCCGTCACTCATTACCAACAGCCCTCCCGATGCCGTTACACTTGAAGCTCCGTTCAATCACGAAGCGCTTGCATCAACGACGCCGTTTTTCGACTTTGTTGCAGAAGATCCGGAGTCCGACGATATTACGTATCAGATACAAATAGACGACGACTCAGCATTCGGCTCCGTGAATATTGATCGCGATTCACAAAATTTCATCGACGAATTCACCAACCTCGTAACCCCTTCCGATAAAGATGCCTTCACCACCGCACAATCAGTACGATTCATTCCGACCACTGCTCTCTCAAACGGCACTACATATTATTGGCGCGTACGCGCAAAAGACCGTACCGAATCCGGCGAGTGGGGAAGCTGGTCAGCGATAAATAGCATGACCATCGACTCGGCCGTCACGATATCAACCTGGCGACAAACAACGATCTACCAGTTCAGCACTGATACCCTTGAAGATACACAGACCGCTTCTCCCGGAGACGTTGTACTCACCGGCGGATTTACCTATGGCTCAACAACGGGAACGACGATCGATTTTGATTCGAGAACGTCGGGGAATGCGTGGGGAGAACTTTCGTGGAACGACAACGAGACAGCGGGGGATATCAAGTACCATCTTGAATATTTTGACGGTGCCGACTGGGTATTCATTCCGGATACCGATCTACCGGGCAATGGTGCGGGATTCGACACCTCACCGGTCACGCTCCTTGGAGTAAGTCCCACCATTTACAATCAGATACGAATTCTTGCCGACTTCACCGATTCGGGCGGCTCTCCTCGATTGCTCGATTGGACGATCGCGTGGGGATTGGCCGTTGAACAGCCGCAAATCACGTCCTTGTTCGACAATGAAAAGTCTGCAACCACAACGCCGACGTTCGTATTTTCATCGGGCGATCCGCAGGGAAATGATCTCGTATACGAAATATCGTTTTCCACGAGCGACGATTTCACGTCGTCCACTACGCGGCGCTCAAGTGCACATTCCGGATTCAGCAATGCCGCATCTTCAACCGATACGTCACCCTTTACTCAGGATGATTCGATCTCATTCACCCTGCAGCCCGCCGATGCGTTCACCAACGGCACCACGTACTGGTGGCGCGTTCGTGCGATCGATCCCGCCGGTGGAAACACCTGGTCAGTGTGGTCGGACCTGCGCAGTTTTACGATCGACACATCTGTTATCGTTTCGACCTGGTTCCAAACGACAGACGAACAATGGGCAACCGACGCGCTCTCGAGCGTAGAAACTAATAGCGGAAGCGCGCGCATCACCACGACCATCCGCGAAGCGTTCACCGTGTACTCGGAAGGGGTAGTGCAAACCCCGCGCTTCCGCATATGGAGCGGCACAAGTTGGGGAACTGAGCAAAGCGGCGTCTCGGTCGGCGACACGATCCGATTTTCGGAAGCTGCGGCCGCACCCACTCGAGATGAGTACATAATCGTTACACAAGGCGCGACGGGAAGAATTGATGCGCAGATAGTGAATGGCATCACTGATATTGCCGGAAATAAGGTGGAAATCTCGACCGCAGCGGACCTTACGCAACGAGGATTTGATGTGGCATACGAAACAACCTCGGGCGATGCCATCGTTGTCGCGTGTTATGGAACGGAGGCGACCTATCGCGTATGGAACGGAGCCTCGTGGGTTGCAACGTCATCGATCACCCTTTCAGTTTCCTCGAACTGCGAATGGATCAAACTTGCACCGGATCCCGCGAGTGACGAGATCATTCTCGGTGTTCGCGATGCAACCACCGGCACGGTCGACTACCAAGGGCTTGTGTGGAGCGGTTCAGCATGGGGGAACTCGATCTTACCCGGCGGACAGGTGACGGTCACAAACGAAGGTATGGCGCTTGAATATGAAGAGAGCGGTGATCAGGCGATCCTTGCGGTCAGTAACTCATCGCTGAACAGTTTTGTGTGGAGCGCATGGAACGGTTCGTCGTGGCTGGCGACCAGTACGGTCGCAGTCGGGAACGACTTTGCAAACGGACGCTTGTCGCGCGACGTCGGATCCGACGCAATGACGCTCTGTTACGTGGATCTCAACACTGATATCGGTTATGTGCGATGGACAGGCTCTGCATGGAGCGGTGCAGGCACCGTCATCGATGCGGCTGCAAATAGCAACAACTCCCGGCCTGTTTCATGTGAATACGAGACGACGGCAGGTCGAGACGGCTATTCGATGATCGCATATTCGGACACCGCAGCACCGGAGTACGTGTTCTGGAACGGAAGCGTACTTTCGTCACCGCCTGTCGTTGTTGCAGCTATAAACGATTCAGCGGAAGTACGCACCGCACGTACGGGAGATGGGACCATTCTTATGGTTGCCTACGACGACGCAACGACACAATATGACTTTTCGTACTGGAACGGCACCACATGGTCGATAAAAGAAATACTCGAGACAAATTCCATAACGACGGTGACTCCGTTTACGATCCCAATCGATATTGTCGCGCGCAGATACCCGGCGTTCACGAGCGGAACCGTCGAGTCCTCTGCGATCACCTTCAGCAGCGGATCCGGTCCGAAATGGGGAGCCATCACATTCTCGAAGACCACCCCCGGCTCCAGCACGGTCACGTTGCAGTTGGAATACTTTACCTCAACGAGCTCGTGGGCACTGATACCGGACAGCGCATTTCCGGGAAACTCCACCGGTACAACCACCTCACCGGTTGATATATCAAACGTGAACCGCATCACGTACAGCACCATCCGAATGAAAGCGTCGCTTGCGTGTGTCGCGGGTAACTGCCCGACATTGAACGATTGGACACTCTCGTGGGCGCAAGGCATCAACGTGTCCGGGACCGTGCAGCAATACGACCAGTCGACGAACGTCACGAGCGGAACCGTAGCGGTTGCGGTGAACGGTGTGGTCCAGGTAGGGAAGACGGCGACGATCTCCGGTGGAACATTTTCGATCGCGAACGTGACCGTATTCCAGGACGACATCGTGACGGTCTTCGTGGACGGTGCCGCGAGTGCAAACGAAGCGGTCGCAGTGACCAAGTACGACGGCACCGGTGATGTCACCGGCCTTACGCTCTATGAACGGCACCTCTCGCTCGGGTCAGTTGATAACCCGACGCTCACCAATGCCAACATCGCGCAGTACGACATGTCTGTGTCGCTGGACGACGATATTTTCTATGATGTTGACGCCGGTAACGACTTGGCAGCGACTTCCACCGGGGGAAACGACGACGTCGAAATATGGATCAAATCCGGCACAACCTACCGTCCCGACAGTACTTCGAGCGGCAATGTGACCACATACGGACTCGAGAATAACGGTACGCTCACCGCCGACGGAAATACGATCGCACTGTTCGGCTCGTGGGATAACAATGCAATTTTCAACAAGGACTCTTCTACGGTTGTCTTTGCCGCGACTTCCACTACCCAAACCGTTGATTCGACCGGAGCTTCGGTTGCCGCGTTCAACAATGTGACCTTCGGGCAAACATCGGGCTCGGCCGTATTCACCCTGACCACCGCACTCGATGTTGACGGCTCACTGACCGTGAATTTCGGCCGACTCTCCCCGGGAACGAGCCCAATCACCATTGCCGGGAACCTTACCTTCGGCGCTTCAGGATTATTCTCGAGGGGCACGGCGACGACCACGTTCGACGGTACGGGAACGGGAACATGGACCGACAACACGGCTTCGAAGCAAGACCTTGGCACGACCACCATCGACGGAACGTCGAAGCTCGTAAATCTTGGGTCTGCAGTGAAAGCGACAAATATCACCATAGGCGCCGACGATACGCTGAGCGTGAACAATAACTACGCGCTGGAAGTGCTCGGCAATTGGACGAACAACAACCTCTTCGTCGCTCAGAGCGGTACCGTTACCTTCTCCGCCACTTCGACCGGTAAGACCATCGCTCCCGGCGCATCAAGTTTCTATAATGTGATATTCAACGGCTCCGGTGGAAATTGGGCATTTTCCGCCGGGGTCACCGCTGGCAACGATCTGACTATTACGGCCGGAACAGTCACACTTCCGTCGTCCACTACGACCGTGACCGGCAGTTTCTCGAATGCCGGGACCTTCCAGCACAACAACGGCGTCGTCGCATTCAATTCATCCGCTGCGGGTAAGACCATCACCGCCGGCACTTCGAATTTCTACGATCTAAGTTTTAACGGAACCGGTTCCTGGTCATTCGGCGGCGCGAATGCGACCTCGTCGCGAAATGTAACCATCACGCAAGGCACGCTCACAATGCCGAGCGGTACGTTCGAGATCGGCGGATTCTTTGCAAACAACGGCGGTTCGTTCACGCACAACAGCGGTACCTTGAAGTTCACCGCAACGAATTCGCAAACCGTGAAGTTCGGTAGCTCGAGCGCCGGCAGTCTCACGTTCTCCGGCTCCGGAGGTAGCT
>CAYQQI010000026.1:0-13958 GCA_964419595.1 uncultured Candidatus Saccharibacteria bacterium
GGTGAATCTCGTGGCACACGTGGGTAAGCGAATTGTGCGCGGAGAAGAAAAGATACAGATGACAAAGCTCAACGGTTCACTCAAAAAACTCTCGCTTGTTCCCCGCGGTCGCGCAAACCCCAAAGCACTCGCTGCAATAAAGGCGGCGGACGCGGTAATTATCGGACCCGGAAATTTATATGCGAGCCTCGTTACCAACTTGCTGGTTCAGGGCATTCCGGAGGCGTTGCGCAAGAGCAAGGCAAAGAAAATATACGTGTGCAATTTAATGACAAAGATCGAGCACACACACGATTTCAACGTCGCCGACTTTACGCGCGATATCGAAAAGTATCTCGGTGAGGGCGTCGACTACGTAATCTACAACAACAAGAAACCCTCGAATGCGGTCTTGAAGCGCTACGCGCGCGAGGGCGACCTCCTGACCGACTGGAACACCCTCCCCAAGGGACCGGTGCTTATGGGATCAGACCTTGTGAGTCACCGCGTACATAAAACAAATAAAATAGGGACTCCTGCGAAGGAGAGCTCGTTGGTGCGCCACGATTCCGACAAACTGGCAACACTCATCATGCGAGTTATCAACGGGAAGTAGATTTTGCATCCTGCACTCGCACTGCTACGATGTGCCTACAACCGAATATCGTATCAAGAGACGTGGAGAGTTCTGGCTCGTCGAAACGTCGGCAACCTGCGAAAGTGTGGTGCCCCATCCAGCCCGTATGGGGAGATACTTGTGGTCCGAGCATCTCTCCGTAGGGAGAGATATTTTGTTTTTAGAAAATAGTTCAGAACAATGTTTCATTCACTCAGCAGATACACGACCGAATCGGTAACCTCGGGTCACCCCGACAAAGTGTGCGACCAAATTTCCGACGCCATACTCGATGCGTGTCTCTCGCAGGACCCGAAGAGCCGTGTCGCAGTTGAGAGCTTCGGTAGCCACGGCACACTCATGCTCGGCGGAGAACTCACCACCACCGCAAAAATTGATGCGGAGGCGATCGCACGACAAGTCTACGCAGACATCGGCTACACCGATGAGCTCAAGGTGCTCAACACCATCGTTACGCAGTCCCCGGACATTTCTCAGGGAGTAGACACCGGCGGTGCCGGTGATCAGGGAATTATGTACGGTTTTGCGACCGACGAGACTCCGGAAATGCTTCCGCTCGGCGTGGTGCTTGCGCACGGTCTTGCCCGTAAACTCGAGGCGGTTCGTCGCGATAACACGCTACCTTGGGCAAAGCCGGACGGAAAAACGCAGATAACTATCGACGACGGCGCTGTTATCACCGCCCTTATTTCTACCCAACACGACGAGGCGGTTTCTCAGGAAGAAATTCGCGCAAGCCTCATCAAAGAGGTGTTCACACCCGTCCTCGGAGACACGTCTGAAATTGAGATACTCGTGAATCCGACCGGTAAATTCGTGCTCGGCGGATTCGCGGCGGACGCCGGTCTGACCGGTCGCAAAATAATGGTTGATACCTACGGCGGACTTATGCCACACGGTGGTGGTGCATTCTCCGGAAAAGATTCCACCAAAGTCGATCGCTCAGCCGCCTACATGTGTCGCTTTGCAGCCAAGAACTTGGTAGCGAACGGTCATGCAAAGAAGGCGCTCGTCTCCGTGGCGTACGCCATCGGTCGCGTAGAGCCTGTCATGATCGAAGCGTTCGACGACGAAGGCAACAATCTCACCGAGCTCGTCACCAAGAACTTCGACTTCCGCCCGCAGGCCATCATCGAGAGGCTCGGTTTGCGCAATCCGATATTCCGTCCGACCGCAGCGTACGGACACTTTGGTGTCGAGGGACGCTCGTGGGAGCAAGTCATCAAGATTTAATAGGAAAAGAGAGGGACCGCGCGAATCATCGCGCGGTCCTTTTTTGTAGGCATCTGCTCGTCTGCTACTGGCAGATAACCGGGATCTGAATGCAGTCGGGTGCGCCGTGCACCTTCTTGTCAGGTCGACCGGTCACGACTGCGCCGACAAGCCCCTGTGCGCTCACATACGCCGTGATGCGGAGATAGTACGGGCGCACCAGAGTGGCACCGTGCTCGAACACTTCCACATCATGCGGTTTCTGCGATACCGCCTGCTGCATCATCCAGCCTGATCGCTTTTCACCGCGCGCTTTCGTAAGTGCCGCATTGAAGTCACTTTCATCCTCGTCGGAGAACAGGATCTGCTTCATGCCGGATGACATGAGCCCCTTCAACACGTACGGTCCGCCATTGCACACGGCGAGCGGATCGATGCGTTTGTTCACGAGCGAGCACGCGGGCACGAACTCCCGCATCCCCTGCTGCTCAGAGAGGTACGGCAGGAACGCTTTCGAGCCCAAATATGCCGCCGGCGGGAACAGCGAGTACAGTTCGTAGTTCTTGTGTGCATTCACGAGCGACTCCCGACCGACCACATTGCGGTCCAACGTCTCCGGGATCATGAGCACGCGCCGTAGCTCCGAGAGTTCGGTGTTGATCTCGCTCTCGAAGAAAAGCCGAGTGCGAATACCCGCGAGTAGCAGCTTCTTTTTCATGACCTCGAATGCACGGACGTAGAATCGTTCCCTCTCGGACACGATGATGCCCCACGGTTCTTCCGAAATGCTTTTCATCAGATCCGCAATGACCTGAATGCCCGGTCCGGAGCGCAACCGCCCCGGTGCCGTCGCATCGATGAGCGAGACGAACGCAAGACCACGCGGATTATACGAATCGACTTCAGCGATCTTGTACGCTCCGCTCTCAGCCTGCATGATGTCCACTTTCAACACCGGCGGCACGGCGCCGTCGATGTCTTTGGGGCCCAGCAGTCCGCGCGTAGCGGAGGTGGCAAGCGAGAGAAAGCGCGCCTCATCGTTCGTGAGCGATTTGGCACGCGAGAGCTCACTGAGGCGACGACTCAGTGAGACGACCGCACTATAGACGGTCCGCGACAAACGCGTCATGGTGACCTTTTGCAGAGGCGTGAGCACATACGCGCACGGCGAGAGCACGTAGCCATATCGTGCACGATCCTCCGCAGTTGCCCAATAGCCGACATCCGCGAGGTAGCGCTCAAGGTCCCGGCGCGTGTTCCCGATATCAACGATCTGATTCATTCCCAAACCCTTTCAAAGAGCACGGTGTCTCACGGACACCATGCTGGCGGTTTCTAGACCCCACCAGCATGACGGCCGCTAGCCGAGCAACTTCTTTATTTCGAGGAGATGCTCTACGGTGCGCCATGGCTCACCGTACGAATACTCATACGCTGCGAATCGTCCTTGCTTAAAGTGAACCGTACGCGCCCCGATCTCGTTCCCGATGGCAATTTCCCGCTGCGGATGGTCTCCGACAATAAGTGTTGAATGAGGTGTCGCGTCGAAGCGACGCATGATGTCGAGGAACAGAGCGGTCGATTTCTCGGGCGTGAACAATGCTTCTTTGAAATAGTGTCGAATGTTCAGCAGTTCGAGGAGATCCTCCCGGCCCTCTTCTTTCTTTGAAACGAGCACCACCGGCATCGCCGCCGAGAGTGTTTCAAGGAGTTCACGTGCGCCCTCAATGAGACCGTTCGTGTCCGGATCGTAGATGGTTCTATTGAAGTCGATGATGGTGAGATTCATAGGTTTGTAGTTAGTACTAAAGAGGCCCGCACAGTGAAGGCGGGCCTCTGAGATCGCGTTTTTTTGAAAATTAGCGATGCATAGGAGAAGCCGCCTCCGTGAGGTGGTGCCAGCTCATATACATGTGATGACAATTCGTCATATATTCCGAAGGTACCACGGTAATAAAATCGCGCAAGCAATAAAAAAAGACCCGGGGTAGGCCCCGGGTTTTTGAGTTGATCCTCCGATGAGTCGTTTGCGCTCTCGGGCAGCATACCGACTTCTCTTCCTTGGGGCGTTCACGTCCGCCCCCCGTATTGTACTGCTTGAGGAAAAGTGATAATGAAGCTATAGCTTCTTCCCCACTACAACGAGCCAATTCGTCTTCCCCGACTTCGTTATCGCCTCGTGCACCGGTTCGAGTCCGGCCTTCAAAAAACGTTCATGCAGTTCCATCATCGAAAAAAAACTGAAGGGACGCGAGTACTCATAACCGGTGTCATTCTCGGTCATGACCATTTCATCAGTCTGTCCTTCGCGAATTTCTTTGACTGACACATAGCACGTACCGCCGTCGCGAAGAGTAGATGCAATTGAAAGCAGGATGTGTAACACATCCTTCTTCGGAATATGCAGCAATGATGCACACGCAAAGACCGAATCGAACTTCTTCTCCATAGTCGGCAATTCGTACATATCGAGCACTTCGAATGAAGCATTCGGGACATCGCGCCTCGCAATGGCAATCATTTCGGATGAAAGATCTATACCTGTCACTTCGAACCCGCGCGCCGCAAAGTATGAGGACTTGTGCCCCGGGCCGCAGCCGAGGTCGAGTATACTTCCCCCTTTCGGGACAAGCGCAAGATAGTGCTCTATTTCTTCCTTCCACCAGGCATCAGACTTATGATCGCGGTCCCAAACACCTGCGATGCGATCGTATGTCTGTTTCAGGTCGTCCATAAGGGACAGGGCTACTCAACTGTAACGGATTTGGCGAGATTTCGCGGTCGGTCCACGTTGTATCCTTTTTCTTTGGCAAAGTAATACGCGAACAACTGCAGCGGGATGACCGAGAGGATGGGTGTGAGCATTTCGAGCGTCTCGGGTATGTACATCACATCGTCGGCATATTCTTTGATGCCGTCATTTCCTGCCGTGGCTACCGCGATGATAGGACCTTTGCGAGCACGTACCACCTGGATATTCGAGATCATTTTGTCATACACACTATCGCTCGGAGCAATGGCGATCGTCGGAAAGTTCTCATCGATCATCGCGAGGGGTCCGTGTTTCATTTCACCCGCGCCGCAGCCTTCAGCGTGAACGTACGAAATTTCTTTCAGCTTCAGTGCCCCTTCAAATGCCACGGGATAATTGTATTTCCGTGCGATATACATAAAGTCGCGGCACTTGGCGTATTTTTTTGCAAGCTTTTCAATTGCATCTTTTCCCTTGAGTATTTGCTCTATTTTCTCAGGTAGTTTCGTGAGCGCCTGTGCGATCTCTTTCCCCTGCGCGGCGCTCATTTGACGTTGCCGCCCCAGGAACATAGTCAAGAGCGCAAAGGCGGTGAGCTGCGACACGAGCGCTTTCGTTGATGCCACGCCGACTTCCGGTCCCGCATGGTTGTACACGCCCGCATCTGTTTCGCGCGCTATTGTGGAACCCACCGTGTTCACGATGCCGAGTGTGATGGCGCCCTTTCGTTTACCCTCGCGTATCGCTTCGAGCGTATCCGCCGTTTCGCCGGATTGCGATACTGCGAGCACCGCTGTTTTTTCATCGAGTATGGGAGAGCGATAGCGAAATTCGGAACCGAGCTCAACTTCCACCGGTATGCCGGCATGCTCTTCAAGCATGTACTCCCCGGTAAGCCCTGCGTAGTACGCAGTTCCGCATCCGACAATAATAAAACGCTTCACAGCCTGCAGATCATCCGCAACATCCTCCAAGCCCCCGAGTTTTGCTCTACCTTCGTCGTGAATGAGACGACCGCGAATGGTATTACGCACGACTTCCGGCGCCTCCATGATCTCTTTCATCATAAAATGCTCGTAGCCGTCGCGCTGTGCTATTTCTTCATTCCACTCAATTTCTTCCGGCGTTCGTGAGATCACTTTCGAATCGAGTGTGAATATTTCGTGGCCCGTCGGAGTTACCGAGGCTATTTCGCCGTCATTCAGAAACACCACCGTTCGGGTGTGACGTAGTATCGGAGAGGCGTCGGAGGCAATGAACGCTTCATGCTCACCGAGACCCACCACGACCGGCGCGCCAAGGCGTGCACCGATCAATCGCTCCGGCTCTTTCTTGTACTGAATGACCATGCCGTATGCGCCGCGCAATTCATTTATAGCCTTAATTGCTGCTTTCTCGAAGTTCTTCTCCGACTTTAGATGCTCTTCAACAAGATGCGAGATTACTTCGGTATCCGTTGCAGAGCGAAAGGTGTGGCCCTTATGAATGAGTGCATCTTTGAGTTCCTTGAAATTCTCGATGATGCCGTTGTGCACAACCCAAACATTCTCTCCGCAATCAGAATGCGGGTGCGCATTCTCTTCCGTCGGTTCACCGTGCGTTGCCCAGCGCAGGTGCGCGATACCGCTCGAACCGTAGTAACCGGAGGGAATTTTGCGCTTGAGATTATTCACCGCACCCTTTGCTTTTATCGCACCGCTCTCCGGAGTGAAGACACCGGCGGAGTCATACCCGCGATATTCCAAACTCGTGAGGCCGTCCAATAAGACCTCTCCCGCGTTCTTAGAGCCGGTGTATGCAAAAATACCGCACATCGAGCTACTGTATCAGTAGGATTATTGCAAGACCAGGCATGCAAGCGCGTGTCTGAATGCCGTGATGGCATCGTAGTTTTCCGGCCTCGAGGGATACGTGCGGTTCGAGAGAATAACGAGGCCCACGCCCCGGTCGCAGTCACACACGACGCTTGTGCCGGTGAATCCCGTTTTTCCGAAAGTGCGCGGACCGAAATGCATGCCCATGAATGCTCCGCTATTGAGCTGCCATCCGAGACCCTTTTGTGCACCCTTTACGATGTACGGAAAACTGCCTGCAAGCAGCGCTTCCAGGAACGTGGCCATGTCCCCGGCACTCGAGAAGAGGCCCGCGTGACCCACTACCCTACCCTCGCGAGCGAACGCGCGCGCCGATTCATCATGCACGATACCGAGCACGTCGCCCTGCTCTTCGGTTTCGGTCGGTGCGATTGCCGGGTATACCGATATATCGGTATATTCACTCCCCAATCCAAAAAAAGTCGAGGCCATGTTCAGCGGTTCAAAGAATGTTTCGCGCGCAAGCACATCGATGGACTTCCCGGTCGCGCGCTCGAGGATTATACCGAGCAGGTACGCCGGCAGATTTGAGTAGTGCGATTCTCCCGGTAACTCCGCGAATCCGCTTGCGAAGATGTGCTGTTGGATCTCACGCGGCGCAAGATGCGCGACGAGCGACATCGGTTCCCCGTGCACTCGGTACCGGAGGAGATCCTCGATGGTTGCAGCGTGATCATTTTGAAGCTCCGGTATCCATTTTCGTACAAGATCCGTGAGTTCAAGTACGTGCTCACTGATAAGTTTCAAGATCAGTGAGGAGGTCGGAACTGCTTTCGTAATCGAGGCAAGATCGTACACGGTATCTTCTTTGGCCCGCTCACCGTTATGCGCGAGCGTACCGTACGCACGAATCGCCCGCTCCCCCGGACGCACGACCGCGATCACGCACCCCGGGAACACTCCGTTTTTCAATGCCGCCTCCGCATGTGAATCGATTCCCTTAGGCATCCGGGTATGTCTCTTTTATTTGTTGTGCAAGGTACGGGTTCCACATTGCGCCGGTCGCACTCATGACCGCTTCCGCTCCCGCATCGCGGTATGCTTTGTAGTCCTCCGGTTTGGTAACGCCGCCGACACCTTCAACACTGAAGCTGAATCCGCGTTTGTCTTTGATGGCTTTCATACGCTTCACGAAATCAATGCCGGCCCATTTGATACCTGCGCCGCAAACTCCGGAGCGAAGTCGCGCGGGAGAGCCCGGAAGTGCCTGATTCCCTCCGGCATCTCGGATTTCCGCCGGGAGCGTATTGATACCGGAAACGCCGTTCGCGTACTCCTGAGTAATTTCGGCAAGTTTTTCCATGTCGGCATCATTTTTGTAGTAGCCGACTTTCAGAATCAGCGGTGTGTCACCGATCACGCTTCGTATTCCTCTTGCGACCTGTTCGGTCACATCGAGGTTGTAGCATACGAGACCTTCGTTCCCGATGTTCGGGCATGACAGATTCGTCTCAAGAACCTTTGCACCGGTCTCGTGGGCAAGCTTTGCCGCCAGCACGCAATCATCAACAAATTCCCGCTGGGTCTGATTCTCGTGTACCGTTCCCATGAATGAAAGCACGAGCACCTGGCCTTTTCCCGCCGCATGGATTGCTTTTATAGCGTCCTCCTGCCAGACACTCGCATCCTTCGAAGGTACCCCGAAAGAATTCGTTATGGAGAGCGGTTCGGTGTATTCCGTATCCGCAATGACGGGCTTTAAGAGCTTCTCCATATCCAGATCGCCGTCGGGGTGGATGGCAAGCACATTCGGAAACGGGTGCGACGGGAACACTCCGGAGCGAACGGTTTTATACACGGCGATATCAAATCCCTTTTTGAATGCCGCCTCGCAAAATGCGCTGTTCAAAAGCGGTCCCGCCGGAATGCCGAGCGGTGCGTACACCTTCTGTCCGTGAAAATCGTGTCTAGGCTCTCCCCTTTGTTCGAATACATCCGCTGAAGCAAATGCGCCGAAGGGCCCCTGGTCGTAATTATCTTCGTAGGAGCGGAGCGGATCGTAGAACGGCGCCTGCAACATGCCCCCATGATACACGTCGCGCACTGTCGCGCCAGTTTCCCTTTATTTCAGTCGTGTATAAACTACAAATCGCTGATCGTATGTCTTTTCTGTTTTCAACCACGAGCCGCCGCACGTAATGAGGTTGAGTCGCATGTCATCGGCTCGGGTAAATAGTTTCTCCAACGGTACCGAATTGTACGGGTACGCTGCGCCCTCCTCAACAACGAAGTGGAGCTCGCGTCCCGTTTTTGTGATCACATATACGTCGTCGCCCTGAGTGAGTTTGTGCAACTCTTTAAATACACCCGCAAGACCGAGCCCGTTATCAACGTGCCCGTCGATGACCGCGCTCCCGTTCTGTCCGGGGATAGTTCCGTGTTTGTACCAAGCGACGTCGGAATAATTCGTTGGCACTCCCATATTGCCTTTGGCATTCACACCCGTCTGTTGGATCTTCGTTTCGATGCCGAGTTTCGGGATACGGAGCGTTATCGGCTCTTCAGCGGGTGGTAGCGTTCTCGGAACTATCTCGGCGGAAGGCACTTGTAGGTCGCTACCCGGCGCGTACCAGAGCGCCTGCGTGAGCGTCCCAAAGAAAACAATCGCCGCAGCAACGGTGAAAAGAAGTACAACTGCACGTTTTGTCATGAAGGTATACGGGGCGCAACGCCAGGGCTACGCCCCCGCACTGTACTATCTGTTAAATCGTGCGTCGACGAGTCAGATACGCGAGCCCGGCGAGCGCTGCGGCAGCCGAACCGGTAAGAAGCAGTACATTTCCCGCGGCGTTACCGCCTGAGCCGGTATCGGGTGCCTCGGGTGTAGTGGTTTGAGCCGCGGCAGAACCGGCAATAAGGAGGACCGTGAGTGCGGCTGTATTAATGATTCGCTTGGCGTTCATATTGAGAAGGGTTTAGGCATAATAATTTGCGTGGATCGCTCCGCACAGAGAGCGCATTAAAACCCGACACCACTGAAGCGCGCATGAAAGCGTGACCGACACTACGGTAAGCGGCATGCCGTTTGCAGAGCGACAATGTCCTCTTCCGTGGGTTCAATGTTCGAGCCCTGATTCAATCGGTACATGATAGAATCCTCTCCTTCAACATGATCGATGCCGAGCGCATGACCGAATTCATGCGCAAGCAGCCGAGTGAGTCGAGCGTGAGAGTCGAATTCGAATACGGTGATGGTTTCAGATCCCGCACGAGTTTCATACACCCCTTCTTCAAACTCTTCCCCGGTCTGTGCACCGACTTTGTTGTACGTCTTCGCGGTGGCATTTATGTCTCCCGCGATCGAGTTCAGGCGCCGCGCGAGCGTATTTACCTCGTCGGCGAGCGCATTCACCGTCTGCTGGTTCGCTGAAATTTCACCCTGCCGGCGCTGAAGGTCGGCTTTCGTCGAGTTGAGGCGATTCACGACGCTCGCCGGAGCTCCTCCCTTATGATTCCACGAATCAACCTCTTTTTGATATGCGGCGGCATCCCGCTCAAATTGGGCGGCCGCCGCTTGAAATGCTCCCTTTTTTTGCGCAAAGACAGCGCGCTTGGCGTCGTATTGCACCTCTATCTCCTCGTAGGTAGCACTCGTGTCCGATATTTGAGAACCCAAGTCTTTCAGCGTCTCGGTGGTCTCTTGCCGAAGGTCGTATTCCAGGTTCACCGAAATAACCGGGGTGCCGGTCGCAATTTCCTTAAACAAGTCACGACCCGCGGCTTTCTCCCACACGTCGATGGCCTCGCGCGCGGCGAGCGCAATGTCATTCTTTGAGACGTCGAAACGCGCGTCGATGGTATCGATGCGATATGGTACGGCAAATGTGCACGGAACCACCATGCGCATCGCCTGATACGAGAATACGAAGAGCGGTGTGCGGAACACAACGATCAGGCCGATCAGAAAAACGAGCGGAAGAAATGTGTTCAGAACGCGACTCATACCCCATGAGATATCAGATCCGCTTCAATTGCAAACTCCGAGAGTTTTATCTCACGGAGCATAGCACGAGGTTAATTGATCTTTTTTGCAACTTTCTTTGCAACCTTTTTGACCGTCTTCTTCGCGCTCTTCACGGTCGTGTCGGCTTCGTCGCGAATTTCGTCCCAGTGCTTTTTCAACTCTGATGCTGCCTTCAACAGTGCTGCCTTGTCGATCTTCGGACCGTTTTTTGCGTACGATGCCTGTGCCTGATTAACAAGCTTCATCACTGCCGCTTTATCGATCCTTTTGAGTTTCTTCGCATTACGAAGCACGTCCTTCTTCATGTCACCGGCCCACTTGGCCGCGATCTTGCGGTTCTTCGGAGCGTTCTCGCTCGCGTAAAAATAATAGCCGGCAGCGGCTGCTGCGCCCGCTGCGGCGAGCGCTGCGAGGCCGAGTCCTGCACGTGACCCTTTTGTAGAAACTGTCTTTTTTGCCATACGGAAAAAGATTATTTGATTAACTAATTTGTCGAACAGTGAACTTTTATTCCCGATCGGACTTCTTGCCCATGAAGCTTGCAGCCCGCTTGCGCGCAAAACGCGCAAGGTGCCCCCACTTGAAACCCTCCTGCTTTATGGCGCTGCGCATCTCCGCAATGTCCCCTCTCACCAACTCTCCTTCTTCGCTCACGATATGCGATACGTGTTCAACGTGACGCAAGATCTTGATGATGTAGTAGAGCGCGAGCGCGAGCATGATCGCAACCACGATGACCGCGAATGTGCTCACCGCGAAGAATACGTCCATTTTCACAAAATCACTCATACGACTCTCCTACTGTATCAGACCCTGCGCTTCATTAAACCTATCCCTCCTGTGGGTGGAATGAAGCGCGAGAGGGTCGATTGGCTAGCGACAATTGAGTGCTTCTCGGCACTGGGTGCGCTGCGGCTCCGGTGCACCATCACACATATTGCACTGATTGGATTTGCTCGGCGGATTCATTGAACCGTTATTCGGGGCTCCTGTTTGAGCGCCTGCGTTCATCATGGAAGACATGTCCATGAAGGTAACGTCGCTCGGCACCTCGAATTTCGATTCATCGACTCGCCATGAGTTGCAGTCGTAATCTACCTGCGAGTTGTAGAAGTCCTGCTGATTCTGCCCCGTAGGCTGTCCGCTCTGGGTTGCCGCGACCGCCATCTTCACACCCTGCGGCATTGCCGAGCTCCACGAGTAAATGTATTCCCCGTCGGAGATCATGTGCGATTCAATGGTCATCGCCGGATTCACCGTCACGCTTTTGAAATCTCCGCGCATTTTACCGTTGCCCACGTACACCGTGCCGCTCGATTCGGAATTTGCGACCTTATTTGAAACGGTACATTCCGATGAGCCGCGTGCCATCAAATCTTTTATCGAGCCCATCGACTTCGACTCTGTGTTGGCCTGCATCATCGAGTCGCCCTTCCCCCCTCGTGTGAAATACAATGCTCCCGCTGCGATCAAAACAACCGCGAGCACAATTGCGATACTGGTTTTATTCATAGTGCGTTACTTGAACGATTATGCACACAATATGAACCTGTACGGCAGATGTGCAAGTGCCCGACGGGAGCTCACTACTTGATACCGCCGGCCATCTGCCAATCGCTCACGGCTTGAATGGGGTGAATGAGATTTATAACGTTGAGCGTGAGGTTGTCGCGGATCATGTAGAGGGCGAACAACTCCAGCGCAACCGCAGTTATAACGATGGCCACCCACGGAACTTTCCGTGCCATCACGAATCCGAGTGCCATAAAGAGCGTATCCATCACGGAATTCAAGATGCTGTCGCCGGAGTACCCTGCAGCAAGCGCCTGTTCACGGTAGTGCTGAATGACCGCAGGCGTGTTTTCAGAAACCTCCCATGCGGCTTCTATTCCGAGCGCAAGCAAAAGCCGTATACGCACCGGCACGCGCGGTGTGAGCCAGGCGAGAAGCCCGTAAAAGATGAATCCATGCACAATATGCGAGAAGGTGTACCAGTCGGAAAGGTGTTGCGAGTTTCCGCTGCCGAGCACCTCTCCTTCCCAAAGTTTTATCGTGCCGCATTCGCAGATCGGAGGCTGCCCGAAGAGAAACAGCGTGATCGCCTGCGCCGCTACGATCGCAATGCCGATAAGGGCAACTGTTTTTAGGCTCATGAACAGAGTACGCAACATACCGACATTCTAGCAAGCCCCCGGCCCTGCTCATGTCATACTTTTCATATCCGGCGTTATTACATTAATCGTATCAATACATGATGGATTTTATTAAGAATTTTGAACCGACCCCGCTCAAGCTCGCGAAACTCGCGGCTATACTCGCTGCTGCACTCATTGTGCTTGCGATCGCCGCACAAATGTTCGCACCGCAGTTCCCGCTCTCGATCGTGCCGGGAAATCCTGGCATGGCGCAAACAGATGCGTCGTACCCGAGCGAGATGGGCGTCTCGTATGCAACCGATAATTACGACGGAGGCTACGGCTACGCGAGTGCAAAAGCGGTGAGCGCGCCAGGGGTGGCATACAGCGAAATGGGAGGCGTGGCCACACTCTCGAGCCGCAACGTAATGGCAATAACCAACATCAATCCGAGCGTTCCGCCGAACCCGGGATCCGGCGCCGGTGGTAATGCTGAGGACTACGAAGTGACCGACTACAACGCCACCATCGAAACACGGAAGCTCGATGAGACATGTGCGGCCTTTACCGAGCTGAAGGCAAAGGACTACGTCGTCTTTGAAAACTCCAACAAATACGACACCGGTTGCTCGTATTCGTTCAAGGTGGAGCACGCACACGTGCAAGAGGTGCTCGCGTGGGTGAAAGACCTCGACCCGCGATACCTGAACGAAAATAGCTACACCATCAAAAAACAGGTCGACGACTACACGAGCGAAGAAGATATCCTCAAGAAGAAGCTCGCCGAAATTGACGACACGCTTCGAAGCGCAACCGCCGCCTACGACCAAGTCACACGATTGGCAACGCAAACACAAGACGCCTCAAGCCTCGCTCAGATTATCCAGAGCCGCATTCAGATCATTCAGCAGCTCACGCAGGAAAAGCTTAACGTGAGTGCACAACTTGAGCGCCTCTCCCGAGCAAAGGCAGATAGCCTCGATCACCTCGACTACACGTACTTCAATGTGAACGTTTCCGAGAGCAAGTACATCAACGGTGATGCAATCAAGGATTCGTGGAAGCAGTCCTTGCGCGACGTCGTTCACGTGATAAACGGCGCGGTGCAGGGAGTAACAATAAACCTCATCGCCCTCTTCTTCCTCGTACTCCAATACGCACTCTACGGCCTCATCCTCCTTGTTATTGCCAAGTATGGGTGGATGTACGCGGTGAAGATTTGGAAGAAATAGCTACATCCACAGTGTGTTTTGGAGCCGTATAAAATTCTACTGAATTTTTACTCTGTCTCGTCCCGTCGGACTTGCGAACGCTCCAAAACGCACTGTGGAATTCCGCGGGGGCCGGAGTGGAGGCGGTGCGCCTTTTTAGAGGCCCCGCAGGGCTTGGCCCGAGGACTGAGAAC
>CAYQQI010000027.1:0-13521 GCA_964419595.1 uncultured Candidatus Saccharibacteria bacterium
GAAACCTCCGGCTACCCGATGGAGATATCGTTTAAAACTGACTCGAATGACAATATTTTCTACCAACTCTACGATGATGCCACATCTTCACCCGCAACAACGACACCGGAAACACTCGATCCTGTGATTATCATTCCCGGCATTCTTGGTTCTGCTGAGCACAATGGTGTGTGGGAGATAGACCCCATCCTTCATTCGTATGATGATTTGATAGCTACGCTTGATGCGAACGATTACACGCTCGGCGTGGACCTTTTCACATTTCCGTACGATTGGCGGAAGTCGAATGTCGATACCGCAGTGCTCCTGAAGCAGAAGATAGATGAGGTAAAAGCGCTCTGTGTCTGCGACAAAGTAGACCTTGTTGCCCACTCAATGGGCGGCCTCGCAGCACGACAATACATACAATCTGCAACATACGAGCACGATGTAGACCAACTCATATTCCTCGGCACGCCACACCTAGGAGCCCCAAAAGCGTATTTGATGTGGGAAGGCGGAGAGTTCGGTCCAGGATTCCAGGCTCTCATGTTGGGTGCTCTCATTAAACATGAGGCAAAGGAGCATGGTTACGGGGATGTGTATACATATATGAAGTCTCACCCGATATTGTCAGTGCGAGAGTTGTTGCCAGTTTACAATTACATTTTCGATAACAATTCTTTGAGACAATATCCGAATGAATATCCCACCAACACCTTTTTGGAACAGCTTAGAGATAATATTCAGTCTCTGAGCGAATCTGGCGTGAAAATCACGAATATCGTAGGAAGTCTCCCAGCAAACGAAACAATCGTAGGTCTAAATGTCACCGCTGCATCTCCGAATGCTTTAGTTTGGGAACATGGGGTTCCTACGACAATAATATTGGGGTCGGGAGATGGTACCGTGCCTTTGGCAAGTGCCAACTTGCCAGGGGTTGCACCTGCAATGTCTACAACTGACCATCTTTCATTGGCCTTTTTGGCACAGGCTGATGTATTCGGCGCATTAACCGGGGAACAGCCAGTCACGGTTGTGAACAACCTTCAGCGTGTTGACGCTAAGTTTCTAATACTCAAACTTCTATCTCCGGTGGATATATTAGTGATTGGACCTGATGGAAAGAGAATCGGTAGAGGGGCGAATAACGAAGAATTAAATGAGATCCCAGCAGCGTTTTACACTGGGTTCAACACTGACACTGAATTCATCACGATTCCGGACCCGCTTAGTGGGGAGTACCGCGTCATCGTGAAGGGCACTGGGGTAGGAGGAAAGTACACCGTCGAAAGTGATTTTCTCACTAGTACAACCAATTCAAGTGTGTCTTTCACGGGGAGCACGACCCCGGGGCAGATTACAGAGTTGAAGCTCTTCGTGAACGGCACAAGTCCCACAAACAATGAAATAAAACCCGTTGATGTTGTGCCGCCTACACTGGAAATAACAAATCCGAAGTCACAGGACTACGAACGCTCACAGGCGCTACAGATTCAGGTCAGTGCTACGGATACGTCAGGAATACTCTCACTCGTAACACAGTTGGGTACGACAACAGTCCCGAATATTGGCACCGTCGACACATTTTACTTAAAGCTAGGTAAACACACTGCCTTCGCGTCCTCAACCGACAATGTCGGAAATGTAGCAACTTCCAGTAGAGACTTCCGCATTATTGCGACCCCGGACAGTACAATCGCAGACATTGAAAGGGCTTACTCACTAGGATGGATGACCAAGGCTGTGCGTGACACTCTCGTAAAGAGACTCCAGGCTGCGATAAAGATCTCAAAGATTGTAGTAAAAGCTACGAACGGCAAACCACAATCTGAAAAGGTGCAGAAGACCGTTGATAAAATCCTTGCGGCGGCTATGCTTATAGAGTTGCAGAAGCTAAAGGGAAAAGGTTTAAATGACCAGGCCTATTTGGTGCTAAAAGAAGATCTCGCATGGTTAATTAGTAACTAAAAAAAGACAATGTCATCGATATTTAAGCATATTTCACTAGTGTTGATCGCAGCTCTTCTTGCGTTTTTCTCCGCAACATACTTCGGTGCACTGTACTGTTATATGAGTGGTGAATGCAATCCGGCGACCGCATCAATCGGATTCACCCCGTACATAGGTCTTTTCTTTGGGTATCTATTTCTTGAGTCGGTTTTGTTAGCTGGATTCGGTGGTAAATATCGATATGTCTGGATCGTGGTAGTTACGCTTCCTCTCCTTGGATGGTTTATTGCAAATAGTGTGGGTATCTCGGAATTCGTATGGTTTGTCGCAACTGTGATAGCGGGCGCGCTAGTTGGGGAGAGTATGCGTTTTCTCATAATGTTGCGAAAGAGGTAGGATGGGGGAATGAGGGGGCAGCTGAAATGGTTGCTAGGGGTCTGCGCGGTGGTGTTCGCGCTCTCGATGGTGTTTGGATGGGGCAGCACACTCGCATACACGCTTTTGCCTGCGGCCGCACTATTAGCCGGGCTCTACGCCATGCACTTTGTAAAAGGATTCATCTATATCTGGTGGTATCGCATGGCTGTGCCGTGGACCGCGGCCTCCATGCTCGGCGTGCTCATTACTCCGGATTCCGCAAAGCCGCTCGTTTCCACGATTCTGGTGCTGCTCTTTAGCATCGCCACACTCGTTATTTTGTTCCGCTGGTTCGTCCTTCCGCACTATCGTATCGCACGAGAAATATAAAAAAGACCGCGCGGGTGACCGCGCGGTTTTTTCTTTGGCCGACACCCTCAGGTGTCAGAGCGGAAAGTGCTCGCGAATGTAGCGGGGAATGGCGCTCTTTTCCACCGCGTCCGTGCATCCGCGAGCCAGCATGATCGGCATTACATGCGGGTTTCCCGTGCAGGCAAGCATAGGGCCGGTGTAGCCGTCTTCCTTGAGCTTGTCGACAAGGTCAGGTCCCCAGCTATCGGCAGCAAGGTGGCCGTCGATGAAGATCGCATCCCACGAACCCTTGTTCTCCTGGTAGATCGCAAACCCCCGGTCCACGGTCATGGCGAAGATGAGTTCGTATCCCTTGAGGGCGCGTTTAAAATTGGTATGCCATTCCACTTCGTCTTCGACGATCAGGATCTTGCGCTCGGGCATGGGGCAGTCCTCCTGCGCGGCAGAGTGACATATCGCGCCAAAGCGAGCAAGGAATCTCATTGACGGTTTCGCGACGTAGATACATAGTGGCGGCGGACAGGCTTTTGCTCGTCCTTCAGCTCCGGTGTTTCGACACCCACAACCGTCTCTTTCGAGAGACACAACGGAACTTAGGTTCCAGGGAGAGAATAATGGCTCACGCACCACGATCCTCGCGGGGATGGTACGCAGACTGCATCGCGCTCGCACAGACCTATACGCTGTTCACGATCGCGGATCAACTACTCGCGCAGCCGACGCTCGAAGCAAGAACGCAGCACATGGGCGAGTTGTTCCAGATGGAGGCGACCAATTCTACCGTGAATCACAAACTTTTGACGAAGATCGGGCTCATCTATGGGAACGCCATGATGGATGAATTGGCGATCCCGTTCCTGAATCGGAATCCAGATACCGAATCGTCGGCGGAATTTGAAAAGAGCGAACAGTATCGTGAGCGCGTCGCAGGTAGTGCCAAACAAGCGCTGTGGGCATTGCTCTGGCTTCCGGAGTATTGCGCCGAAGTGCACGCGCTTTACAAGTTCTTCTACAGAGAGGCTGTCATCGGATGGCGTAAATCCTACGACAAGGAGGCGAAGGAAATTCTCCGCGATCTGCTGCCTCAATTGCGAAAGTCCGGCGAGGGTCCAAAGCTCTTGGTCACGTTGTTCCGTACCCAGGGCGCAGGTGCCGGGCTGGAGCACTACGAAGAAGCGATGTCGGAAATTTATCGGTATCGAATGCCGCATCGAAATAACGAGCACGTGGATGCGTTGTATATGGTGCTCGCCCACGCGTATGTGAACGTGTTGGGACCCGCCGGCTTGCAACCCATCTTTCCGAAGCGGTAATTCGGCAACAACCGCCGGCAGCATCGCGCTGCCGGCGGAATTCATTTTTATACTGGCGAAAACCGCGCTCATGGGTATAGTGCCGCACAGGAAACCCGAACGACAGGAGATGCCATGCGGCGCATCGGGAACACCTTTGCAAAAGACCTCGTCGATAACTACGACCTCTCGAACAGCCATGTGCTCATGATCGGTTGCGGCGACGGCTCGTATGTGGAAGAGGTAGCGGCATGTAAGCCGAAGCGACTGCTCTGCGTGGACTCGCATCCGCTCGTGATCCAGCGGGCAAAGATTCGGAACCCCGGTGTGGAGTTTGAAGTGAGCGATTACGATGTGCTGCCGGTAGAGAGCGGCATATTCGACCTCGCACTCTTTGCGGACTCGCTGCATCGTATGCCGTCGCTCACCATGAATATCGTGCTTTCCGAGGCGGTGCGTTCGGTGCGCTCTCACGGGCATATTGTGGTGCACGAGCCCGGGCTCTCCGGTGCGCTCCCGCAAGCCGAGAAAGACCTGTGCGAGCGAGACACGGAACTGGCAAAGGCCGGCGTGCAACGAACAATACGGGCCGTGGATGACATGTCTCTGCAGAGGGACTACGGGCAAAACATTGTGTACGACTTCACGACGCTTCCGGAATTTCGCAGTGCTATTCAATACCGTGTAACGGCAGAGCCGGAAGTGGTGCTGAATTTCTTTCGCGATAGGAAATTCCAGCTCCACTCGGAATTCCGCACCACGATATTTCGAGTGTACTAAGTTATCGCCATACGGCGCGGTCCCATAGGATCGCGCCGTATTTGTATACCGAGTGATTTGACCCGTAGTATAATTATGGGGTTATGCAGCAGAGCACTCCTGCGGGGTCGTTCATTAAATTTTTGACGGGGTTTCTGACCCTGATAACGCTCTCGTTCGGGCTTACCTACGCCGTGAATTCATACGCAACGGCGCGCGATAGCGCACAGGCCGCCGCCGCAGCAAAGGCAGAGATGCTTAAAACCATCAAGTAGGAGGGTATATAAAGGAAAACGCCGGTCAGGGGGGACAACCCGACCGGCGAATCGCGCTATCCCGGAATGGGACGCGCTGCTTCCGCTAACCCGGGGTAGCTTTGGGCGCTGGGGGCGGAAGTAACTTTTCCCGCGGGCATCCTAGCCCAGCGGTTTGAATTTTGCAATATAAAACGATGAGACCTCGTGCGTAATTGCACGAGGTCTCGGCAGCGATTGCATGCGGCTGGCTTTTACATGCGGGCTGCGTGAGCCACGGACGCACAGGTAATCAGCCTGCACCGTGGGAACCAAAGATCAGGCGGGGGTCATCAGATCGTAAGCGCCGAGCTTTGTATAGCCGTGCGCCTTGGCGACCTCGATGAGCTTGCCGCGCTCATAGGGTTTGAGGTCATCGGGATTGTCCCAGAACCCGTCGTCGGTACCATCGTGCTGACGGACAATCAGGTGATTACAGAGGCCGGCAGCAACGGCAAACCCGCACTCGTGATTCACGACCGCGAGAAACATCTTGATGTTGGGCGCAAGATTCTTGTAACGACCGATATAGCTCGACATCTCGAGGCTCCACTTTGAGGAAACGACCCGCACCCTAGCACACATTCATGAAAAGTCAATGATAAGGCTACGTCGAGTAGATATACGAAAGACGCCGGAACTGTTGTCCGGCGCCTTGGAATGAGCGAACGAGGGTGCCTAATGCGGGAGGCCGGCAGCGGTTAGCGCCTTGCGCTCATACTCCGTGAGCCCCATGCCGAGAGTCTTGATGTTCTTTCTGATCAGGTTTTCGACCCGGGAGTACACCACGTCGCGCATACGAGGGATGGCGCGGAGCGCTTCGATTTGCGCCTGTTGTTCCGCATCGAGCAGGTCGTCGGGTGAGACGCACGGGTACTCTCCGGCAGGAATTGCCAAAAGGCCTGCGAGGTCGGGATTGTGCGGCAACGCGCTCGCCGGTCTCGGCGGCGGGGGTGCTTTGGTGCTTGCGGAAAAGTGCTCTGTTGTAGCATTCCACTTGCGACGTTTCGGGGGCATTGGGACGTCCTCGTTGTCTACGCTGCACTCCTTATACCAAAGATTGACGTTCCGGCCAAAATTAGTACTATGCATCGCACAAGGCTAGAGACAGCGAGCAGGGCTCAGGCAATAGGGAATAGGTACAAGGGAATAGTAGAAATACTAAAACCTACAACCTAAAACCTACAACCTGTCCCATCAGACTTGCCGAGGTCGAAGACTCCAGGGAGCAATCCCGCCTTGTAGTTACAAAACGTAGTTTTTGGCATATGGCAAAAACAAAAGCACAGAAGGGACAGATCATCGACACCCTCGCCGATTCTTTCAAGGCGGCGACTTCGACGGTCTTCGTACACTTCAAGGGCGTCAACGTCGCTGATGAAACGGCCATGCGCCGTGCACTCGGTAACGAAAGTGTGAAATACACAGTCGCAAAAAAGACGCTCATCCGACTCGCGCTTCAGAAGCTTGGTCACACGACCGAGGGCATGACGCTCGAGGGAGAAGTGGCGGCCGCATACGGCGGAGGCGAAGATGCCACCGTAGCTGCGCGACTGGTGCACGATTTCGGAAAGAAGTACACGAATCGCGTTTCAATCCTCGGAGGCATTTTCGACGGAAAGATCGTAGATCGTGCACAGATGGAAGCGATCGCACTCATCCCGTCGCTCCAGGTACTCCGCGGCATGTTTGCGCAGGTGATTAACTCACCGCGCCAGCGTCTTGCAGTCGTACTCTCGGCAGTCGCGGGAACGAAACAGTAATTAATAACTGAATAATACTCATATATGACACAGGAACAGATCATTGATGCAGTCGAAAAGATGACCATTCTCGAGCTCAACACGCTCGTGAAGGCTATCGAAGAAAAGTGGGGCGTCTCCGCAGCAGCGGTCGCCGTTGCCGGTCCGGCAGCAGGTGGTGCAGCTGCAGACGAGAAGACTGAGTTCGATGTAGAGCTCACGGCTATCGGCGAGCAGAAGATCGCGGTCATCAAGGTAGTGAAGGAAGCGTTGGCCCTCGGTCTCGCTGAATCCAAGACCCTCGTTGAAAGCGCTCCGGCTATGCTCAAGCAGGCTATGAAGAAGGAGGACGCAGAGGCCCTCAAGAAGAAAGTGGAGGATGCTGGCGGCAAAGTTACACTCAAGTAACTCACGCGAGTTTCAAATCGAAAGCCCGGGTCCAGTGCCCGGGCTTTTGGTTTGCTCATCAGAGCGGATGCAATTCAAACTTCGGCGGTGACCGTCAGCTCATCGGTGCGGGAATCGTAGTACCCGGTTGCCACGACGGTTTTACCGGTTACCACAACATTCAAGACCCCTGTCGCAGTCCCGTCCGTGGACTTGCTCGCTTTTTCCATAAGCGCGAACAATCCCTTCTGATCGATGTACGGACTGACGAATATCGCGAGATTACCGTCGTAGGTGATCTTCATGCTCACACCTCCACGTCGCTGTATCAGTCGGGAACGAAGTACGCTTCCACGATCTGCTTTGGGGTCGTGCCTTCGGGTATCGCGATGAGTTCCACGACGCCGTCGATGCGAGTCCACAATTGCTCAACGATCGTCATGCGAGCCCACATGGTCTGCCGCTCACTGAGGGGCATCGATTCGAATTGGCGCAGGATCTCTGTGATCCTGAAACCCCATTCGGCCGCTTCGAGATCCTGCTGTCTGAGGGCGAGCCAAAGGATCATCACAGCGCACTCGCGCCGCGACATTTCCAGGTAGGCGCTCTGTACATCAGCGCGATCACTCGTGCTATCAATACGGCTCTCTTGAATGTGCATGGAGTCTTCTCCGGGCTGTGCAGACCACATAAGACCGTATTGTGAAAGATAAGTCAAACAAAAAAGCCCGGCATTGCTGCCGGGCTTTCGGGTACTTCACGAGACCTCGTTCAGTTTCGCATCGCGCTCTGCGAACTTTTCCTGAATAAGATCGAATGCGGCTTGTTGGTCGGGGAGCTCCACTTTGTCGAGCACGAGTTCCGTTGCATGCTGCCGACAACTGCGTCTCCTCGCCATACTCACGGTTACGCTACCATTACCCTCATCGATAACGATGACAGTCCGCCTGGGACTGTTCGGGATGGTGGCCACTGCGTCCTCCTTTCTTCACCTCTCGGAATTACTCTTCGGTTGGCACGACAATAACCGATGAAATCCCTTTGCGCTGGATGAGCGCTTCCAGGAACACGTCCACCGGATCGGGGCATTCGTTCCGTTCAAGTCGAAACGCCAGTGTGAATTCAACGACGAGGAGCTTCGGATTTGGACTCTCGTATATTTTTATGCCGCGGAACGCGACACCGAATTTACCGATGAGTCGAGGGCTTTCACGGTTGAACTGTTCAAGCTCATCCGGAGCGCCCTGCACCTGTACAGTTATGACGCGGGTATCCAAGTGAGCCTCCTGGCCGACCGATATAAAACAGTGATTACGGTATTCTGTCAATATTTGCCGCTTTTTTGACACATGTAGGATAGGTATATGGCCACGGTCTACATAGGACTGGGCAGCAACCTCGGACATCGTGAGGCTAACCTGGAGCAAGCGATGAGGCTCTTTAAGCCCGAATTTCGCACCCAAAAGTGCTCTCCCATGTACGAAACCGACATGCTCTACCGCCTCGGGCGGCCGCGGTATTTCAATATTGTGTGTAGGGTGGAAACCGAACTCACTCCGGAGCTGGTGCTCAAAAAGTGCCAGGCAATAGAGAAGGCAATGGGGCGCCGTGAGGCAGACACCTACGCCCCCCGAATCATCGACGTCGATGTGCTTTTGTACGACACCATCGTACTGCGTACTGCGGAGCTCACCATTCCGCACCCCAAAATGCACGAGCGAGCTTTTGTGTTGGTGCCCTTGCAACACGTGGCCCCACAACTGGTACACCCCATACTCAAAAAGTCGGTCTCCATGCTCGTTGCGGCACTGGGGGACTATTCCCACAAGATCATCCGGGTTACCGACAGTATCGGGTAGGAGTCCGTCCGGACGTCGGGGCTATCCACACATCATCTCGGGCGGAGGATTTTTTGGGTAGTAGTATGAGTCTATGGCTACGGTCTTGAAAGACGATTTTCTCCCTGAATTCCTTGGTAACAAAAACCGCGCCCGCATTCTGCGGGTCTTTGTGTTCAATGCAAGCGACACCATGACTGTCAACGATATCTCTAAGCGAAGCGGTGTTGCTCCGAAAGCAGTACTCAAAGAAGTAAAGTCGCTCGTGAAGCTCGGTGCCGTGAAAGCCGCTCGTGCGGTAACGATAACGCTCGCAAATAAATCGAAGCGCACCGTAAAGGGGAATTCAAAAGTTGCAGCATGGTGTACCAACAACGATTTCAAACACCTGCGCGCAATCTCCGCGTTCATTCACGAGGTCTCACCCGTGCGTTACGACAACATCGTCGGTGCGCTGAAACGCGGCGGACGCATTTCTGCGGTCATCCTCTCGGGCACATTCATGGGCGACGACTCGCGCCCGGCAGACATTCTCATTGCATCTGATTCCATGAACGAGCGCCGCATGGAGGCAGCGGTGCGCTCCCTTGAACCGGCATTCGGTCGCGAAATACGATACGCCGCATTTTCTACACCAGAATTCCGTTACCGCATAACGGTGCAGGACAGGCTCATACGCGATACGTTGGATTTCCCACACGTTGTCCTTTTGGACAAGACGAGACTGTTGTAAAAACACAGGATTTAAGCCAAATCGAATACGTTGACCTATCCACACTGACCCGCTTGTGGAGCCCGCTCCATGAAGGCCGTTGATACACTTACAGGTACGGCTAAACCCTAAAGCAAATCTTCGATTTGCACGGGTCGCCCGGTCGCCATTGGCGACTTAGGGGGTCGATACCCAATTTATTTTCTTATTTAAAGTTTGAAATACATATGATCGTTACTCAATCAGCGGGCGCAGTGCAGGGCTCATTCAGTGATCTCTGGTATACGGTGGCTCAATTTCTGCCGGCAATAGTCGCGGCAGTCATCGTATTCGTGATCGGTTGGATCGTGGGAGTGATCCTCTATCGCGTCGTCGTCGAGATCGTGCGGGTGCTTCGTTTGAACGATGCGCTTCGCAGTGCAGGAATGGATGATGCGGCACGCTCCGCAGGATTTCAACTGGATGTGGGCCACATCTTAGGCACCTTGGTGCAGTGGTTCATTGTGTTGGTGTTTCTCGTGGCATCGCTCGACATACTCGGTCTTACGCGTGTCACTATATTCCTGCAGACGGTGGTATTGCTCTACCTACCGCAGGTTATTGTTGCGGCCCTCATCCTTATTCTCGGCGCAATCATCGCCGAAGTGGTTCGAGGCCTGGTTGCGGGATCTGCTCGTGCCGCCGGCGCCCATGGCGCGAACTTGGCAGGCGCTGTTGCGAAATGGGCTATCTGGGTGACCGCAGTTCTTGCGGCACTCAACCAGCTCGGCGTTGCAACCGAATTCGTGCAGACACTCTTCACCGGTATCGTCATCGCTGCGTCACTCGCATTCGGCCTCGCGTTCGGCTTGGGCGGCAAAGAAGCGGCAGCTCGCACCATCGAGCGCATCCGCTCCGAAATTGCACACCACAAGGACTAAACATCCGATTCAACGGATGTCGTCCGGTCGCCTCAGGCGACCTAGGACTAAATTTTCGCTTCGGGCGAAAACGACAAACGAATAACGGTTCGACCCCTGCAACGCGCCCGTACGGGCGCGTTGCCCTTTTTCTTTTGGTATCATCCCAGCATGCAGGCGTTGATTTTGGCAGCCGGTCGCGGCACCCGGATGGGAGCGCTTACCGAAACGATCCCGAAACCGCTGCTCATGTTGTCGGGTAAGACGGTATTGGAGCGGATCTTTGAAACCCTCCCTGAGGAGATCGACGAAGTCATCATCGTGGTGGGGTACCTCGGCCATACCATCCAACAGAAATTCGGCGGGCAATTCGGAAACAAGAAACTGCTCTATATAGAACAGGAAGTGCTCGACGGCACCGCAGGAGCGCTCTGGAGGGCAAAAGACCTTTTGAAAGACTCGTTCTTAGTTATGAACGGCGATGATATTTGTTCTCGCGATGATGTACGTGCATGCGCATTGTCGGCTGACTGGGCGATACTTGTGCAGCAATTCGATGAGATAGGTTCGATGGGCAAAGTGCTCATCAATGAGCAGGGACTGGTCCAAGATATCGTAGAGAAAGAATTGCACACCGGAGGGCCCGGCATTGCAAACTCTGCGAACTTTTTCAAACTTGATACACGTATTTTTTCGTACCCTTTGGTGCTGCGACCGGGGAGCGATACGGAATACGGGTTACCACAGACCATCGTGAAGGCGGCGCAGCACGTTCCGCTCCACCCAATCGAAGCGCACTCCCTCATTCGACTTACTGAGCCCGCAGACATCGAGAGAGCTGAAGCCCTTCTTGCAGACAGCTGACTCGTCTCATTTGAAAATGAATTTTTACAGCGCCGCTTTAACCGGTGCTTCATTACAGTTAGGTCAAGATGTTCACGTTGGTCGAATTTTACTCGCCAGCTCACGCCACTACATATATGGCACGTGAAAATTCACATTCGCAAAGCGGATTTAGCAACGCGCAGGGCAATAATGCTTCTGCGGCGGATCAGCCGGATACGCAGTTCAAAAACAGACATATCGTACACGGCGCCCGATCCTCGGGTTCGACCCGCGGGAATCAACGGGGGAATCGTTAGTCTATAAAAATTCATCAAACCCACCATGAACCAGAAACACGATCAGAACAAACAGTCAGATAAGACATCGAGCATTCGCGAAGATGACCTTCAGACGGAGAAGATGCAGCAGAATACGTCGAAACTCGACGATGAACAGCTGCCGGAATGATGAACAGTCACCCGCGACAATGTTTAAAAGCATCATATTGAAATCATGGCAGAAAACACAAATCGAAATCAAAACCAAAGTAATACCAGCAACCGCGGCTTCGCCTCGATGGATGAGAGCAAGCAGCGAGAGATAGCGTCGAAGGGCGGACAGTCTCAGGGAAAAGCGAACAACCCGGCGAACTTCGCCAATGACAGGCAGAAGGCATCAGAAGCGGGCCGTAAAGGCGGGCAAGCCCGTGGCCAGAACAATCAGAACAACCAAGGCGCTCAGGGTAATCAGCAGGGTAACCGTACCGGACAGCAGGGCAACAGGTACGGCACCCGGTAAGGATCCGCGACGGCATTGTCAGAAAGAGGCCCCGACCGGGCCTCTTTCTACTGATTAAAGCCAGATTTTGAGCGGTTTTATGCACGCGTTTGTCCACTTTGTCTCCACAAGCTATCCCCATGATTGTCCCCAGGCGGCAGAGCTTAGCCATTTATTTGACATCATGGGCGAGCTCGCCTATACTCCCTTTCACGTATGTGTTCGGAAAGCACTGCAAATCGGCTGCCATAAACGGGAGGAAACTCACGTGTACCGGTGGCCGCGAAAGCGGTCTTTTTCATGCCTCGAGAAATCGAAGCAAAAACATATACGATTGCTCGTTGACACACGAAGAGCGAAACAAAGATCCTGATCACAGGGCTGTTCTGTTATGCAGAGCTGTCGGTGAAAAGGATGCAAATAAGAATCAAAACTTCTCAAATGGGTTCTCCTGTTGTGCGATCGACATCGACACAACAGAAGGTCTTTCCCAAATGAGATGCAGGAAAAATTGTGCCCCACAGCAGTGTGGAGGCTCAAGCAAAAGAAAAAATGATACGAAAGTATCAAAGCAAATCGACAGGGTAAAACCTGTCAAAAAAGTCGTACTCCTCTTGTAGGGGGTACGCAGAAAGCAAGATTCGATCGAAAAGCAGCGGTGCTGAGTAGAGCGAATCGATTACGCGGTTCTCAGAATTCCTAGCGGGAGTTCTGAGTAAGGGCGTATGGTGGATGCCTAGACTGATGAAGGCGATGAAGGACGCGGTTTAGCTGCGATAAGCTCCGGTAAGATGCCAAACAATCGTTATACCCGGAGATCTCCGAATGGGGAAACCCTATAGAACAAACTTCTATAACCTTGCACTTAAACGATGTGAGGAGCAGACCCTGGGAAGTAAAACATTTCAGTACCAGGAGGAAAAGAGAACAATAGTTATTCCCTTAGTAGCGGCGAGCGAAACGGGATCAGCCCAAACTCAGCCTCAAAATGTGGACTCACGAAAGTGAGTGTACATTTTGGGTATGGGGGTTATAAGGCTACGGCGATCGTTAAAAGCGGATAAAGTTACAAAATGCTGAGATAGAGGAACCGACTGGGAAGTCGGACGCCACAGGGTAATAGTCCCGTACTCGAAATCAAAGCATCTTTATGGCTGTAGTACTTGAGTATCTCAAGACATGAATAGCTTGAGTGAATTTGCCGGAACTAACCGGTAAGGCTACATACTTCATCAGATCGATAGTGAACAAGTACCGTGAGGGAAAGGTGAAAAGAACCCCGGTGAGGGGAGTGAAATAGAACTGAAACCATATGTCTACAAGGAGTCGAAGAGGG
>CAYQQI010000028.1:0-10837 GCA_964419595.1 uncultured Candidatus Saccharibacteria bacterium
CTATAGAAGATTCACTCTGAACAGGCGCAACAACTTGGAGCGAGCCGGCGATGAAACCGGCTGTGATGAGGAGGGAGAATGCCATCAGCGGAGATACCCTGCGTTCCGCAGTCAGAAAATTCGCGATATCCTCGCGGCGCATAACGCAATGATGCGCCCTTTCGGGCGCATCAACAATCCTTCACACGGGGATAAGCCCCTCTAAGCCTTCAGCGAAGCAACTTGTTTGGAGAGACGCGACTTCATGCGCGAAGCGGTGTTTTTCTTGATGGTGCCGTTCTTTGCGGCCTTGTCGATGGCCTGGAAGAGCTCCGGGAGGGACATTTGGGCCTCTTTTACGTTCTTTGCAGCAACAAATTTACCCGTTACTTTAACGGAATCTTTCATAGTCTTCTTGCGGCGCGCGTTGAACACGTATCGGCGCTCCGATACTCGTTCCGCCTTCTTTGCTGATGACGTATTTGCCATTCCCGCGATACTACGCAAAAAACCCTTCATTTGCAAGGTCGAGTGCTCGGCGAGGCCCCGTGCGCACGCTATGATGTGCCTATGATCGGTTCAATTTCGGGTGAGGTAAAAGTGCTCCGTGCCGGCTACGCGATTATCTCGGCCGCCGGGGTCGGCTATAAAGTAGCCGGGACGCGCTCCACCCTGAGCACTCTCTCCCTCGGAGCAGAGGCAATGCTCTGGACACATCTCATCGTTCGCGAAGACGTGCTCGACCTCTACGGCTTCCAAACGGAAGAGGAAATGCGATTTTTTGACATGCTGCTTTCCGTTTCGGGTATCGGACCCAAATCCGCACTCGCAGTTTTGGATATCGCATCAATTGAAACACTCCGAAGCGCCATATCCTCGGGCAACGCCGCTTACCTCACCAACGTGTCCGGTATCGGAAGAAAAACCGCGGAAAAGATCGTGATCGAACTGCGGGATAAAGTCGGAATCTCCGAAGCGAACACCGACGCGTCACTTCGCGGCGACGAGGACGCGCTCGAGGCAATGCGTGCACTCGGCTATTCCGCAGCAGAGGCGCGCGACGCGCTTCGTAAAGTTCCGGCGACGATCACGACAGGCAACGACCGTTTGCGCGAAGCGCTCAAAATAATGGGCAAGTAAGCAGTATGCCCATACACACGAAACGGCATCGCATGCGTTGAAAAATGACCATGAATATCAAATCTGGAAAAAAATTGTTCTCATTATCAAATTCATACGGCATGCAGAAACCATGCCGTTTCGTGTGAGGGGTATGGATGTCATCAGAAAAATCGTTACGGACCTCGGATTGCTTTCTGTCTACCATTTCATCATTGCCTACATCGGCGCATTCCTATACGGATTTCCCTCTGAACAGCTCATTGTCATTGCAGTGACAGGTACGAAAGGAAAATCAAGCACTGCAGAAATGATCACCGCAATTTTGGACGAAGCGGGATATACCACCGCACTGTTGAACTCGATTCGCGTCAAAGTGGGCACGGTCTCCGAGGCAAATACGATGCGAATGTCGATGCCGGGAAGAATGTACATCCAGCGATTCTTAGCGCGTGCGCTCAAGAAGGGCTGCAACGTGGCTGTGCTTGAAATGACCTCCGAAGGCGCCCGCCAACATCGTCACCGCGGCATCGCGCTGAACGCGCTCGTGTTCACGAATCTTGCGCCGGAGCACATAGAATCGCACGGCTCGTACGAAGCGTATGCGGATGCAAAATTCTTACTCGGACAATCGCTTGTTCGCTCTAAAAAACGCCCACGAATCGTGATAGCCAACGCCGACGATGCACAAGGTGTGCGATACCTGCGCTTGCCGATCGAGATACCCATCGGATTTTCTTTGAAAAATTTTGCTCCGTATGAGTCGAACGATCGCAGCGGTTACTTTACACTCGATCAGACCCGTATCGCGGTTATGCAACCCGGCGATTTTTCCCTGCAGAACGGACTGGCTGCGGCACTCGTAACTCGCACGCTCGGGGTTCCGGCCGCAACCATCGCTCTCGCGCTCGGCAAGCTCACGGCAATTGCAGGTCGCGCGGAGCGCGTGGAGGCGGGACAGAATTTTACGGTCATCGTTGATTACGCGCACACGCCGGATTCACTCGAAGCCCTCTACAAGGCGTACCCGATGCGGAAAGTGTGCGTGCTCGGCTCAACCGGGGGCGGACGCGATACCTGGAAACGCCCCGTGATGGGCGGCATTGCGGATACATACTGCGACCACGTGATACTCACCAACGAAGATCCGTACGACGAAAAGCCTGAGGCTATCGTGCACGCACTCGCAGAGGGTATGAAGAAAAAGCCCGAAGTTATCATGGACCGCCGCGCTGCGATTTCGAGAGCATTCTCGCTCGCACAAGAAGGAGATGCGGTTCTTATTACCGGCAAAGGAACGGATCCGAATATCGCCGGACCGAAAGGTACAAAAACACCGTGGTCGGATTCCGAAGTTGCGCGAGAAGAACTCGTAAAGCGCTCACGAGCGTCGGTATAATGAGTACATGGTATTGAGCATCTTGAAATGGGTCGGCATCGCGATGGTGCTCTCACTGATCGCGTTGTGGCTCTGGCAAGGCGGCTATTGGAAGATCGCAAAGTACGCCGAGATCATTCCGAACCCGCTCACAGCCACATCATCGGACGAACTCTACCAATTGCCCGGACAGCCGGAATTCTTTCAAGTTCCCGACACCACATCTGATGCGAGTGACATGGAGTACGGCGCGTCTGACTACGAGAATCCCCAAGATGCGTTGTATGACCCGAACTCCTACGGTCCGAGACCCGAGGGCGAGCGCTCGCCGTATGCAGGATTTGTGGACCTTCAGATAGGTACTGCACAGAGTTCAAGCCCGAACGAAGAATATGTGGTGATCCGGGCATCAGGACTCGTTACCCTACCCATTGTCGTTTCAGGGTGGACGCTTCGCAGCAATTTTACCGGCGCGCGCGCGGTCGTACCGCTTGCGGCATCACCCTTCGTGCAGGGCGTGGTGAACAGTGTCGACACAATAGAACTCGGCAGCGGTGAGAGTGTGATACTTGCGAGCGGCGTCTCCCCCGTCGGGGTATCGTTTCGCGAAACAACATGCACCGGCTACCTCGCACAAACGCAGCGCTTTTCACCGGCGCTCTCGAACGCATGCCCACGCCCCACCGATCTTCTGCCCGCGACCGCAGAGAATATCGCGCGTTTCGGGGAAGCCTGTGTGAATTTTGTGCTACGACTTCCGCAATGCAGTTATCCGAGCAACGTTCCGAACGATGTGTCGAATACGTGTCGTGCATTCCTCGCGAATACCTTTACATACAGCGGTTGCATGCGTGCGTACGGTTCCGGTGAGAACACCAATATGCGTAGCTGGCGAGCATACGAATCGTCTGCGAGCGAATTATGGAATAATGCGCATGACACCATCGTGCTCTATGACGGTCAGGGACGAACGGTTACGACGATGAGCTACTAGTTACTCATTGTGCCGAAGAGCACTATGCCGGCGGCCACCGACACGTTGAGTGATTCTTTTTTTCCGTGCATAGGAATTTCGAGGAGGGTGTCACACAGATTGCGGAGCGCGTGAGAGAGCCCGCGCACTTCGTTGCCGACCATGTACAGAGTCGGCGCGTCTTCGCGAAAGCGCCGATAGTCGAGGGCGCGGGCATCCTGCTCAATACCGACGACGTGTACTCCCTGTTTTTTTAAGCGACGGATAATCGCCGTGGGGGTTTTTACGTACGACCACGGGATCGATATCTCCGCACCGAGGGCTGTTTTTGAGATATCTTTTTGCGGGCGCCCGAATCTATCGATCGGTCGCGGGGAGTAGCCTGAAAGTATGACCTGTGTGACACCGGAAGCATCCGCGGTACGGAAAATGGACCCGACATTGTGCGCGCTGCGGATGTTATGCAACAGGAGAATTCTTTTTTGCATAGGTGACAATGCGCACTGTATACTAAACACCATGCTCGCGCTGCTCCCCCAAATTTTATTCCTCGGTACCTTTGCCGCCACGCTTATTCGCGTCGTGCTCGCACTCATGTTCGCTTTCAACGCGTGGAGCAACGTCTCGAAACCCGACACCGTGGTGCGCGGCTATGCGCTCTTAGAAATTGCAGTCGCCGCAGCTTTGATCGTCGGTGCCTGGACACAGGCGGTGGCAATTCTTGGGTGCGTCATGCTCGGTATTGCGCTCGTGTTTGCGCAGTTCCGCGTGTGGCCGCGCTCAACCGTCGTCCTTATGTTCGTGATGGCTCTCACACTCGTTGTTACCGGGCCGGGCGCTTTCGCGTTCGACCTCCCGCTCTAAGCGTATGGATGAGCCGAAACCCATCGGCACCGGGCTCGCATTCACACTCATTTCGTTCGGGGTGATGATGGACTTCCTGCAGGGAGTATTGGCGCTCTTCATAATAGGCGGGTTGCTCAATTCGGCACTCGACCTGTTGGCCATGTCGGCATTCGCTATCATGCTGCACCACCACGGCGGAAGTGCCCTAAAACGCCGCGTGTGGTCATACACATTTACGAGCATCGCCGAGTTCATGCCGTTCATCAACGCACTCCCGCTCTGGACAATATTTGCAATATACACGGTCGCCGTCGACCACTACCGCCACAAATGGAGCCTCCCTCAAAAGGAGTCGACACGACCGGTGCGCGGCTCGTGGCGGCTGTAACGTTTGAATGTTATAAATCATTGCGTTAGATGCGCTCATAGCTCAGTTGGTAGAGCAGCTCCCTTTTAAGGAGACGGTCCCAGGTTCGAATCCTGGTGGGCGCACACAGACGAAACAAACCTGCCCTGCGGCAGGTTTTTTCGCTGTGTGCGAGCCGGAGCGATGTCGCAAAAGCTTTTGCGACCGCGAGGCAGGGTCGTGGAATTTTCCGAGCGACGGCGAGGAAAATATCCCTGACCACATATTGTGCGAGGCGGAGCGATGTTTCGCCAGTAGGCGAAACCGCGAGCCAGGGTCGTGGAATTTTCCGAGCGACGGCGAGGAAAATATCCCTGACCACAAACATATCCTCCGCGATGCTACATTTATCCCATGAACGCGCTCATCATCTTTGTCGCGCAATACCTCATCATTCTCGTTCCGATCGTTCTTTTACAGCTGCTGTGGACGCTTCCACAGAAAGAGCGGGTCCGTTTCGTAGCTCTCTCTGTTTTTTCGCTCGCACTTGCATACATCTTCGCAAAGATCGGTTCTCACTTGTACGACAACCCGCGCCCGTTCATGGTCGGGGCGTTCGATCCGCTCGTGCCGCACGGTATAGAGAACGGATTTCCCTCGATGCACACTCTCTTTGCCGCAACAACTGCAGCGCTCATATTCACGAAGCAAAAAGTAACGGGCGCAGCACTCTATTTTGTAGCTGTTCTCATCGGCACAGCACGAGTGATCGCGGGAGTGCATCACGGTATCGACGTGGTCGCCGGACTCACTCTTGCTATCGCAGCGGTCCTTCTCGCACGACAACTGCTCTCAATTCGCGTATATAGATACTAATGAACCTCTTAGACGCGACAATCCTCGGCATAGTCGAAGGAATAACAGAATTTTTACCGATCTCATCGACCGGGCATCTGATACTTACCAATTCCCTGCTCGGGGTCCCGGTAACCGAATTCACGAAAAGTTTCGAGATAGTCATTCAACTCGGCGCCATGTGCGCGGTGCTCGCACTCTACATGCGTTCATTTTTTGATCCCGAGATCCTCAAGCGGCTCGTCGTGGCATTCATGCCTACGGCAGTGGTCGGCTTTGCTGTATATCCGTTCGTAAAATCGGTCTTGCTCGGCAGCCCGCTTGTGGTCGTTGTCGCGTTGTTCACCGGCGGAATTGTACTCATCGTTTTTGAGATGTTACGTATTGTGCCCGACGAATCCCGAGGAGAATTACGCTCCATGCCGTATGGTCGTGCGGCGCTCATCGGCCTTATTCAATCCATTGCGGTCATACCGGGAGTTTCTCGTTCTGCCGCAACGATAATCGGGGGTTTGTCGTTCAAGATGCCTCGCGCCGCAATCGTTGAATTTTCCTTTCTCCTGGCAGTTCCTACGATCGCCGCGGCGACCGGACTCGATCTTTTGAATAGTTACTCCTCGTTCCACATCGCCGACGCTGCCCCGCTTGCAGTCGGGTTCATTGTCTCGTTCGTGGTGGCACTCGTTAGTCTTCGATTCTTGCTACGCTACGTTCGAACGCATTCCTTCATTGCATTCGGTATATACCGAATCGTTATCGCACTCGTATTCTTTTTCTTTATTATCTGAATCGACTGAATCGACTAGATCGCCATCTGCACCGTTACGCTATCCACTACATGCGAACCGTCCGATGCGAGACACGAGATGGTATAGGTAGTAGGCGAAGTGAGCGGAACCGTTGATGCCCCGCCTTTGAGCGAGTTGTGCGTAAAGCTTCCGTCGGGCGATGTTTCGATACACTCGGTAGTACCCTGAGAGCTCCAAAAGATGGATGTGCGAGCACCGAGCGGGACCGTTGCAGGAGATGCCCATATATCAACTTTTGCACCATTGGTCGGAGCGGATGTCGTTCCCGACTTTGAACCGCCGATCTGTGTCTTTGTGGTAGCCGGTTTCGCGCCTGTTTGTATCGTTGTCGGAGTCGTCGTCTGCGTCTGTGCGCCGACGGTGTATCCGCGCCACGAACAGAGCGTGTCGAAGAATGTGGGTGGAATGATGAACGAGAGGAAGTTGCTTGCCCATGGACGATTGGTGCACAGCCGTGCGACGGCGCTCGTGCTCTGACCGGCGGATGTTTTTGTTCCGAAGAATCCCGCCACCTCGGTGTTCCCTTCGCGCACTCCCGCGATGATCGTAGTGCCGTTCTCCATTATTCTCACATCGCCGTACGCTCCAGGCGGTAGATTCTTTGCAATGATGCTCTGCACAATGGACTGCGGCGTATTGAAATTGAGTTTTGCCTCGGGCCCGCCGAAATTCGAACCGCCGGTTGACGCACTCCCCGCCGGTGTGAAATCAAGTAGAGCGGATGACCCGCCGGTCCTCCCGCTATTAACGGTGCCTGAATTCGTGAGATTCGTGAGCGGTGTAACGAACGAAGATGCGCTGATATTTGAATTGGTTCCGCCGGTACCGGCAGTCGAGCCGATATTTGTGCTCACCCCCGTCGGGTTATTTCCCACTGCCGGCGTGGTTGTACCGTCGCCCGGGGTAACGGTCAGATTCACGCCGCCGCGTACCTCGTCGGTGGATATTTTTTTTAAACGCACTGCATATTGGCCTTCAGTGGTAAACACATGTTGTGTGGTCTCCGAGATGCCGTTGCAGGTGGTTTCGGGATGAACCTGTTGCGGTTCTGCAGCTTTCCCGTCGCCAAAATCAAGTGCGAGCGCAGGTGTGCCGCACCCGGCTGTACCGTTGGTAAAGGCAAAATATACGGTAAGCGGCGCCTGTCCTTCGGTCGGTGTTGCCACCAGCCCGCCCGAAGGATCGGTCTTTTCTTCGAGCGTGGGATCGAGGTAGTAACACATCGGATCGGTAAGTGCGCGCTCTTTATCTCCGGTTGGTTGCATGGTGGTGCAGCCCTGGCCACCCGGAGGTGTGCCTGGGGGCGGTGGTGAGCCGCCACCACCGTCCTTTCCCTTAAGGGCTTCCATCAGTTTTCCGAGAATTTCACCGAGCTTAGACATTCCTTGGTCCGGTCCTTTTCCGTCGCTCGTGCCGGTCGTTTTGCAGATACTGCCTGCGACACATTCACCGGAAGACATGTATCCGTTCTCAGTCTCCTGACAAAAACATTTGAATTTGTTCATGCCGCCGACGCATTTGCCGTCCTTCATTATCTCCATGCACTTGCATACTGGAATCGTGGGAATACACATTGCATTACCCTCCTGTGCGCGTGAGATAAGCGGTACGACCACAAAAAAAGCAGTGATGAGGAGTACTGCTGTAGTCCACGAACTACTCGTCTTCGCTTCCATACGTTATGCAAATCGTATCACACACGCGAGAGCACAAAATGCTCCAGTGCATATTCGAGTTCAAAACCTGAACGGCGCGCTTCGTGGGGGAGCTCGGCGAGCCGCGCAACGAGCTGTTTTGCACGTGCATCCGCGGGTTTTCTCAAGAGTGCGTCCTTTGCGGCATAAAAAAGAATGCCGTGAATTGCTTCCGGCGCTTTACCTGCCTGCAATTCACGCTGGTATGCCACCCAGAGGTCCTTTTTCTTGCCATCCTGCAGCGGGCGCACAAGATTAAAAATCGTTTCTTTCGCGGCTGATTTCGGCGAGTCGAACTTTTCACTCTTTTCGGCGTATTTTTCTATCTGTTTTCGAGTCGGCGCATCGAGCGCGCCCTCGTATATATAGAACGTGTCGCCTGATGCTTTGAGTGCCGGCAATCGTGCTATGACGACTTCCCGCATCCCCTCGTGAGTGAGCGTGCTGTCGAGCACCACCACTCGCGTGCCGCCGAACATCCCGCCGCCCATGAGTGCGGCTTCCAAGTCCGCGGCCGAGTGCGCATCCGTTATACGAAAGACTTCCGTCTCTTTCGGCACGTCATCAATAACAATATTCAATCTTGTTCGTGCGCGTTCTGTATCAGTGCCACTGTATAAAAACAACATCCCCACCACTCTACCACCCAAGGGTTGCGCACGGGTAGTTGAGGGAGAATTGCGAGGCCGGCGGGCCGAGCGTTAGCAAATTTTTTAACAAAAAATTATGCGACTCCCGAAGCTACCCGCGCGTGACCCGCTCCACATTCCCCCAATTCGTGCCAACCGACATTTCCGCGATGATAGGAACACCCGAGAGGAGTTTCGGATCAACCACATCTTCCATCACGGAGCGAATTGCTTCGCCAATTTCTTCCACATCCTTTTCATCGATTTCGTATACCAATTCGTCGTGCACCTGCAGGATAAGCTGCGCACGGTCTCGCCAGCCTTTTTTCTCTATCATCTCGTCCGCGACGACCATCGCGCGTTTTATGATGTCGGCCTGCGTACCTTGAATGGGAGCATTTATTGCCATGCGTTCCGCCTGCGCTTTTACCCCACCCATCTGCGATTGAAAGCCCGGGAAGTAGCGGCGGCGACCGTAGAGCGTTTCGGTGTATCCGAGACGCGCGGCATCCGCTTTCGTTTTTTCGATGTAACGCGCGACGCCCGCAAAGTTCTTGAAATATTCGGAGAGGAACGTGGCCGCTTCGTCGCGTGTTACGCCTTCGCCAAGGTTTTGGCGGAGCGCGTTCACACCCATGCCGTAGAGTATGCCGAAGTTGATGACCTTGGCGCGTCGTCGCATTTCTTTGTCGACGTGTTCCGGTGGCACCCCGAACACCTGCGCTGCGGTTGCGGCATGCACATCTTCGCCGCGACGAAATACACCGGTGAGTATCTCGTCTCCGGAGAGCCCCGCCGCGATGCGCAGCTCAATTTGCGAGTAGTCGATTGCGACGAGTTTCTTTCCCTTCGGTGCAATAAAGCCGGTGCGGATACGGCGGCCGTTCTCGGTTTTTATCGGGATGTTCTGCAGGTTCGGATCCTGACACGACATGCGACCGGTTGCGGAACCGTTCTGCACGAACTCGGTGCGTAGGCGCCCGTCGCTGCCTACAAGCGCCGGCATCTTTTCGATATAGGTCCCGAGCAGCTTTTGCAATTCGCGATAGGAGAGCACGTCCATGATGATGGGGTGTTGGTCGGCCATCTTTAAAAGCTCTTCTTCTTTCGTGGTTCTGGCTCCCGTTGCGGTCTTCTTTTGGCGCTCGGGTGTAATTTTCAGCTCATCGTAGAGTACGTCTCCGAGCTGCTTGGGAGAATTGATATTAAACTCATGCCCTGCATAGCCGAATATGCGCAACCCTATCTTTGAGAGCTCCGAAGCGTATTCCTTCTCCAGCGCTTTCAGATATTTCACGTCGAGCATCACCCCTGCTGCATTCATGCGATCGACGACCGCTATGAGCGGGCGCTCTATTTCGTTGAACACGAGCTCAAGCTTCCCGACCTCGCGTAATTGGTTAAATATTGTCGTGCGTGCTTCGTCGAAATCGGTGGTTTTTGCATAGGAGAGAATGTCCTGCACCGTCGGATTGATGAGGTCGCTCTTTAGTAACCAGGTAGCAACGCCCACTTCTTTTATCTGCGCCGCGTCGACCACTACGTCTGACTCGCCGACGGTCTGCACTTTCGATTCACTGAGGCCGAGCGCACCTTTGAGGCGCTGTCGGATGGAATGGAATTCATACGTTTCGAGAATCGTACCGATGCCCTCGGCGTACTCTTTCATGTGGTAGTGACGCTCCGGCAATTTGAATCCGATCGGCAGGTCGCAATGGATGGTCGCGATATCCTTTGAGAACTTTGCCTGGCTCTGATTTGCCGCCACCAATTCAACATACTGTTTGCGCACATTGGTTTCCTTTGCAACAGCTTCCACTCCTTTTTTCTGCAGGGTTTCGTAAATTTTCCCTAAGCCCCCGTACGCCGCAATCAATTTGCTCGCACTTCCTGCCCCCACACCGGGAACTCCGGGAATATTGTCGGAGGTGTCGCCCACAATGCCTTTGTAGTCGGTGACAAATTCGGGACCGAATCCGTATTTCGCTTTTACTTCTTCCTCGTCGTAAATGACCGTATCTGAAATGCCGGTACGCATCATAAAGACCTTCGTACGCGGGCCTACAAGCTGTAGCGTATCGCTATCGCCCGTGGCGATAATGGTTTCCAGATCGCGGCGCTTGCTCGTTTCTTTTGCGATGGTGCCGAGCATGTCGTCGGCTTCGTATCCGGGCTTCTCGTAAACAGGAATACCGAACGCTTTGAATAT
>CAYQQI010000029.1:0-10772 GCA_964419595.1 uncultured Candidatus Saccharibacteria bacterium
GCGTAGTGTACTCCTATACAAAGGTATGAAAACGGTCGTTATCTGCGGTTCAATGCGTTTTAGTGAAGAGATTGACGCCTTCGCCGCCGAGCTCCGACGTTTGGGAGTACACACTGTGCTCACACCGGATTTCGGCGATCTGAACAAAGATTTCCGCGAAATGCCCGAGCATAAGCGACTCGAAATAGTTGACTATCGTATGCAGGTACCTGAGCTCGTGCTTCGTCATTTTGATCGCATACGCCGAGCCGATGTGTGCTACCTGTTCAATAAGAACGGCTACACCGGTGTAAATACGACGCTCGAAGTGGGATTTGCGCACGCTCGCGAGATGCTTATTTACGCGCACGAAAAAGAGAGCCCGACGGAGCAGGGTGGTGAGATATGCCGCGAGGTACTTTTCTCGGAAGTTATCAATACCCCCGAAGAGCTTGTTGAACGATTGAAGCTGGTGTACAAGGACGAGCAGCCGACGAAGTCCGCAAAGAAAAGCGCTCCGAAGCGCGCCAAAGGGAAGAAAAAGCATGGAAAATAATCAATGCCCCTTCGGTAGTGTCGGGGCCATCATCGAGCAGGACGGGGAGTTTCTGATGCTCTACCGCTCCTCGTTTCCGCCCGGTCTTGCCGGGGTCGCCGGTCACGGTGAGCCGGACGAAACCCCCGAGCAGTCTCTCCGGCGAGAGCTCTCTGAAGAGGCGGGTATTGAAGCCGGTGAGATAGAGCTGGTGTTGCATAAGGTCTTGCAAAATCCCTGCAAAAAAGGCTTCACCTCGCACGAGTGGTGGGTGTACCGCGTGAAAACGTGGACGGGGGAACCGCGTCGTGTGGAACAGGATAAGCATACGTTCGTGAAATTCATGACCGTGGATGCCATTCGTGACTATGATGCGCGCGGCGACATGGACCCTGCTTGGAGCATGATTCTCCGTGAACCGGAGATCGGAGTACTCGCGGCATAGAGAAAAGCAATACGGCGCGGAACCCTTGGGTTCCGCGCCGTGTGTTTTATTGGAGTAACCTCAGCAAGAATGACTGTGCGCCGGCGACGATCTCGGCAGAACCGGGATCGAACACGAGGATCATTGCGCCGATCGTGATGATCGAGGCCGGCAACAGACGTCGTTTGCCTTTTGTTTCTCCGAGTAGCCACCATGCTATGAGCACCGTCACGATGATCGTGAGTCGCTTGAGACTGCCGATGTAGGCGATCGGTGCGAACCGAAATGCCGACATGATCAACACCACATGCAAACCGTAAAGCAGGCCGAAGCCCGCCATACCGATCCATCGCTTCGGATGCTTGATCGCCACTCCGTCATTCGGTACCAGGATTGCATAGGTGAGCGAGAAGATCACCAGCTGGATCATGTATCCGAATGCAACACTTCCGCTGCGCGCGAGAATTCCATCGAATAAAAGTCCTATGGTTCCGAGCGCCGCGGAAAGAAATGCCCACCGTATCGCACTTGTATCGGTTTTAGTTGACTGCTGTTCGGCAGGCGTGAGCGACGCGTGATTGGCGGGTAGCCACAACATTCGAAACGGCAGCAGGTATTCTGCGAGCGTCGTCGCATTTTCCCGATTGTGATACCAGGTACCGCACGCGATGAGCACAATGCCAATAACGCCAAGCGTCGTCGGTACTTCGTTGATCAATACCGCAGTACACGCGATCAAGAGCGGCGTCATTCCCTGAACGGGTGCGGTGAGCGAGACATCAGCGATCGCTCGGGAGCGCACGCCCGCGTACTGGATCACCAGTCCGGCGACGGTCGTTCCTGCAACGGCGATCCAAAAGATGCGTACGTCCGGTGCAGCGATACCGCTTTCCGGCCACCACAACAGTGCGCTTGCGAGCACGATGGCGGCGAATCCGAATCCGCCCACCAGTATGTCGAACTGTGAGCAGATCTTCTCTTTCAGCAGGTAGCGTTGCGTCACGCCGAATCCGGCCTGACAGATGATACCTGCCGTCATGAGTGCAATCGTGAACGGATCCATGAGGCCCTCTCTTTTTCCCGCGCCGACTATCCCATGTGTGTGAGAACCTGTCAATTGGGGGCCTCGTTGAGTGTTGTACTATTCCTTCCTATGAATATCAAAGTAATTGGTGCCGGTTCTATCGGCAATCATCTTACCCAGGCGTCACGTCGCATGGGTTGGAGCGTTACAGTCGTTGACCGCGATCAGGCTGCGCTGGATCGCATGAAGAACGACATTTACCCCACGCGGTATGGCTCGTGGGATGACTCCATCAAACAGTACATTTCCGGAAAGGAACCGAAGGGGGTATACGACATCATTATGGTCGGCACTCCGCCGGATGCGCGTATGAAGGTTGCTATCGAAGCACTTAAAGAGAAGCCCAAGCTCATGCTGCTCGAAAAGCCGCTCTGTACGCCGGACGGCAAGGGTTTGAAAGAGCTCGTCACGAAGGCGAAGAAGCAGCGAACGATATTGCTCGTCGGTTACGACCATGTGGTATCGGAGGCGGCACAATTTGTCGTTGGCCTTTTGAACAAGAAAATTCATGGCGAAGTACTTACGGTGGATGTGGACTGGCGCGAGCACTGGGCAGGTATCTTCAAGGCACACCCCTGGCTCTCGGGACCGGCTGATACCTACCTTGGTTATACACACCGTGGCGGTGGCACTTCCGGCGAACATTCGCACGCGCTGCATTTGTGGCAGTATTTCGCAAAAGCTTCAGGACTCGGCTCATGGAAATACATGAACGCGGTATACGAAATGAAAAAGGCAGGTAAAGCCGAATACGATGCCATTGCCGCGTTCACATTTGTAACCGATAAAAAGAAAGTCGGGCGAGTTGTGCAGGATGTGGTTTCGCAACCGACGAGAAAATTCGCACGTATTCAAGGAGTGGACGGTTACGTTGAGTGGTACTGCAACGGCGACCCGCGCGGTGACGTGGTTCGATGGAAAAAGTATTCAGATTCGGATGAGCAGGTAAAGGTGTTCGAGAAAAAGCGCCCTGACGACTTTTATCGAGAAACGCTCCACATTGCCGATATTCTCTCTAAAAAAGTCGCCGCAAAGGATTCTCCGCTCGCGATTGAATCCGGAGTACGAGTTATTGAGGTCCTCAAGACCGCATACCCGAAAAAGGGTACACCGATGACTGCCATCAAGTCGCTCTAGATCTTGATCTGGTACGAGAGAAAGAGCCACGCAATATTCGCGCCTATCGCGAGCACGAGTATCGAAACTTGAGCGGAGCGGCTCCAGCCGTGCATCCCGAGTGCGGCAACCAATAAAAACGGCGGCGCCATGACGAAGAGCAATCGCGAGGAAATATAGCCCCACGCGTATCCCATAAATGGCGGCAGGAGTCCGACCTGCAGGAATCGTTTTTGCCACCCTGCGAGTTCCTTGTAGCGAGCGAAGCCGAGCGGGACCGCAAGCCAGAGCACGCCCAAGAGCGCGGCGGTGCTTTTAATGATATTGCGAAGCGTGAACTCGTGTTGGTTTATCGCACCGTGAACGGCTACGGAGTACCACGAGAGGTAAGTATAGCCGTGAGCAAGATACACATAGATCTGCATCGGAATATGCACTGCTAAGAAGATACCGGCGTATACTGCGATTTGCATGGCACGGGTACGAATGCTCTGCGTCGACTGAAACAATATGGCAAGCCCGAAAATGACCGCGGACACGATGCTGTACTCCTTCCATAAGAAGCCGATTGTTACGATGGCGGCGTTCGTTATCACGAGCTTCATCGACGGCATCTTTAGGTAGCGAAGCGTGTAGTAGAGCGAGAGTACGTAGAAGAAGAGCGCCCCGGTTTCCGTGAGGAGCTCAACTCCGTATTTGAGTATCGGGTACGAGAGGGCAACGTAGATAGCAATGAGCGTCGGCATAAACAGGTCGTCAAAGAATTCACGGGCAAAGAAAAACACCGCGAAAATGAATGCGAAATAGAATATGGTCGCCTGTACGATGAATGCGCTCTGGTGGTCCGTCACCTGTGCCATGCCGGCAATGAGGAGCGGATTGAGCGGCTTGAGCATCCGGTGCGGACGGACATCGGGGGAGGAGAGGTCGACGGTACCTTCGTAATACTGTGAGAGTGCCACATATTCGTAGTAGTCACTGCTGAATGTGGGCGGGAAGAATGCGATCTTGAGGGTTGCGCCGAATATGCATACAAGCGCGATGAGCACGTACGCGCGATTTGTCTCAGGTGAGAAAAAGTCTCTCATACTCGTTTGAGCATCATATATGCGTTTGAACTGAACGGGCCCATTTGTATGCCGGTGTAACCGATCGAAGCATTACGCCCCGAGGGCACTAGCGCGCGAAGTTTTGCCGGAGTCATAAAGATAAGATGTTCTTCCTTTGCCCACTCATCTTTCTTGAATACCTTGCATGCGAGGGAAAATAGTCGGTCGCTATAGTGCAGGAGGGGGAATGCCGTGTGATGTTCGACGGGAAAATACCGATGCGGCACCGTTATATAGACGGTGCGGGCAACTCGGCACATCTCTGCAACGAAATGATGTTGTTCAGCTACGCTCCCGACATGTTCGAGTACGGCGTTCGCCGTGGCGATGTCGAATTGTTTATCGTGGAACGGTAACGCCCCACCCGCTTCTATTTGGGTGTAAGAGACGAGCGGGTACTCCGTTTTGAATGCCACGCCTTCGCCCAAACCGGCGGCTGTTATTCTTTCTTTGAATGGGTAGAGACGCTCAAGCAGATTGGCGGCATCGTTCACGACATCGGACACGCCAATGTCCAGTATGGATGACTGAGCGGCGGGAGCACAGTGCGCAATGAAATCGGCGTATATGCGGTCTCGTGCGGCAATAACTACTCGCTCGGCCAAGGAGCGGGGGCGGGCTACCTGATAGTATTCTGCGTCGGTCGAAGTGCTCATTGGTATGTCGCACCGATTGTAGCATCAGGAAGCCACGACCCACCACTAGCATGCCGGAGGGCTCATGCTACACTTCCCCCGTATGACACTTGAAAAAGTGCTCCGGAGCATTGCGATCGCCTCCGTATTTGCGCTTCCGTTTGTGTGCTTGATCGTCGCATCCAATTTATTTTTTCCCTTCATTACCGGCAAGAATTTCACGTTCCGTGTGTGCGCGGAGATAGGTTTCGGTGCCTGGCTCGCACTCGCACTCGTTTCGCGTGAGTATCGACCGCGCCGCTCAATGGTGCTTGCCGCACTCTCAATATTCGTATTCATCATACTGATAGCCGATCTCCAGGGCGTGTACCCGTTCAAGAGCATTTGGAGTAATTACGAGAGAATGGACGGTTGGGTCACACTCATTCACTTGTGGATGTATGTTGTTGTTGCGAGTTCGGTGATGCGCACGGAACGCTTATGGCGCTGGCTCATGTGGACCTCGCTCGGCGTATCCGTTTTCCTCTCGCTCTACGGACTTCTACAGATCACCGGTATAACATCGCTCGGACAGGGCGGCGCTGCAGGACTCACTGCACGACTTGATGCAACGTTCGGAAATCCGATCTACTTCGCCGTGTACATGCTCTTCCATGTCTTTATCGCCGGCATGCTCTGGACTCAGGCCTGGGTCGAGAGAGGTGAAGGAAAACGTATGATTCCGTCGCTCATTTACGGCGCGATCATTCTTGCCGATACCTACATGCTGCTTGCCACCGGTACGCGAGGCACCATGCTCGGTCTCATCGGGGGTACTTTCCTCACCGCTGTACTGGTGCTCATCCAAGCAAATAAATCGAGGACTGCATGGCGTGCGGCTGTCGGGGGGCTCGTGGCACTTGCGATCCTCGCAGGACTCTTCTTTATGGTGAAAGACCAAGCGTGGGTGAACAAGATCGGATTCCTCTCGCGCATGGCGACTATCTCAACCACCGACACGACCGCGAAGGCACGATTCTACAACTGGGGTATGGCGTGGAAGGGAGTACAGGAGAGGCCAATTCTCGGCTGGGGCCAGGAAAATTACGCGATTGTATTCGACAAATATTACGACCCGCGCATGCACGGACAGGAACCGTGGTTCGATCGCGTACACAACATCATCTTCGACTGGCTTGTAGCGGGAGGATTCCTCGGCCTTATTTCCTACCTTTCCGTATTTGCCGCCACGCTCTGGGCGCTCTGGCGCAGCGGCGCATTCACGGTGGCGGAGCGATCGCTCCTGACCGGACTCTTGGCAGGGTACTTCGTTCATAATTTCTTCGTATTCGATAACGTGACGAGCTACATTCTCTTCGGGACCATCCTTGCGTTCATTGTCTTTCGTCAGACCGAGCATCAGAATGCAGCTCCTATCTACTCGCGGGGGCTCATTGCACAAAGTTCGCTCCCGTATGTTGCTATTGTTGCGGTCATTCTGGTATGGGGTATTGCCTGGGGGGTGAACGGCAGACCGATTGCGGAGAACCGCACCCTCTTGAGGGCGCTCGCAACACAGGGCGATTTGAATGCGACATATGATCTGTTCAAGAAATCCATCTCCTACGGAGCGCTCGGCACCCAGGAAGCGCGCGAACAACTTGCACAAGGCGCATCGCAACTCGCTCAGGCAAACGTTCCGACCGAGGTGAAACAGAAATTCTACACATTCGCAACGGAAGAAATGACTCTGCAGGCTGCGGAATCTCCGCTGGACGCTCGATTCCCTCTGTTCCTTGGCGTGATATACGACTCGTACGGAGATTACAAGAACGGGCAGGCGGCGCTCGAGCGCGCGCTCTCTCTGTCGCCCACAAAGCAGTCCATTCTCTATGAGTTGGCACAGAACGCTGAACTGCAGAGCGATGCGACTCGCTCTATTCAGTTGTACAAACAGGCATTCGAGTTGAATGAGAAGCTGAGTGACCCCCGTATCGTCTATGCTGCAGTACTGTATCGTAACGGCCGTCTCCCGGAGGGCGATGCGGTGCTTGAACCGCTCGTAGCAAGCGGCCTTGCCGCGGATCAGCGCATCCTCTCGACACTCGTGACACTGAAGCAGTACGGTCGTCTTGCAACGATATGGACTGCATTCGTTGCTACCCACCCGAAGGATGTGCAGGGATACTTCACGCTTGCCGCGATTTACTACCAGGCAGGGGATAAGGCGCGCGCAATTCAGACATTGCAAGATGCGGCGAAGCAACATCCGGAAACCGCCGTACAGGTAACGGGTCTCATTAAAGAGATAGAGACCGATAACATTCAGAAGCTCTAAGTACTCTTGCAGAGCGATATCCGGGCGCTATACTGTGCTCGTGAGTGTCATAAAGTGTGATGCTTTCCAAAGATCGAAAGTCGCAGATGTACCGCCCGCAAGGGCGGTATTCTGTTTTTTACGACGCGAGCAAACGCACCGCCTACGTCGTTACGGGCGCCCAAACGCATTTCTCACCGTACATCCGGTACGGCTCAAAATACGTTTTGCCCGTGCCTCGTATTCGGTACGTTATCTCGCGTCTTAATCGCGTTCGTGGTGTTTGGATTTTGTGCATACGGAGCAATACGTGTGCGCCGTGTAAATGAAAAACAGCTTCCCGAGAGAAGCTGTTTTTGCAAACTGATCTGATCCGAGGATCCTATCAGGAAGCGAGGACTATGCTCGCTTCTTAGCCTTCTTGGCCTTCTTTGCTGTCTTCTTCTTTTTTGCCATGGTATTTTTTTGGGTTGTGAGTATTAAAAGTCGACCATCGCTTCGCGCGCGAAACGCAAGAGCGTTTCAATAATTATTACACTCATGCGTGCATGCGCGATGCATCACGCGTATAAGTGTGGATAACTTTGCATGTGAATATTCTGAAGAAATCCGTGAAAATCTTTTCACGGATTAAAAAATCGTAGATTTTTTACTTAAATAGCGAGAGAAAGTACTTTTTATATTTATAAATATAAAAAGTACTTTGTATTTGTTGCGCACAAAAAAAGGAAAAAGGCCCAGTGCGGAAGGCGGGTGCGAGCTCCAAAAAGTGAAAGTCTTATGTGAGTGCCGCCGCCCTCCGCGCTGAGCCCTTGCGAGGCATTACCTCATTCAGGGTAGCACCGAGCAGCGTTTAATCAATCGGCTGCGCCCCAAGCTCCGCTCATGTATTTTGGTGCTTTTTTTGGGGCTAAAGACAATAATATTGTCCGCCCGATGAATCGCATTTGCGATTCATTTAGGGTAGGATGGGCGCAATATGGCTTTCTGGAAGGGATTATTCGGCGACGAAGGAGCCGCCGCTTTGCGGCGTGCCGAGCCTGTAGTAGCCCAGGCAGCTGCCTTCGAAGAAGGGCTTAAGGCGCTCAGTAACGAGGCACTGAAAGGGAAGACTGCGGAGTTCAAGGAACGGCTACAGAGCGGAACAACGCTGGAGGATCTTGCTCCGGAGGCATTTGCTGTCGTTCGCGAAGCATCCAGGCGCTCCCTCGGTCAGCGGCATTTTGATGTGCAGCTCATCGGCGGCATGATATTGCACCAAGGCGGCATCGCGGAAATGCGAACAGGCGAAGGCAAAACCCTTGTTGCAACGCTCCCGGCATACCTGAATGCGCTCTCCGGTAAGGGGGTACACGTTATTACCGTCAACGACTACCTCTCGCGCAGAGACGGTGTGTGGATGGGCCAGATCTACGATGCTCTCGGTCTTACCGTGGGCATCATCAATCACGAGGCCTCGTACCGTTACGACGCCGGTTACGCCGGTGAGGAGGCGGAGCAAACTGAGGCGGATAAGGTGCGCGACGAACTCGGGAGCTTCAAGGTAGAAAAAGAATTCATGCGCCCGTGCACCAGGCACGATGCCTACGCCGCAGATATCACCTACGGGACGAACAACGAGTTCGGATTCGACTATCTGCGAGACAACTTGGAATACGAGGCATCTGCCCTGCGCCAGCGAATACCATCAGCCGGCGGCTACAATTTTGCGATAGTCGACGAGATTGACTCCATCCTCATCGACGAGGCACGCACTCCGCTCATCATCTCCGCCCCCGTTTCCGATGCCGAAGCTCTCTACGGTAAATTCACCGCCATCGCCGCCACTATGGTCAAAGACGATGACTACGAGGTCGACCTGAAGCACAAACAGATCCAACTCTCCGATAACGGTATCGAAAAGGCCGAGAAGGCGCTCGGGATAGACAACATATATACCGATGCCGGCATTAAGTTCGTGCACCACCTCGAAACGGCAGTACGTGCCCGAGCATTGTACGAGCGCGACAAAGACTATGTCGTTCGCGACGGCACCGTTGTCATAGTTGACGAGTTCACCGGGCGCATGCAGCCGGGGCGCCGTTGGAGCGACGGCCTCCACCAGGCCATCGAGTCGAAGGAGGGAGTTTCGGTACAGCAGGAATCCCGCACGTTCGCCTCCATTACATTCCAGAACTATTTTCGTTTGTATGAAAAGCTTGCGGGCATGACCGGTACCGCTGCGACCTCTGCGGAGGAATTCTATAAAGTGTACGGACTCAATACGGTTTCCGTTCCCACCAATAAACCCGCAAAGCGTGAGGACCTCGACGACATGATATTCCAAACCGAGCAGGGGAAGTTCAAAGCCATCGCGCGCCATGTACGCACGCTGCACGAAAAAGGTCAGCCGGTACTGGTAGGTACGGCATCGGTGGAGAAGAACGAACTCTTAAGTGCCTACTTCAAACAGGAATCCATTCCGCACGAAATTTTGAATGCAAAGAATCACGAACGGGAAGGCGAGATCATCGCGCAAGCGGGACGTAAGGGTGCGGTCACGATTGCTACCAACATGGCCGGTCGCGGAGTCGATATAAAACTCGGCGGCAACCCGGGAGGGGAGGAGGCGTACAACGCGGTGAAAGATGTCGGCGGTTTGTATGTGCTCGGCACAGAGCGACACGAAGCCCGTCGCATCGATAACCAGCTGCGAGGCCGCGCCGGCCGACAGGGGGATCCGGGCGTAACACAGTTCTTTGTTTCGCTCGAAGATTCGCTCATGCGTGTATTTGCATCCGACATGATCAAGCGTGTCATGGGCACATTCAAGATCCCGGAAGATGAGCCGATCTACAATTCTATGATCACGCGCTCACTGGAGAAGGCACAGTCTCGCATCGAAGAGCTCAATTTTGATGCGCGTAAGCACGTGCTCGCATACGACGACATTCTCAATATTCAGAGAAAGAGTATTTACGAACGACGCCGAGAATTACTTACCGGAGGTGACGAGGCGGTTGACGCGGAACTCACGCTCGCGGTTGCCGGCGACGAGCAAAAAATGCGCGCAATTGCGGAGCGCAAAGCGATGTCCGGAAATGCCTTTTACCCCAATGTTCGTCGAATGCTTTTGCAGGGAGTGGATTACTTGTGGGTGGAACATCTGGAAGCAATGGAGTACCTGCGTAGCAGCGTGAACCTCCGCGCGTACGGTCAACGCGATCCGCTGGTGGAGTACAAAAAAGAAGGCCTGAAGTTGTTCCAAACAATGGAAGAATCATACCGGGCGCAGGTGGAGGGGGTAGTGGCAAACCTCGTTTCCATCAGCGAATCGGTGCAGAATCCGACCCCTCAGGCGCAGGTTATCCACAAGGCTGCTTCTGCGCTTACTGCCACCTCGGCACCTACTCAAAAGCGCGAATATGAGCGAAATGACAAGGTTACGATCACCAATGGCACGGAGGAAAGGGAAATGAAATTCAAAAAAGCAGAACCGCTGCTTGCCTCCGGTGAGTGGAGAATCAAGTAAATAAGCTAAATCTCGGCATCCGAGCTCGGCTTATATTGCTTGATATATTGCAGGTCGACCAAGAAATGCCTGAGCAAGAATTC
>CAYQQI010000030.1:0-10594 GCA_964419595.1 uncultured Candidatus Saccharibacteria bacterium
CCTATAGCCTGCCCCGTAGCCAACGCGAAGCGTTGTGGTACTGGGTGCACAAAGCATTTCACGGCAAGCGGAGAAAATAGATAGCCCGAATTAAAAAAGGCGACACAAGGACGTGCCGCCTTCCCTCACAGAATGGATGCTTATTGATTGGTCTGTCGGTTGAAGAAGAGTGACTGCGGGCGTGCGGGGCGCTTGAGCGTGGTTACTGAATAGCGCGATACTTGTTCGGGTTGTCGCACGCGGAACATTCCGCCGGTATTCTCTCGAGCACCGCTGAATGTTGCCCATTCGCCGGCACCTTTTTCGGCCGCGGTTGCAAACAGACTCATCTGACTGCTGAAGTTGTTCATAAGTTGCGCACGCGAGTAGGATCTACTGTCCGTCTCAATAAGGAGAGACGTTTCATTCCTCCGCGTTACATGAGTTATAGCTTTTCATGCGTGAGTCCAACATGAAGAACTTCATATTGACTCACGGTTAGTGTGTTGTGATACCTTTACACTATTAACAGTATGAAACTGGCTACCTGGAACATCAACGGCATACGCAATGTGCATAAGAAGGGGTTTCTTGCTCCTTTTTTCGAGCGGGAGAACCCGGATATCGTCGGATTCCAGGAAACCAAGGCGGAACAGCACCAGTCCGAGGTCGACCTCCCCGATTACGAAGAGTACTGGAACTCTTCGAAGGCAAAGAAGGGGTATTCAGGCACAGCCATATTTACGAAACCCTCTCCTGAAGCCGTTTTATACGATTTTCCGGAAGATATCATCGCCAAGTACGCCCTTGCCGATAAGTACGGGGATCCGAACAATGAGGGCCGCGTCATTGCCGCAGAATACGAGGATTTTCACTTTGTAACGGTCTATACCCCGAACTCCAAGGATGACTTGAGCCGTATCCCCCTTCGCCACAAGAACTGGGACCCGGCCTTCCTCGAGTACATGAAACAGCTCGAAGAGAGCAAGCCGGTTATCTTCTGTGGGGACCTCAATGTGGCGCATACCCCGGACGACCTGGCTAACCCAAAGCCCAATGAGGGCAAGAAAGGTTTCACCCTCGAAGAGCGGGGCGGTATCGACAATATGATCAAAGCGGGCTTTGTGGATGCCTTTCGCCTTCAGACGCAGGGTAAAGGACACTACACGTGGTGGAGCCATTTTGCCAACGCCCGCGAGCGAAATGTGGGGTGGCGCATCGACTACTTCTTTGTGAGCGAATCTCTCGTTCCCCTGGTATCCCGGGTCAAGATACACGCCGATACTATGGGCTCCGACCATTGCCCCGTAACCCTCGAGCTTGATTTATAGCCATTATATTCGACTTTTAAGGTGTTTCGAGGAGTCTTGTCCGTTATCCACCTATCCCCCGAGTTATCCACAGATATGTCCTTTACGATGTCCTTTAATGGCGCTACTCTGGGGACTGCAGATCTTTATAGCTTTCGTTTGTTGATTCTAAAAAACGAAATTATAGCTGGTACAAATGTATAACGCCTAAATATAAAAGTTGCCTCCGCAACTATTGAACGCAAAGTACTTTGTCCGAAAATAGATTTCATGTTCTTTAAAAAGAATGAACAAGAAAGCTGAAAAAAAGTCGCCAGACGGCGGCTATCCGACAGAGAGAAACGGGTAGCTACGTCTGGCGATTTCTTTTTTTGGGACTTTGCGATATGGGCCATCTGCGGCGTTGGCAGCGTCGGGGCTGAACTCACCGTACATTGAGTACGGCTCATCCATCCCCTCCTCGCCGCCTAGCATCTGGCCCATCTGGCAAAGCCCAAATAAGAGGAATCTCAATCAGAGTCAAGAGACATGATGTTTTTTCCGAAGTAGGGCTACTGCCGCTTCGTCTTCGGCGGTGCGGCGGTCCTTGCCGGCTTCGCCGAGGGCCTTGAGCGCATTATTGTCCATGGTCATCATTTCGCGTGAGCGGTTCTCCAGATACTCCTCGGTATTTTTTGCAGGGTCGTCGAGCACTTCTTCCAAGAGTGCGTGCAGTATCCAGCCGATGCGCGGACCGGCCTTCTCCCCTATTGCCATAAGTTTCGTGCCGTCTACTTTCAACATGCCGACCGAGACCGGATCGCGGAGCGCCTCGTCTATCATCGACATGTATTTGCGCAAACGGAACGGATGCGCTTTCGGGCGGCCGGTGCCGATACGATCGCACACACGCAGATTCAAGAGGTCTTCAATATTTTCTTGTCCGACTCGTGCGATTAATCGCCGCACGGCGGAGAGCGTGATTTGATCCGGGTCCGAGAAGAACATGTGCGCGCGTACCAAAAGCGTTACTTTTTCGATGATGTCCTTTGAGTATTTGAGCTCCGAAAGTATTTTTTTTGCCATTCGAGCAGAGACCACGTCGTGTCCGTGAAAGGTCCAATCTTTTTTCTCCTCCGACCACTCACGCGTCGCCGGTTTTCCGATGTCGTGCAAAAGCGCAGAGAGTCGTACCTCGAGCGACCAATTCTCGTCGGCTGCGTGCTGGAGCGCGCGCAGCAGGTGCTCAAAGACATCGAACGAGTGCGCTTGGTTCTGAGCGCACCCGATTCCCTCTTCGAGTTCAGGAACCACATATTTCATAACGCCGAGCTTTTGCGCCATGAATATTGCTTGCAGCGGACGTGCGGAGAGCAGAATGCGTGAGAACTCATCGCGAATGCGCTCCCGAGAGATCTTCTCGAGCTGCGATGCGTTGCCTGCAATGCCTTCCATCGTTGTGCCGTCGATCGCAAAATCAAGTTCCGCCGCAATTCGAATTGCGCGAAGCATTCTAAGCGCATCTTCTTCGAATCGCGCATGCGCATCGCCGACCGTTACCAAAACTTTGCGCGCAATGTCATCGCGGCCGCCGTGCTCGTCGACGAGCTCCCCCGTTACGGGGTCGTATGCAATGGCGTTGATAGTAAAGTCGCGGCGCTCCAAGTCGTCGTGCAAGGTGTCGCTGAACTTCACGTCGTCGGGGTGGCGAGCGTTGGTATATTTTCCTTCGATGCGATACGGCGTTATCTCCACGACTTTCAGTTTCGGGTTCTCCGACTGAGTGACCACGCCCACGGTGCCGTAGTCGTTCTCGTAAAATGTTTCTTCGTAGAGCGCCTGGATTTGTTCGGGCTTGGCGTTGGTGGTGATGTCCCAATCTTTCGGTTCTCGGCCGAGCAACAAGTCGCGCACACAACCGCCGACCAGATAGGCCTGGTAGCCGGCGTCTTTCAAAGTTTTATGAAGCGAGAGGATCTCTGTAGGGATCTGCAGCTCCGCTTTTTCCATGTGTGTCATTGTACTTGTTTTGTTGTAATTGTGGGATTCGGCCAAGAGCTCGTTTCGGTTCCGTCGAACCGAAACTCCTCTCGGCCCTGCTCGCACCTCCCCGCCTACTGGCAGGGCCCCGGTGCTCGCTTTCGAATCCCTCTGGGAGTACAAAATTATAGTCGCATAACGCTTCGCATTCTGCTCGTTAATTTTTGTGCTCCCAGAGGGATTCGAACCCCCAATAACAGTTCCGAAGACTGTCGTGATATCCATTTCACTATGAGAGCGGCGCTAATAAGCGTGCGCGTATATTACCCTACTCTTCTCGAATTCTGAACTTCTGTGCGTATACGGGAATCTCCCTCGCCTCTCGCTTTGCCGTCGCAAAGCTCGGGCTGGGCACCGCCTCGCGGCTCGGCCTACTGGCCTCACATCGCTCCGGCGTTCGATTCCCCGACGCGGAGAGCGCAGGCTCTCCGCTTATCCTCACTCGTCGCTCGTTTCACTCACTCGGTGCGGATACGGGGAATCGAACCCCGATCTCGTCCTTGGCAAGGACGTGTTCTACCACTAAACCATATCCGCATTATCTCCGGCCCTATTTATTATGACTGGCGGCTAAGTATCATCCACCGAAGCCATATCCGCATTTATCAAACTTGTGGAATACGGCATTCCACAATGGCTGGATTATACAGCAGTCGCGTACTCCAGCAATATTTCCTCCCGTTCCCTACTTGATCTCAGTCTTTGTTTCCTCGGTCTTTTTGACCGTGGTCTTCTTTTCTGCGGGGAGCTCTATCACCGGTCGCATCACAGGGCTTGTCCGATAGGCGCTGTAGAGCCCTATTGCAGCCGCCACGAGCAGTATCACCGGAATAAAGTAGCTGAGTCGGCAATCGGTCGCAAACTGCCAGAAAAGCAAGAGAAGTACCAGCGGAATGCCGATAAGCGCGGCAGGCAGTGCTCCGTGGCGAAGCGCGAGTGCCGGCTCCGAGAGCCCCACGAATGCTGCAATCACAAAGAAGATAGCCAGGAGGATGAACCACAGTTGGTATGAACCATTCTTCGAGCACATGCTGGAAACCATCTCGCCGATCGTGGTCGAGGTGCCCGAGGTTGTGCCGACGATGGGGTTCGATGTCGTATTGCCCTTCACTGTGCCGTTACTCGACTGACCTCCTCCCCCATTACCTGTTCCTGAACCCACATTTCCGGAAGTATCAACTCCGGTTTCGACAGGTGTAGTCGGTACTGAGATAGGCGTGCTGCTCTCGATGGTGCCGTTTATGTCGGTCGTAAAGGCAATCTGTGAAAGACACACCGGTGCGTTCGGGAGTGCAGAAAGTAGCGTAACGGTAACCGGGAGTGCTCCGTTCACAGCAACGGTTGTGTCTACATGGAGGCGCAATGAACCGTCCGGCTCGATATCACGACTCATATAGTTGAACGGAATCGACACGTCCCCTGCAGCGCCCAAGAGTCCTACGTATGAAGAGTCAGAAATGACGATATCGAACGACTGGAGTTCTCCGTCATAGATATACGGAGTGACAGACTTCACGAACAATGGTGCACACGCCGTACCACCCGGTGGCAGTACCTGTTTAGTAAGAACCGAGGCGGTTCCTGCAGCTGCGATACCCGGTGTTGCAAGCAACACCGCCGCTGTGATGGTTCCGACGAGGCCACGCGAGATGCGGGAAGTCGTATTCATAGGAATGTCAGCACCCTATTCCTTATGCACAGTCGCGTCAAGCGGTCGTGGACCACATTCGCAGGGGTGTCAAATGCGTGTTATAGCGCTACAAATAAGGTTATTTCGTATGTTCTCTGCTTGTCCGAAATGTACGTTATATACGGACAAAAATGCGAAAATCATCAAAATTGTGGATAACCTATGGGTATAAGTGGATAACGGACATGAATTTTGATGAAAATACGTCCCTGATTAACTTCCCATATGGCTCTGTTGAGCCATTTTATAGCTATTTATCACAGACAGATAATAATTTACAGCTACACACAGATATGTTACTTAAGAAACGTGGGAAGAGACGTTTCCCGTGAAAAGGCTATACTGTCAGTATGGCGGCCATAACTCATCGCAGACGACTCGGTAATACCGGCGAGGATATTGCTTGTCGATTCATGGAGAAAAAAGGATTCTCGATCGTTGCGAGAAACTACCTAAAGTCGTGGGGTGAAATCGACATTATTGCCAGCAAGAAGGGAGCATTCCACTTTGTTGAGGTAAAGACTATTTCACGTGCAACCTCATCACAGGGTGGTTCACGTGGAACGCGGCCGAACATGACCGCCGAGGACCACATTCACCCTGCCAAGCTTAAGAAACTGGTCAGAACTGTTGAGACATATATGGCTGACGTAAAGGGGAGTGTGGACTACCAGATTGATGTGGTGACAGTGAATCTGGACTTTGCTACACGCAAAGCATCCTGCAAATTGTACGAGCAGGTACTTTAGACAGCACTTCAGTAAAATGTGTCCTTTAGAATACCTAGTATATGCAACGTACAATAAGAGTTTTCCACACTTCGGAGTTATAAAGGACACGGATGTCCTTTATAGTTAAAGAGTTCGTTTGTAGGCCCCCGGAATGGGAAAGCCCCCACATCTCTGTGGGGGCTTCCTTTTGGGGCGTTGAGAACCGGGTGCTTCGCTACGACCTCCGCCAATCCAATGACTAGCCTTCATTTTGGAGATAGGGGATAGCAGTTTGATTTTCCTGCGTCCCTTTTTCACGTCGGGTCACCGTACCGCCTTACATTTTTAGTCGCCTACGGTATCTAGAAGCAGTCTAGTTCTAGCGGTTCAAGGCAGACCTCAACCACTGGCCCATAGTTGAATATGAGTTAGCGGCTAATCGTGGCCCCCGGAAGGGGACACGTTTGATTAGTATAAGATGAAGGCACTGGACAGGCTTAATTATTAAAACAGCCCAATCTGGGGATTTCGTGTGTATAAGCCCCGTCTCTTCTAGAATCTGTGCTTTTTTCGGGACGCCGAGAATCGAACTCGGTCTACTTGGTCCCAAACCAAGCGTACTACCGGTATACTACGTCCCGTAAAATGTTGTGCCCGCAAACCACCTTACGTTACACGTAAAACGCGGTCGTTGACCCGCGGATTCTAGCATGTATTTACGCGGGAGGCTCAACGCCCCAAAACCACATCTATGAGCTTCTGGCCGAGTGTGGTCGCTTCCGGTAGGAAAGCTGTGGCTCCGGCTTTCGGGTCTTTCGCCAGTGTTGCCATGAGTCCTGATCCCGTTTGTGTAACCAGGTCCCGATTGATGTAGGCGGTCGTTATGGCATGGAGGTCGCGCTCGCCGGTGGTCGCACCTTCACTCGTTGTGGTAATGAGACCAACGAGGCGGTTCCATTGATTTACAACGCCGCCCCCGGAGGAACCGCTCTGCGCCCCAATAATGCCTCCGAGCGATATTGCATCCGCCTGGCCGACTGTGAATGTGAGAAGCTGGCGGACGGTGGTGATGGAAGAAACGGGGTAGAGATTACTCTGAATGATCGAGCCTCCGGAAAACTCAACGGGATAGCTTGCGGCGAGCACGTTGTCGTCGACGAACGCAACGGCTTCGCGAGTATCGGGTGAAACGTACGCATATGAATCCGGCAGGGGAGTACCATTCACCGATGCGGCCATATAGAGCAGCGCGTAGTCATGTTCTCCGGTACCCGTTACGTGGGTTTTTATGATCTCGTTCGCGTGCTGGTTTATCCAAACCGCAGGGATATATAAAACGACCGGTACCCACTTGCTCATCGCCGGAGCACCTGTGCGTACCTCGCACTTCAGATCGCTCCTGCCGCTTTGCGAAATGAGAACGTACTGTGCGACGTGTGCGTTGGTGAGTACTACTCCCCGAGGGTCTACCATAATACCGCTGCCGGTTATCGGCTTCAGCGTACCGGTATTTGCGGTAGAGCAGTAAATATTTACAAGCGCGGCTCGTGCGGCAATGTTTATTGCTTCGAACGTGAGCGGGGGAGTCGTGTAGGGGTTTTCAATACGCAGAATATCGTTCGGCGACGAAGTGGCAGGCTTACTCGATTTTGAGGCTTGAATACTGGTTTTTTTGGCCTTCGGCACGGTCGAACTTGCAACGACCGCCTTCGATGAGGTAGCAGAGCTTGTAGTAGCTGTGGTTGCGACCGTTGAAACCGGTACGGAAGAGGTTGCAAGTTGCTCAACCGCTTCTGTTGTTGTAGCTACTGTTGGAACGGTTAGCTCGCCCACCGGTTCCGGGTTGTGTATCACAACAAAGAAGCCAACGATGAGGATGAGAAGCGCGCCAAAATGCACTAAAGGGCTGCGCAGAAGATTCATGTAGCGATTATACGGGGAATTCGTGCGACTCACTAAACGTGCACTCGTCCTCGGTACTTTGGTGCGGAATAAGGGAATCGGACCCTTGCTCTCAGTTTGGAAAACTGATGTTCTACCATTAAACTAATTCCGCTAGGGAGAAGCGTAATGAGAAAGTTCACTTTCTTATTACCTTCGACCGACGCGGAAACATTCCGTAGGAATGCATTCCGCATGTGTCTCCGTCTTCTCGTCCCGCACACTTTACCCTATACACCCTTTCCGCACAAAACCCCGCTCGCGCGGGGTTTTGTGTTCTCGAGACAAATCAGCTGTAGACCGCCTGTGCACAGGCGGTTCGCTATTTGACTGCGTCTTTCAGCGTTTTTGAGGCGCGGAACTTTGGAACGCGCATCGATTTGATCTGAATCGTAGCGCCCGTTCGCGGATTGCGGCCGGTTCGTCCTGCGCGGGTCTTTGCTTCGAAAATGCCAAGGCCGGCGATCGAGACCTCTTCACCCTTTTTGAGGTTCTCGGTGATACCGGAGATGATCGACTCGACGGCTCGCTCTGCGTCTGCCTTTGTGCAACCGATCGTAGAGTGAACTCGATCGATCAAATCAGCTTTATTTGCCATAGACTGTTCGTAACATTAGTAAACATTGAAAATGCTTGCTTTTTTCGACCTATAGAACCATTTTGAGCCGTATTTTTGCCCTGTCAATCATGTAAAAAGGGTATCCCCAGATAGCATGAAGGGCCGCAGAGCGGCCCTTCGACCCACTCGGGTCATTGTCGTCTTCCTAAAACCTGTCCGCAGTTGAAAAGCATCGAAGATTCAGCGACTCCCAGACGGATGCATTCAAGCAGTGATCCTGCGATTTCTCGCTCGAGATCCGTCCGATCCAGCATGGGGTTGATCTCGTAGACTTTCAGTGCGAGCGAGTCCATGTAGAGCGCCACGATCTTGGGGAGATCGTCCGCAAGCGGCTCCAGTGCGATCATCACGGGCCTCCCCGGTCGCGAGACCAATGCGAGGATAAAGGCAACGTGCATGATTGAATCCGAATCCACTTGCACCGGGACGCAGCAGCCGCTGAAGTACACGCTCCATTCGCTTTGCTGCTCGAGGCTGTCCTTTTCGGCACGATTCAGGATCGCGATGAGTCTCGGAAACATCTCCGTAGGGTTTTCGCGACCGATCAGCGTCACCTCAAACGTGCTCTCGAGATTGAATGTAGTGCCGATACTTGCGCGGATGTGGAATTCCGTGAACTCATTTTCCGGCCACGGATCGGACTCATACATGAGCCTGATTGGACCGATTAAGCGTTCGTGTGGTGCTCGCGGGGGCAGTTCGCTCGGGATCGTGGTTTGGCGCAGCATGGCGTCCTCCATCCATTTGCTCCTCTCCATATACACTACCGCTCGGAGTTCCGCAGTCAAATATTGTAGGTGCACGTCGCGTGAATGAGTGAGGCGCCCTCCGAGCGGGGAGGGCGCCTTCATCAGTTGTAGAACTGGGGCCATTGTCGCAAGCCTGCGCGTACCGATTCCATGAACTTTCTGGTGCGCTTGTCCACCGATGCCGGGATTTTCCTGCGCAGCACGGTCTTTTTCATCCCGTCTGCCTCTCTTGCGACGTATTCAAAGACTTCGTTCGGGACGTTCGGGCCGTCGGGGAAATCCATGAAGACACCAACAGGGCCATCTTGGAGCGCTATAACAGAAATCATGAGATCGCTTGCCCCCTCGATGTCTCCGTAACGGTAACCGAAGACGGTAGGCAGCACGTAAATCGCCATTGTTTCGGCGTCTACGGCAGCCTTTTTTGCAGCGATCGTCGCTACTTGCACGACATCTGCTAGCGGTCGTGAACTCGTCCGAGGCGTCGGCGGGCAAACAAAGACGCGATGTGTCAATTTGCCGTACTCTTCATCGAGTTGACGCGAAACTGCCCGCACAAATACGCTTGTTTTCGGCATCAGACTGTCTTCGAGCATTACCCGATATCGTTCTGTCATTGGAGATTCCTCCTGCCTGCCTTCAACCGTACAATATGAGATTCTGTGGTCAATCCCATACGTACCATAAACACAAAACCCGCGTAACGCGGGTTTTGTGTTTTTAATACGGTTTGTTCTATTTCGCGTATTCGATGACGCGGGTCTCGCGGATGACGGATACTTTAATTTCACCCGGATACTGGAGTTCCTTTTGAATCTTGTCTGCAATGTCGCGGGCAAGCTTGCGTGCATCGAGGTCCGACATCTCTTCGGGCTTCACCATCACGCGGAGCTCGCGGCCTGCGGCAATAGCAAAGCTCTTCTCCACACCCTTTTCGTTGTTGGCAATAGCTTCGAGGTCTTCAAGTCGCTTGATGTAGTTCTCTACCGAGTCACGACGAGAACCGGGGCGGCCACCGGAGATAGCATCGGCCACCTGCACGATCATGCTCTCCGGTGTTTCGTATGGGTATTCCTCGTGGTGAGCCTGCATGGCCTTGATCACGAGTTCGTCCACTCCGAATTTCTGCAAGATTCGTCGTCCGATCTCTACGTGCGTGCCCGGTACTTCGTGGTCGACCGCTTTACCGATGTCGTGGAAGAGCGCGCCTGCGCGAGCGATCGCAGGGTCTGCTCCCAATTCTTCTGCGAGCATAGCGGCCAGGTGTGCCATCTCAACCGAGTGGTCGAGCACGTTCTGTCCGTAACTGGTTCGGAAGTAAAGGCGACCGAGGATCATGAGGAGTTTTGGATCCATACCGGGAACCTTCGCTTCGTATGCGGCTTCAGCTCCCTTCTTTTTGATGATGTTCGTGATCTCTTGTTCGGCTTTCTGTACCGCTTCCTCTATTTTTGCCGGTTGGATGCGGCCATCGAGTATCAGATTCTCGAGTGCAATACGCGCGATCTGTCGGCGGATGGGATCGTATGAGGAGAGGGTAAGGGTGCCCGGTGTGTCATCGATAATCACGTCCACTC
>CAYQQI010000031.1:0-10210 GCA_964419595.1 uncultured Candidatus Saccharibacteria bacterium
GCCGGAGGTTTCTCCAAAAACAATGTGATACGTCTGCCCGTTCAAAATGCCGGTGTCGGGATAGTATCCCCCACTTGCGATTGGCAATGTAACCGGCATTACATAGTCGGTCATTACTCCATTGCCCGGAATATACCCGGAGCACGTAGGTAGATCCCCCCACAGATTGTGGTTGATGCCGTGAGCCGTTGGCGTTGCCGAATCGTGAAAAATGTAGGCAGACAGGTTTCTCCCCAAAGGGATATTTGCTGAAAACCGCAAACTCCCTGCCGCAGTCGCACTGCATGTGTACTCCGGATTGATAAGTGTAACTTCCGATCCGAGCGAGTAATTTCGAGATGCGGTAAATGTCGGGGAATGTACCGATATCTGATTCGTCGTTAGGAACGTGTTTGAACTCGAGTTGTCGGGCTGCTGGGCGATCAATTCCGCCGATACAGCGGCCGGGAGCGCGAGCACCGCAGCAAGCAATACAACGAGGCTGAAAGAGCCACGGTTCATATTCTCGACAGTATGCACACCCATGAACACTTCATCAAGCTATCCCCATATGTCGCTGTATACTTTAACTCACCCATGGGATTATTAATGTATACATGGGACTGGAGACTGATTTACAAAAAAGGCTGCGAAGGACGAAGGTCCGTGACGCAATACTCACCTCTTTGGAGCTCGGTGGCGTCTTAGCTCTTGCAATCATGGCGCCTAATGTTGTGCAGCTATTGAAACGTCGCTACTCCAGAAAAGAGTACGTGAATGTCCAGAATGCGACTTCGCGTCTTGTAAAAAAGGGTCTCATTTCTATTTCGTTCAAAAACGGAAGAAAACAGTTTGAACTGACGCCACTTGGTTCCTCGTATATACAAAAACAAACGTACCGTAAACAGAGAAGTGAGAGGTGGGACGGAAAGTGGCGAATAGTTATTTTTGACATTCCACAGGCGCGCACAGTCCACCGGAATCTATTGCGACACCATCTTCGTGAGATCGGATTCGAGAAATTACAGAATAGCGTATTTGTGTACCCGTACGACCGAGAGGAGCTTGTCGTGCTTCTCAAAACCGAATTCGGTTTGGGAAAAGAGGTTCTATACATTATCGCTGACTCAATCGAAAGAGATACAGAGATAAGACGAAAGTTTAAGCTCTAGCACCCTGTATGCATTAAGAATCCCATGGGATTCTTAATGCATACACATATAGGTGAAAAGGCTGCGATGAGAAGGGGCAGAGAGCACGATGAGTAGAGCGGCGCGGGGGCCGGCAGGGGGTGGGGCGTCGGTGGTTTGGTTACTTCCCTACGTCTTTAGCTACGTCCTTACTTCTTGGCGGCTTCGGCTTTGATTTGGGCGGCGAGCTCGGTCTGGCCTTGGGACTGCGCGTTCGCAATTGCTGCCTGGAACATTGCCTGCGCATCCGCGGTGCGGCCGAGTTTGCGGTAATACATAGCGAGGTCGTACTGCAGGTTTGTGGCATGCGGGTTGGCAGCAATTCCCTTTTTCAATATGTCTTCCGCTGCGGAATTCGTGGGCTTGTAGGAAGTGTTGGTGTAGAGCGAAAAGAGGTTGGCGTACACGCCCGGGTCGTTCGCTTTATTATCGATTGCTTTGAGCCAATTCTTTTCGGCCTTCGGGTAGTCCTTCAGGTAGTTCATGTAGAGGTCGCCGAGATTGTTGAACGACGCCTGATTGGTGGGCCAGCGGCTCGATACGTATTCCCAATATTCCTGTGCGATTTTAATGTTGCCCGCAATAAGATTGTCGTTGCCGAGGAATATCCATTCGTTGAACGACAGCGCGTCTTTAGCGATGACTGCCTGCGTTTTTGCATAGCTCTTCAAAAGCGCCGCTTTTGCTTCTGCATTCAGCGTGGTATTTGCCGGGAATGTGAGCGCTCGTTTAAAGTCGGGCACTTTGATGGACTCATCGACGATGGGCAAGATCTTGGTGGTACCGCGATCGTCGCCTGAACCGGAGCCAGTGATAACAAAGTCCGGAGATGTGCTCGAAGCAACATTCTGCGTTTCTGCAATGGTAGCGAGTGCCGCCTGATTGTTTTGATAGAGGTAGCCGGCAAGAATAATAGCGATTGCGAGCACCAAGGCTCCCGCGGCTGAAAGTGTGGATCGATTCATGGGTGCCATCATACATGAGACGATGCCGATTTGCAGCACTTACTGTTTCTTGCTGTTTTTTCAAACGAAAAGGCCTCTCTCCTTTCGGAGAGAGGCCTTTCGTCTATGACCGCGAGCCGAAGCTCGGTGAGGTCATATGGAGTGACCCTAAGAAGGATTACTGAGAGCGAGTCTGGGTGAGACCCGAAGCCGGGAGGCCAGGGACGCCATAACCGCTTGTGAAGTCCGTTCCCATGTACGACGTGGTTGTCGTCGAGTTCGGCGACCAGACGAAGTTACGTGCGCCGTTGATGGTGCTCGTAGCTGCTCGCTGGTACGCAGTGTCACCGAGGAGGGTCGTCGTGATCGACGAACCTGTAACGGTTCCTGCAACGCTTGCGCGAAGTTCGAAGTAGTACGTCGTGTTCGCAGGGATCTGAAGAACGCCGCCGTTTACGTTGTCGGTGACGATCTTAGTCGATGCCGTAGCTGCCGGAGTTGCGTTCAACTGACCAGAAGCTGCGCTTGATACCGGGCTCGAGAAGTTCGAGTCGGTGTATGCGTAGAGGATCTGGTTGCTGACCGTAACACCCGAGGAGCTTGCGATGGTGAATGCGAACTGCTCAACGCCAACTGAACCAGCAGAGTTTGCCGAGATCGAGAAGCGGATGAGCTTACCGTCTGCAACGCCCGTTGAGCCGAGGCTCACGAGTGCGACAGTCGGGTACGAGCGCTCGATGCGTACGCCAGCCACGTTCGAAGAACCGGTTGCGTAGATCGTGTTGCCCGAATTGTTACCCGTTGCCTTTGCGCCACTGAAGTTAATCGTGACGAGGTCACCCGGCGTACCTGACTGACCAGTGCCGACATTTGCGATGTTAGCCTTGATCGTGAGAGTTACGTCTGTGTCCTTCGTGAGCAAGACCGGTGTCGAGAGAGTCGACGTTGCGACCGTGTTGCCCGTGAAGGTAACGGTACCAACCTGAGTTGCGCCGTTCCAGACGGTAGCCTGGACGACATCAGAGTTGATGCTTGCAGAACCGGAGAGACCGAGCTCAGTGAGCGTCATGTCTTCGCTTGTTCCTCGGAGCTGAAGCGCTCCGACAGTAACACCAGTCGAGCCACCGGCCGCATATGCGTACGAAGGAGACGAAGGTGAAGTGATCACAGTAAGCGCGCTTGTGCCAACGGTCTGGAGACCGCTACCACCAGCTGTTGATGTGAGGTTCGTACCGTTCGTGAGCGAGCTTCCAGACTGAACGCCTGTTGCTGCGAAGGTCGTAACCGAAGTGTGGTTTACACCAACCTGGTATGTACCTGCTGCAGCGTTGCTGCCTACGTTGCACTTAACGGTCAACACAACCACGGTTCCCTTCGGGATCGTGAGTGAGTTGTCGAAGACAATGTTGTTTGTGCTAACAGTTGCATTCGCGACCGTGTTGAGCGTGTTCGAACCGGTGTTCAAGGCGTTTGCGCCGTTGTACACCTGGCAGTTCGAGAGCGCACCGATGCCTGTGGCACCTGTACCAACGCTCGAGGTAGCTGAGAGCACGATTCCATTCATGCGAATGTCTTCACCCGACTGCGATGCGTCGAGCTGGATATTTGCAAGCGTGACTGCAGAACCACCTGCAACGATCGTCTGTGAAGCCGGCTGAGCCGACGCAGAGATGTGCAAGGCTGCACCGCGAACAGTCATCGTGTTCATGGTGAAGTTTGTCTGTGTGATCGTGTACGTGTTGCCAGTCTGCTGACCCGTCACACCCGACCATCCTGACGGAGTGGTGTTAAGTGTGAAGATCGCGCCGTTTGCCGTACCAGTCGGGACTGTGCCCTTGATGGTATAGACATGGCGACCAGACTTGAAGGTAACTGTGTTGTTGAACGTGACAACGCTACCAGAAGCGTCAACCGGACCTGCTACAACCACACCCGCGTCGTCGACGAGAGTGATGTTTGTGAGTTCAGCGATGGTTGAAGTACCGGAGCTTGTGACGTACACGCGTACAGTCTGAACAGTAAGCGCTTCTCCCTTGATGTCCGCGACGAATCCGCCGAGGATCTGGTTCGGAACGTTAACTGCAACGTTTGCGGACGGAACTTCCGTTGCGCGTGCGATCGTCGTTACCGACGTGCCCACTACAGATACTGTTGAACCCTGGAAGAAAGGCTGTACTGAGACACCTCCTGAACCGAAGAAGCCAGAAGCGTGGGTTGAAGCAGATGAAGCAGATGCACCTTCAAACGAAGCTGCTGTTGCTGCGATGCCGTAACCGTAGGTCTGACCAACGATGTAGATGTCGGACGGTCGGTCGATATCGAACTGGATGATTCGAGAGTTCGAATTGGTACCAGTGATGTCTCCCTGAACGTAAACATCTGCAGAGTTGCCCTTCGTCATGAGAACGCCACCAGCGATTGTAGTCGTGAAGTAGCGGCCGTCAGCGGAGAGTACCGTTGGGTAGCTCGTGCCGTTAACGACAGTCATGATGTTGGAGACGTCGCTTGCTGAGGCAGAGCCATTCAAGCGCCATCGGATCGAGAAGAGGCGGACGTCTTCTGCAGAACCAGCCGTGAGGCGGATACCTGAGAAGCGAACAGCTGTGTCACCAATGTTCTTTGTCTGAGCAGAGTCAGGATCAAAGGACGAGGTGTTTGCAGTTGCTGTACCGATCGCAAGCGATGCATTGATCGTCTGGTTTGCACCCGAGATCGGGAGGGAACCTGAGACCGTGCTTGTCGTTTGGATACCGGTGACCTGGAGTGCCGCAACCTGCCCAGCGAAGTTCGTGAGCGCAGCAGCCATGTTACCAGCGACCGTGAAGGTCATGGACTGGCCAGGCTGAAGTGTCATTGATTCGCCAATCGTCGCCTGGTGGTTCGTGTCGAACGTGCGCGGAGTTCCGATTTGGAGTCCGTTTTGATCGAGAAGAACTACGCCTGCGAAGACGGAGTCAGATGCGAGACCTGTGCGGGTGACCGTGACGCCCGTTACCGTAACTGCAGCATTCGACGTGTTCGTCAAAGTGAAGTTGGTGAACGGAACACGAGCAGAACCCTGAGGAGCGAGCGAGTTAGCCGGCTGTGAGCCTGCTGTTACTGCGAGCGTTCCCGGAGTTGTGTTCGGCGGTGTTACGACCGGTCCGCCAGACGAGCAGAGGGCGTTTGCCTTTGCGCGAGTTGAAGCGAACCAGTTACCTGTTCCCATTGAGAGGCCGTTCGGCGTGAGGATGTCAGCCGCATACTTCTCCTGGAACTTGATCACTGCTCGTTTCGTTGCAGGACCGAAGGTAGAGGTTTCGTTACCCGGTGAACCAGCGCCGCTTACCGCGACCTGAGTGTCCGATGATTTGTTAAGGAATTTCTGCAAGTTCATGACTTCAGCCCCCGTTGAACCCTGTTTGAGGTTCATCGTGAACGAGAAATTGCATGAAGAGCTCGATGAAGAGCCCTGGAGTGCAGAGATCTGTGCGAGCAGTGCGTTGATCTGAGCCTGGAGATCCGAAACGACATCTGCCTTAGCCGGAGTGGCGAAAGCAAAAACCGAAAGGATCATACCAATGCCCAAAAGTACTGCCGCAACATTCTTTGTTGCTAATGCTTTACTCATAGTTATTGTTTGACCTTTGTATTACGTACTTTACATAAGAAAGTACGGAACCGTACACGTATTCATTCGACGTGAATACCTGTCCGTTTTTTTGCGAACACTCTATTAATAGAGTGTCCACTAATAATGTATTTGCTAACCCATGCCTCTTGTTAAAGTCGACGCGAAGCGGTGGGAGTAGCAGCGATGAGGAAATGTCGTACAGCGTATCAATCCTGTCGGGAGAATCAGTAACGACGAATACAATTCATGAGCACACGTACATTCGTCGTGCGCCATGAAAATCTGGTGATGCGATCACCGAAATCTATTCCAATATATAAAATGTCAAAGAGCGACACAGCGAGCGAATTCGCTTCCCTGTGCAACGCATGAAGTATGCGTCCGCACAATTATATACTGGAAGCCAGAAAACGCCTGTCTGAGCAAAACTCCGTTTTGTGGATAACTTGTGAGTAAAATGGCCTAATTTAAAGGCTATTTCACTTCCCAAGTTACCGGGGCAGGATACTGCACCGCCACACCGGAGTCAATTAAGGAGACGTATGTCCAGGGGGTATATTTCATGTTGAAATATATGCTCATGAAGCAACACTGTAACGAGACCATCGCTTCAGCCCCGACTTTATCACCCGACCGTCTGAAACCAACGCCAAAAGCTCTCGTTGGATCATCTTTTCGCTGTATTCAGGCAAATTGGAACAGATGTCTTTAATACCCATTGAACCGCTTGAACGGAGTATCTCCAATATACTTTGCTTACGAACGGTCATTTGTCCGTTCTCCACCGGCGCCTTCACAGTCGTTATCGCGACATCGGATGCACTCATCGCTTCCCTCACTACTGTCGTGTCCTTTATGTCCTTTAGGGTAACAGTCGCGGAGCGCGCGGGCATGGTACCCACATCAAGCAATTCATCGCGAGTTACAACAACGCTTTCAGAGAAATTTGTGCGCTGAGACACGTGCATAAAATTACCGAGCTCGTCGAGTGCTTCTACGATCGCACCCACGTTCTGCGTTGAGGCAAAGCCGGATATCGCAAGCATGCGGACCAGCGATATCATGTGACGAATGGTGGAAAGAACTGAAACTATCCCGCTTGAGTTCGGGGAACGCATCTCATCGCGCACCTTCAGCATCGCACTCAGTAGTGCAAATGCCTCGCCGCGAACTGAAACTCGGACCGGCTCGTCGGCATCGATGTGATTTGTAAGTAAATGGACAGCTGCGGCTATCCTTTCGGCTCGACGGTAGGCCCTATCGGCCGCACGATTGTCTCCAAACGGATTCAATCGGACATTCTGGGAGTCGAAAAACTTCCCTAGGTTTTCTGTCTTTTGTACGTCCTTATTGTCTTCCATTTTGAGATTCGTCTGACCTATAAAAATATAGGACATTTGAAACGTGTGGCGATTATATAAAGGACGGGTGAAAACGCAACCTTTTGTCGGGTGCCCGCTCATTCCATTCGGACAAATACGCATTCGATGGCTCAATGTCTCGCTTTTTTACAGAAATCGTTCCCCCACGCGTGATATGATGTGCCCATGAAAGATCGCGGCAAAGACAAGCCACGCAAGAATGGAAGGCGTAAAAACGAGGATGATGAGGCATCGACCAGCGTTATAAGCTCGGAAGCGCTTCGGGGTGTTATTGCTATCTTTCTGTTTGCAATATCGGGATTCCTTTTGCTTGCGCTCCTTGGCCTTGGCGGGACCGCCGGCAGTGCAATGTACAACGGACTCTCGTGGCTACTCGGTATCGGGTATTTACTGCTACCGCTCTCCATGGTCATGCTTGCGATACTAATATTTCGCTCACTTGAGCAGAGTGTTTCGTGGGTGCATGTGATATCGATGGCAATCTTTTTATTGTCGGGACTCGGACTGATTGCACTTACCTACCCGATGGCCGGCGGCATATTGGGCGATGCGATATCCGCACCGCTCCTTGCAACAGTAGACACTGCCGCCACAGTAATATTTTTGCTCGCATTCGTTGTCATGGCGCTTGTTATTGCATTCGATATTCATCTGGGAGAGGTTGTGCGATGGTTCAAAAATCTTTTGAATCCAACTGAGGAGGACGGTACTCTTATTCCGGTTGCACTCGATGACGTGCCGGTAACCGGCATGACGGTGGAGCCCGATGACGAGCCTGCGCTCGTTCCGGAGATTGCGGCCAAAAAAGAAAAGGAGCCGGAAATAAAAAAGTTCTCAGACAAAGTTTCGGACGAAGGCGGCTTCCCTATCATTGCCGCAACCGGAAGCACCTACACGCCGCCGCCTACATCGCTCTTGGCAAAAAACAAAGGTAAGCCGGAGGTTGGTGATGTGAAAGCAAACATGAACATCATCAAGCGCACACTGCAGAATTTCGGTATCCAGGTAGAAATGGATGAAGCAAATATCGGGCCGACGGTCACGCGGTACTCGATGAAACCCGCAGAGGGTGTGCGGTTGGCGAAAATTGTTGCACTGCAGAGTAACTTGGAACTCGCGCTCGCAGCATCCCCTGTTCGCATCGAAGCACCGATTCCAGGAAAGTCCTTGGTCGGCATTGAAGTGCCGAATATCTCGCGCACAACACTCGGGATGGGACCGCTCGTTTCCGACGAAGGATTCACGGGTTCGGAAAAATCACTTCTCATTGCGCTCGGTCGCACCATCACCGGCGCTCCGCAATATGCCGATCTTGCACGCATGCCCCACATGCTCGTTGCAGGTACAACCGGTGCAGGCAAATCGGTCACCATTCACGACATCGTTATTTCGCTCTTGTACCGTTGCGGACCGGAGCGTTTGCGATTCATCATGGTGGACCCGAAGCGGGTTGAACTCACGCTGTATAACCCTATCCCCCACTTGCTTACCCCGGTGATCACCGACGCCAAAAAAGCGATACTCGCGCTGAAATGGCTCGCGAAGGAAATGGAGAGGCGCTACAACATTCTCGAAGCCGAGCGCGTGCGCGATATCAGCTCCTACCACGACACCATCTTGAAACCTGCTTTGGAGCGTGGTCAGCAAGATGACAAACCCATGCCGGAAGCGATGCCGTATATTGTGCTCATTATCGACGAATTGGCCGACATCATGACCGCGTACCCGCGCGAACTTGAAAGCGGCATCGTGCGATTGGCGCAAATGAGCCGCGCGGTGGGTATCCACTTAATCCTCTCCACGCAGCGCCCGTCGGTAAAAGTGATTACGGGTCTCATCAAAGCGAACATCCCCGCACGTGTCGCACTCCAGGTATCGTCGCAGATCGATTCACGCACTATTTTGGACATGGGCGGTGCGGAATCACTGCTTGGTGCGGGCGACATGTTGTTCCTCTCGGGCGAAATGTCGAAACCGAACCGTATTCAGGCTCCCTATATTTCGGAAGCCGAGGTAAAGAGCATCGTGGCGAATATCGCAAAGAATAACGAACCGACACTTGCGACCGATATCAATGTGACTGACAAGGTGGCCGGCGGAACAGATGCAATATTCTCTTCGATGATCGGTGACGGCGGGGATGAGGATGACGACGAGCTCTACCCGCAGGCAAAGCAGACCGTTATTGAGGCAGGAAAAGCATCAACCTCGTACTTGCAGCGAAAACTTGGTGTCGGCTACGCTCGTGCAGCGAAACTCATGGATATTCTTGAGGAACGCGGCGTGATAGGGCCGGCGGATGGCGCAAAACCACGAGAAATAATCGGCGCGGGGAATGCCGACGAGCTTGCCGCGGCGCCACTTGAGACAGAAGAATTCAGCGACGACCCGCGCGAGAACTAGGGTATGTTGCCCTACCGCGACGGACGCATCACCCGCATTGCCCTCATCCTGTTTTTTCTCCTTATTATCGGATACGCATATTTTGAGGCGCGCGGTGTGCTGTATGGCCCGAGTATTTCCGTCACTTCAGACGTTACTAAGGTAGAAGAGCCCTTTATATCGATACAGGGTAAGGCCGAGCGAATTGCGGAACTCTCCATGAACGGCAGGCCTATTTCTGTGACAGAAGCGGGCGCGTTCGATGAGCCGTATCTGCTTTCCGCCGGGCTGAATCGCATCATGTTGGATGCGACCGACCGCTACGGTAGAAAAGTGCAGGAAATCGTGGAAATTGTGTACACCCCTACTTCGACCCCTTCGACAAGCTCAGGGCAGGCAAGCTCTACGTCGGTGCGAGGCGCCACGTCGAGCCCGGAAACGGCCACATCCGTGCCCCAAAACCCGTAGGGTATACTTGCTTCATTATCCTGCTAGAAAGACAACGATATGGCATTCGGAGCGAAAAAGACGAAAGCATTGAAAGAAACAGGCACCGGGACCGATAAAGACATCGAGCGAGCGCTCTCAGACATCAAAACGAAATTCGGCGACGATTCTATTATGATGCTCGGCGCGACGCCGAAGGTGGACGTGAATGCCATCCCCACCGGCTCTATCGGCGTGGATTGGGCACTCGGTATCGGCGGTATCCCCCGAGGA